>NZ_JZKF01000060.1 GCF_000962825.1 Actinoplanes rectilineatus
GCCTTGCAGGTGGGCCGTGGTGGACGGCTGGGTCGGTTGAGCCGTCGTCCAGGGTTGTTTTTGCCTTGCAGGTGGGCCGTGGTGGACGGCTGGGTCGGTCGAGCCGTCGGCCACGGTTGTTTTTGTCTCGTGGTTGAGCCGTGGCGGACGGCCGGGTCGGCTGAGCCGTCGTCCAGGGCGGTTCGAAGCTTGCGGGGGACCGTGGTGGACGGCTGGGTTGGTCGAGCCGTCAGCCACGGTTGCACCGGTCCGTCGCGGGCGGGCTGCACCAGGCCTCCCGGCGCAACCGCCAGCGACAGCTGACGCAATCGCCAGCGACGGCCGGCGCAATCGCCAGTGACGGCCGGTGCAGCCGCTAGTGACGGCTGGCGCAACCGCCAGCGACGGCCGGTGTCAGCTCGCGGGGGTGCCGTCGGCCGCCGTGCCGGGTGCCGGAGCGTCGCGCAGGCCCTTGAGCAGCGCGATGTCGGCGGCGTGGCCCTCGTGCTCCTTCGACGGCGTCTCCACGATGATCGGGACGCCGGTCGTGGCGGGGTGGGCGAACAACTCCGCGAACGGTGCCGCACCGATCCGTCCCTGGCCGATCGTCTCGTGACGGTCGCGGGTCGAGCCGCACTCGTCCTTCGAGTCGTTGGCGTGGATCAGCTGGAGGCGCCCCGGACCGACCGCCGTGACCAGGGCGTCCAGAGTCTCGGTCATGCCGCCCGGGGTGGCCAGGTCGTGGCCGGCCGCCCACGCGTGGCAGGTGTCGAAGCAGACGCCCAGCCACGGGTGGCCGTCGACCGCCGCGAGGTATTCCTCCAGGTCCTGCACCTTGGAGGCGAGGCTGCGGCCGCCACCGGCGCTCGGTTCGACGAGCAGCCGGGGCAGGCCCTCGGCCTGGGCCTGGTCGAGCAGCGGCAGTAGGGCGCCGCGCAGCTGGTGGAGCGCCTTGGCGTCGTGCGACTCGTCGACGGAGCTGCCCGCGTGGTAGACGACCGCGGTCGCGCCGATCGCCTTGCCGCGTTCCAGCGCGTGGGCCAGTGTCGCCACCGAGCGCTCCACTGTCAGTTCGGTGGGGGAGCCCACGTTCACCAGCAGCGAGGCGTGGATGTACGCCGGAATGTCCCGCTCGCCGATGCCGTCGCGGAAGAGGACGTCCTGTTTGGGGTCGCCTGCCGGGAGTGCCCAGCCCCGCGAGTTGGAGACGTAGACCTGCAGCGTCTCCGAGCCCGCGGCGTCGACGTACGGGAGGGCGGCCTTGGCCAGCCCACCCGACGTCTTCGTGTGTGATCCGATCCGGCGGTCTAGAAGCACTGCAGCTGCACCGTGCTCTGCGGCTGGACCTGGGTGTTCGCGGGCGGGTTCTGTCCGCGTACGGTGCCGTTCTGGTTGAAGATGATCTGCACCTGAAGGTTCATCCCCTGCAGCGTGGCCTGTGCCTGCTGGCACGGCTGGTTGTTGAGGTCCGGGACGGTGACCAGCGGCGGGCCCTTGCTCACGTCGAGGGTGACCTCGGCGTTCTTCTCCGCGCCGGTGCCGGCCTTGGGTGACTGGCCGATGACGGTGTCGGCGGCCTCGTCGCTCTCCTTGTAGCGCTCGACCACGGTGAGGCCCTTGCTGGACAGCTCGGAGCGGGCCTCGTTGATGTTCTTGCCGGTGAGGTCCGGGATGGTGATCGGCGCCTTGCCCTTGCTGAGCACCACGGTCACCGTGTCGCCCGGCTTGACCTGGGTGCCGGAGGCCGGGTCGGTGGAGAGCACCACGCCTTCGGGGGCGGAGGCGTCGTACTGCCCCTTGCCCTCCTTGACCTTGAGGCCGAGCCCCTCGAGTTCGGCCTTGGCCGCGGCCAGTTCGATGCCGACCAGGTCGGGCACCGGATGGATCTCCGGGCCGAGGGAGAGGCTCAGGGTGATCGTGTCGCCGCTGACGATCCTCTCGTCGGCGGCCGGGTTCTGGCTGACCACCGAGTCCTTGGGCACCGTGTCGCTGTAGACGCCGGTGCCGACCAGGACCTTGAAGCCCTCGGCGGCGGCGGACTGCTCGGCCTGCGCCTGCGACATGCTGACCAGGGACGGGGCGCTGCTGTAGCGGCCCAGCGTCACCCACCAGGTGCTGCCCAGGATGACCAGGGCCATCACCGCGATCAGCGAGACCATGGTGAGCCGGCGCCGGTCGGCGAAGAACCCGCCGGCCGGGGCCTCGGGCTCGGCGGCCCGGCGGTGCGGCGTGGTGCGGCCGCCCTGTTCGGGCAGGCGGGCCCAGGAGGGGCGGTGCGAGGCCTGGTAGTGGGTGCCGCCACCGGGGACCGGGGGCACGATCGCGGTCGCGTCCCGGGCCGGGATCATCGGCACCAGGCTGGTGGCGTCCGCCGCGTTGTGCCGCGGCGGGGGCGGGACCTGGCGCAGCAGCGCGGTCTCCACGTGGGCGGAGCCGAGGCTCTCGCGGACCGTCTGTACCTCGGAGAGCAGGCCGCCGGCGTCGGTGGGGCGTGCGCCGGGGTCCCGGCGGGTGGCCCGGGCGACCAGTTGGTCGAGCGCCGGTGGCAGGCCGGGCACGAACCGGGAGGGCGGCGGGACGTCGTTGTCGACGTGCTGCCAGGCCACCTCGATCGGTTCGGCGCCGTCGTAGGGCACCCGGCCGGTCAGCATCTCGAACAGCACGATGCCGGCCGAGTAGACGTCGGTGCGGGCGTCCGCCTGGCCGGTCTGCACCAGCTCCGGCGCGACGTATGCCACGGTCGCCATCAGCTGACCGGACTCGTCCACCGTGCTGGCCTCGATGGCCCGGGCCAGACCGAAGTCGGCCACCTTGACCACCGCGTCGACCAGGTCGGCGGAGCCACCGCTGGGCGCCTCGGCGACCAGCACGTTCTCCGGCTTGACGTCGCGGTGCACCAGACCTGACCGGTGTGCGGCGGCGATCGCGGCGAGCATCTGCTCGAGGATCGCCAGCGCCTCCACCGGGTTCAGCCGCTGCCGCTGGCTGAGCAGGTCGCGCAGGGTGTGCCCCTTCACGAACTCCATCACCAGATAGGGCAGACCCTGGTGGCGTCCCTGGTCGTAGACCGCGACGACGTTCGGGTGGGTGAGCCGGGCGATCGTCTTGGCCTCGTCGGTGAAACGGTCGACGAAGTGGACGTTCGTGGCCTGCGACGGGTGAATGATCTTCAGCGCGACGGCGCGCTCGAGTCGCTCGTCGGTGGCCCGGTAGACGGTCGCCATGCCACCACGGGCGACGCGACCGGTGATCCGGTAGCGCCCGTCAATCGTTGTGCCGATCAACGTATCGGCGACTGTGGTGTCCATCGGCGTGAAGTGTATGTGTCTTTCCGGTGAGGGCAGACCAGGATGTCACAGCTGAGTCCAAACGGGTACCCGAACAGGTCGTGACCTGCACCGATTCGCCCCCCGACCGAGGGGCATTCCGTAATTATCCGGCTACTTCCCGATGTGCCCGGCGATGGCTGCCGTCCGGCCCGGGGGTGTCCGATGAGGTGTTCGGTCCGGGTTCGGCGGTCCGGGTCGGTGCGGTCGAAGGATCCGATTCCGGGTCCTCACTCGGTGTCGGCGACGCGGTGGCGGTCGGTGACGGCCTGGCCGGAGTCGCCCGATGGGGTGAGGTCGGGGTCGGCACCGGGGGGATCCGGCACCCGCAGTCCTTCTCCTCGGGCCGGGCCGTGGGGGACCTCGTTGCCGGGGTCACTGTGGCGGAGGCCACAGTGACCGGGCCGGTGGGCGAGGGCTCCGACCCCGCGGCCCGGCCGGCGGCCACGGTCGCGGCGGCTCGTTCGCGCCGTGGCCCCGGCCCCATCCCGGCGACGCCGCCCCGGTCCGCAGGCCCCGTCGTGGTGATGGCCGGGGCCGCCGGCGCGGCCACCGTGGTGTTCGCGGCCGGCGTGGCGAAAAGGCGGGTCGCCGCGACGTGCGCGCCACCGGCCCCGGCCACCGCGAGCAGGCCGAACGTGGCCACCGCGACCATCCGGCGGGGCGGCCGGGCATCGGTCGTCCGGGGCGCCGGGACATCCATCAGGGAACCCGGGAAGGTGCTCATCCCGGTGGAGGTGACATCGAGCCCGGGCACCGCGGACACCGGTGGTTCCCGGCGCCGCCCGAGGTCGTACCCGATCGAGCGCCATGCGCCCGCGATCTCGCCACGGACCCGCTGCCACAGGCTCATCAACTGGTCTCCCCACTGGTCTGGCACGCTGTACGAGTGAGCGAACCCGTAACCGGCCCGACCGGATGGATCACCCTGCCGGACGTGTCCGAGAAGCTCGGCCTGTCGATCAGCAAGGTGCACCAGATGATCCGCGACGGCGACCTGATCGCCGTCAGGCGCGACGGCATCCGGCTCGTGCCCGAGGACCTGGTGGCGAACGACACGGTGCTCAAGCACCTGCCGGGCGTTCTCACCGTGCTGCACGACGCCGGGTTCAACGACGAAGAGGTCGTCGGGTGGCTGTACGCCCCGGACGAGACCCTCGGTGGCAACGCGGCGAAAGCCCTCGGTGGCGACCTGGCCCGTGAGGTGAAGCGCCGCGCCCAGGCGGTCGGTTTCTAGACCGACCGTCGGGTCGCGGCCGCCGCGAGCCCCTTCAGCACGGTGCGGGCCTCGTCCTCCAACGGGGCCCGTTCCAGCACGTCCAGCGCCTCGGTGCTGAGCGTGTCGATGCGCTGCTCGGTGGCGGCCAGGGCGCCGCTGTCCCGGATGATGGCGCGCAACCGCTCCACCCCGGCGTCGTCGAGCCCCTGGTCACCGAGGCCGGCGTCGAGCTCGTCGCGGCCGGTGTCGTCGAGCGCGGCGAACGCGGACGCCACCAGATAGGTCCGCTTGCCCTCGCGCAGGTCGTCGCCGGCCGGTTTGCCGGTCTGCGCCGGGTCGCCGAAGATGCCCAGCACGTCGTCGCGCAGCTGGAAGGCCTCGCCCAGCGGCAGGCCGAACCCGCTGTACGCCTCGACCACCGCGGTGCCCGCCCCGGCCAGCGCCGCACCCAGCAGCAGTGGGCGTTCCACGGTGTATTTCGCCGACTTGTACCGGGCGACCTTCCCGGCCCGTTCCTCCGAGGTGTCCCCGGTCGCCTGGGTCAGCACGTCGAGGTACTGCCCGAGGGTCACCTCGGTGCGCATGTCGTCGAAGACCGGCCGGGCCCGGGCCAGGTCCGGGAACGGCATCCCGGAGCGGTGGAGCATGTCGTCCGACCAGACCAGGGTCAGGTCGCCGAGCAGCACCGCCGCGGCGTCACCGAACGCGGCCGCCCCGCCCCGCCAGCCCTGCGCGGTGTGCCGGGCCTCGAACCGCCGGTGCACCGAGGGCTCGCCGCGCCGGGTGTCCGAACGGTCCATCAGGTCGTCGTGGATCAGGGCGCTGGCCTGCACGAACTCCAGCGCCGACACGGCCGCCACGATCTCGTCGGAGTCGAGGCCGCCGGCCGCCCGGTACCCCCAGTACGCGAACGCCGGCCGCAGCCGTTTGCCGCCGCCCAGCACGAAGTCCGTCACGGTCTCGGCCACGTCGCCGAGCGCCGGGTCGATGTCCAGCAGCAGGCTCTGCTTGCCGGAGAGGTAACCGGCGAGGGCCTTGTCGACGCGGGACCGCAGTCCGGCCACCTCGAGCGGAGAAGTCGTCACGACATGACGCTATCTGGTGCGGCCTGCTGTGTTTCGACCAGATCGTCAGGTCGCACCGCCCGGTACAGTGCTGATGTGTCTCTCGGACTCCCCTCCCGGCTGCCGGGCACCCCGTCGATCGGCTCGCTGATCCGCGCGGACGCGCCGACCTTCTCGTTCGAGTTCTTCCCGCCCAAGACACCGGCCGGTGAGCGTCTGCTGTGGCAGGCCATCCGGGAGCTGGAGTCGCTGGGCCCCAGCTTCGTCTCGATCACGTACGGGGCCGGCGGCACCACCCGGGACACCACGGTGGCCGTCACCGAGCGGGTCGCCACCGAGACCACCCTGCTGCCGATGGCGCACCTGACCGCGGTGAACCACTCGGTCGCCGAGCTGCGCAACGTCATCGGCCGGCTGGCCGGCGCCGGGATCCGCAACGTGCTGGCGGTCCGTGGTGACCCGCCCGGTGACCCGTCCGGCGAGTGGGTGCGGCACCCCGACGGCGTGCTGTATGCGGAGGACCTGGTCCGCCTGCTGAAGGAGTCCGGCGACTTCAGCGTCGGGGTGGCCGCCTTCCCCTACAAGCATCCGCGGTCGGCCGATGTGGAGGGCGACACCCGTAACTTCATCCGCAAGTGCCGGGCCGGCGCCGACTTCGCGATCACCCAGATGGTCTTCGACGCGGACGACTATCTGCGGTTACGGGACCGGGTGGCGGCGGCCGGCTGTGACACCCCGATCGTGCCCGGGGTGATGCCGGTGACCCGGATGGCGACGATCGAGCGGTCGGCGCAGTTGTCCGGAGCGCCGTTCCCGCCCGCGCTGCTGCGCCGGTTCGAGCAGGTGGCCGACGACGAGGAGGCCATCCGGCAGCTCGGTGTGCAGACCTGCGTGGAGATGTGTGCGCGGCTGCTCGACGAGGGCGTGCCGGGCATCCACTTCATCACGCTGAATCGGTCGACCGCGACCCGTGAGGTGTGGCAGCAGCTGGCGCCCGCGGAGATCGCGGTGCCGAGCGGGCGGTGACCTGGGACGAGTACTGCGCTGCGTGGTCCGGGCTGCACGGCGGCTTCGATCCGCGCCGTGCTTCTCCTCTTGTCCGAGGCTGGGTGCTTTTAGCGTACAAAATCGGATTTTTTCTAACCGAAAAGCGAGTGAAGCCGATAGCGGTGACCCTCGCCGGGGTGATTCTCTGCCTGGCCGTGCCGCTCGCGGCGCTGGCCGGGCGGCCGGGGTACGCCGCAGGCGCGCTGCTGGTGCTGCTGGCGTCGATGGCCGACGGGCTGGACGGTGCGGTCGCGGTGATCTCCAACCGGGTCACGCTGACCGGTTTCGTCTATGACTCGGTGGCCGACCGGATCGGCGAGGCGGCCTGGCTCGCGGCGTTCTGGGCGATCGGCGCACCGGGCTGGCTGGTGGTCGTCGCGGGTGCGCTGAGCTGGCTGCACGAGTACATCCGGGCCCGCGCGACGGCCGCCGGGATGCCGGACATCGGCGTGGTGACGGTGGGGGAGCGCCCGGCCCGGGTCTCGATCACGGTCACCGCGTTACTGCTCAGCGCGCTGTGGCCGATCCTGATCATTCCGGCCGTGGCCGTGTGGATCCTGCTCCAGATGATCGGTCTCGGACAGCTGACGTTCGCTGTCCGCAAAGCCCTGCGCTGATCTTTATTCGGTTGTCCGCGGTCGATGCCGCGCCTATTTTCATTTCTGACGGCAGCCGGTCTGAGCTGCGGTGATCGACTGTGGAAAAGGCGCGGAGGTGACGAACAATGAGCGTGGTCCTGGTGCTGAACGCCGACTGTGGACCGTTGCAGCGGGTCAGCCTCCGGCACGCGATCCGGATGCTGTTCCGTCAGGTGGCGGTGGTGCACGAGGCGCGGCCCGACGCGACCATCGGTGTCTATCCGATCCCGACCGTGGTGCGCCTGGTCAGCTACGTGGTGACCCGCTGGCGGCACGGCCGTGGACCGTCCTGGTCCCGGGCCGGTGTGCTGGCCCGCGACCGCGGCGTCTGCGCTTACTGCGGTAAGGCCGCGTCCACGATCGATCATGTGCTGCCGCGTTCGCGGGGCGGTCGCAACGAATGGTCCAACACCGTCGCGGCCTGCCACTCCTGCAACAACCGCAAGCGGGACCGGACGCCCGCCGAGGCCCGGATGCCGCTGCGGACCATCCCGTCCGCACCCACCTGGGGCTCCCTCGCCGGATAGTCCGGTCCGGGATCATCCGGGGATAAGCTTGTTTCATGGCTGCTCCCGTACGAACCCAGCTGGACATCAGCCGCCTGCTCACCGAGGCGGGCACCGTGCTGTCCAACCGGCTCGCCGCTGCGCTCGCCGAGGTCGACCTGACCCCGCGGGCGCAGTGCGTGCTGATCCACGCGCTGGAGGAGGAGCGGACCCAGATCCAGCTCGCGGCCCTGGCCGGCCTGGACAAGACGACCATGGTGGGCACCGTCGACGACCTGGAGCGCCGTGGTCTGGCCGAGCGTCGTCCGTCGGCCACCGACCGGCGGGCGCGGATCATCGCGGTCACCGAGCCGGGGCGGGCGGCGGCCGAGGAGGGTCAGCGGATCGTCGACCGGGTGCACGAGGAGGTGCTGGCCGACGTCGAGCCGGCCCGTCGTGAGGTGTTCCTCGACCTGCTGATCGGTCTGGCGTCGGCCGAGCCGGTTCCGGGACCGAAGGCGATCAGGCGTCCGCGCGGCCGCTGAAAGTCGTTCGCAAGCGGATAGTTCGGAACCGGACTATCTGTTACGGTAGGACTCATGAGTCCTACCGATACTCGCCGTGGCTCCACTCTGGCCGTGCTCTGCGCGGTCTCGCTGATGGTCGTCCTGGACAGCACCATCGTCGCGGTGGCGATCCCGGCCATCCAGGTCGATCTCGGGTTCTCCCCGGCCGGTGTGGCCTGGGTGGTCAACGCCTACCTGGTGGCCTTCGCCGGTCTGCTCCTGCTCGCCGGGCGCCTCGGTGACCTGCTCGGCGCCGGCCGGGTCTTCCTGACCGGGCTGGGCGTCTTCACCGCGGCCAGTCTGCTCTGCGGCCTCGCGCCGACCGCCGGACTGCTGATCGCCGGGCGGTTCGTGCAGGGTGCCGGCGGGGCGCTCGCCTCCGCCGTCGTCCTCGGCATGATCGTGCGGCTCTACCCGGAACCCGGCCCGCAGGCGCGCGCCATGGGGATCTACAGCTTCACCCAGGCCGGCGGCGCCGCGATCGGCTTCGTGGTCGGCGGCGTGCTCACCGACACCGCGGGCTGGCCGGCCATCTTCCTGATCAACGCGCCGATCGGGGTGGCCGCCTTCCTGGTCGGCCGCCGGATCCTGCCGCGTGACACCGGCATCGGCATCGGCCGGGACCTGGACGTCGCCGGCGCGCTGTCGATCACCGCCGGTCTGTCGGCGGGTGTCTTCGCGATCGTCGAGGGGCGCCCGGCGGTCGGGGCCGTCGCCCTTCTGTTGATCATTCTTTTCCTGGTACGCCAGAAGTACGCTCGCACTCCACTGGCGCCCCTCCGGCTGCTCCGCCGCCCGCGGCTGCTCGCCGCCAACGCGGCCGTCCTGCTGATCCTGGCGGCCGGCATGGGCTTCCAGTTCGTGAACACCCTCTTCCTTCAAAAGATCATGGGGTACGACGCGCTGCGCACCGGAGCGGCGTTCCTCCCCACCCCGATCGTGATCGGGGCCGTCTCGCTGTTCCTGGCCGCGCGGCTCACCGCCCGTTTCGGTCCGCGACCGGTCCTGATCAGTGGTCTGGCGCTGCTCGCCGCCGGCCTGCTGCTGCTCTCCCGAATGCCGGCCGACCCGTCGTACCTGGTGGACCTGCTGCCCGGGCTGCTCGTGATGGGGCTCGGCATCGGCGTCACCGTTCCGGCGATCATGATGCTGGCGATGGCCGGATCCTCCGACGAGGACACCGGACTGGTCTCCGGGGTCACCAACACCGCGCAACAGGCCGGCGCGGCGCTCGGGCTCGCGGTGCTGGCCGCGGTCGCCGCCGGTGTCTCCGAGTCCCGGCTGGCGGCGGGGGTGGCCGAGCGGGCCGCCCTGCACGACGGGTACAGCCTGGCGTTCCTGGTGGGCGCCGGTTTCGTCCTCGGCGCCCTGGTGATAGTGCTGACCGCCCCCTCGCCGGCCAGAGTGGTGACTTCCGGCGTCGTGGCCGGCTGAACTCACCACGCTTGCGGGGTTGTGTGGTGAGTTCGGGTGTTGTGGCCGGCTGAAGTCGCCACGCTTGCGGGGGTGTGTGGTGAGTTAGGTTGACCGGCGTGGCGGATCTCGGGGAGCTTCGGTCGATCGTGATCCGCCGTGCCCGGCTCGACGCCGCCGAACTGGAATCGATCGACCGGGCCCGCCGGGACGGTGCCACCTGGTCGGAGATCGCCGAGGCGCTCGGGCTGGCCAGCCGGCAGGCCGCCGAACAGCGGCGGCTACGGCTGGCCCGGTCCGCCGAACGGGACTCCCGGCCGGACCGGGAGCGCCTCGACCGGGGTTACGGGGCGCGTGTGGCCGGGCTGCGCCGCCGGGTCGTCGAGGTGAACCGGCGGATCGGCGCGGACCGGCGCTGGGACGGCCGGTTCCCCCGGGCGGAACTGGTCCGCGAGACGCTGGCGGCGGCCCCGGACGCGCCGGCGGGAGCACTCCACGACCTGGTCGAGGCGGTGCTGTCGGATGTGGCGGCGCCGGAGGTGCCACGGTTCCCGGCCCCGCTGCAGGCGTCCTGGGACGGGCTGCGGGAGTCGTTCACCGAACTTTGATCAGTGCGGCGTACTCGACGATGTGGCGCGGGTCGGT
This sequence comes from Actinoplanes rectilineatus, assembly GCF_000962825.1. Taxonomy (GTDB): domain Bacteria; phylum Actinomycetota; class Actinomycetes; order Mycobacteriales; family Micromonosporaceae; genus Actinoplanes; species Actinoplanes rectilineatus. The sequence continues at coordinate 10,383 of NZ_JZKF01000060.1, forward strand.
GGTGGCGCAACCCACGTAACCGTCCGGGCGGACCAGGAGCAGGCACTCCTCGCGTACCCCGGCAAGGGTGTCGAGAGCGAGATGACGCACCTGGACCGACCCGGGCAGGGTGGGCATCCCGCCGGTCCAGCCGACCGCGAGCAGCGTGGCGTGCGGGCCGCGCAACACGTCGAAGAGACGGCGGCCGTCGTCGAGGACCGCGTCCGGCATCCGGTCGCCGGCCCGCAGCTCGCCCGGATCGGCCCGGTGCTCGGCGGCGAGCGGACCGCCGCGGTAGTTCAGGGGCAGCTGGCGCAGCGCCGGATCGTCGCGGCGCATCGCCGCCTCGGCACCCTCCTCGACCTGTCGCCGGTGCAGGCGGGTGCTGATGCCGAGCACGCCCGCCGCCACCGGCAGGCGTTCCGCCTCGTAGGTGTCGAGCAGCGCGTCGTCCCCGGTCGCGAGCTTCCAGCCCAGGTTGTAGGCGTCCTGCACGCCGGTGTTGAGGCCCTGCCCGCCGGCCGGGGAGTGCACGTGCGCCGCGTCGCCGGCCAGGAAGACGTTGCCGGACCGGTACCGGGACACCATCCGGATGTTGGCCCGGAACTCGGTCGTCCAGCCCACGTCGGTGATCGTGATCGACGGGTCGAAGTCCGCCACCAGTTCGGCGAGCGGACGGTCCGTCGGCGGGGTGGTCAGCTGGAACCGGTCGGTGCCGGGCAGCGGGCACAGGCCGAGACCCATCGACCGGCCGTCCGCGCCGGGCCAGACGTGCCAGTGCTCCCGGTCCAGGCCGGTGACCAGCACGTCCGCGATGAGCAGGCGCTCCTCCTCGAAGGTCTCGCCTTCGAAGCCGATGCCGAGCGCCTTGCGGACCGTGCTGCGCCCACCGTCGGCGCCGACGATCCAGCGGGCCTCGACCACCTCGCCGGTGTCGAGCGTGACCGAGTCCTGGGTGACGGCGGTGACGCCGACGCCGTACTCCACCGGGATGCCGTCGGCGAGCAGCTCGCCGGTGCGCCACTGCGGGACCATCAGCGTGTTCGGCCAGGGTGCCTCGGCGGTGGGCTCGTGCGGCTCGTCCAGGCGCCAGTCCCGGGTGCCGCCGCCGGGCAGGTGGGCGCGCATCGGCGGATAGGGGGAGCCGGCCGTCAGGAACCGGTCCAGCAGCCCGAGGTCGTCGAGCACCTCCAGGGTGCGCGGCTGCAGCCCTTTGCCGCGGGAGCCCTCGAACGGGTGCGGTGACTTCTCCACGATCCGGTACGGCACCCGGTAGCGGTCGAGCTGGCGGGCCAGGGTGAGCCCGGTCGGGCCGGCGCCGACGATTACGGTGAATCCTGATTCAGTGAACATGGATTCACCATAGGGTGGTTGGTAACCTCCGTCAAGGTCAGGAGGTGGCGATGGCGGTGACAGGCGCACGCAGACAGGCGGCGGCACAGACCGAGGCGGAACTCAAGGCGGCCGCGATCCGGGTGTTCGCGCGGGTGGGATACCTCAACACGAAGATCACCGACATCACCGCGGAGGCGGGACGGGCGACCGGGTCGTTCTACAAGCACTTCGCCAGCAAGGAGAGACTGCTCGAAGCGCTCCTCGCCGACCTGCTCGCCGAAGGTGACGTGAGCGCCGGCCTGCCCGGCCACAACGGCGACTTCCGCGACCGGTCGGCGGTCCGCTGGCATGTGGCGCTGTTCTGGGGTTTCTACCGCCGCAACCGTGCGGTGATGACCGCGCTGAGCCAGGCCGCCATCGTCGACGAGGAGTTCGCCCGGCGCAGCCGTGAGATGCTCGAACCGGACCTGCACCACATCGCCGAACACCTGACCGGCCTGGACGTCCCCGGCGATCCGATGACGGCGGCATCCCTGTTCAGCACGACGCTGTCCGGGTATGCGGCGGCCTACTTCGCCGGCCCTGCCGAGCTGTCCGAGGAGGCGGCCATCGAGGCCCTCACCTCATTCCTGCACGCGGGCCTGGGCGGCCGGTCCGCGTAGCCCGGCCTGGCCCTCTGGCGCGGATACCAGCTCACCCTGGGATGCCCGGCCCTCGCCGCTGACTCGTTGGCATTTCACATCGGTTCGACTAATCTGGTCCTCAGGAAGCCCTGGGCTTCCGACCCAGCCTTGGGCCCCGCCGGAGAGCGGGGCCTTCGTGCATTCCGGGGGATCACGGAAACCAGCATTCCTGGTGGCTGATCTTCGGCTCGATGCGTTCGACGATGCGCGTCAGCCGGCGGCCCTGACTGCCATGGGTGCCGTGTCGTAGATACCGGTGCAGGTCGGCCCGGTGCTTCGACTGCTCACCGACCTCGTCCGCGATGACCAGAACATGCTCGCCACGCTGATCGGCGCACTCGTCGATACGTTCCAGCGGGTGGCGCAGGACCAGTTGGTGGGGAGTACCCGAGAGTAGGGCGCCGTGCGATGATGTGCCACATTCATGCCGCGGAGCACGAGCGCGGCGCCATGTGAGCCGATGGCGGCGAAAGCCTCGTTGTACACGCCGATCCGTGCGCGGACCGGAACACCCCGCCACCAGCCGGTGCCGTTGAAGAGTTCGTAACCGTGCAGCTCGGCGTTCTCCGGCACCCCGAAGGTCTTGACCGCCTTGTCCACCGCGGCATCCAGCGCGGAGGGGATGGCCTGTGCGCCCGGCCCGTCGCAGAGCAATGCCGCCATGTAATACCAGTCGGTGCTGTACGACTCATCGAGGTAGGCCAGCAGCACAGCGGAAGGCTACCGGGACGCAGGGCCTGGTGCTCGACCGTGGACTCGAACGGGGGACGGCTGCGGAGCTGGTGGCGCGGCAGGGAGAGTGCGCGGTGGGTCTCGCCGTGGGGAGCCGGCGGCGGAGCGGGGAGAGCGCGGCCGGTGGGAGGCCGCGCTGGGGTCACGGGACGCCCGGTGACGCGTACCCGCAAAGGGGTCTTGAACCTGGTGCCGGGCACGCCGTTGTGCCCGGCACCGGGAGAATTACTCAGCGCTTGCTGAGGGCCTTGCGGTAGTCGCTGTTGAGGCGGCCGATCAGGCTCAGCGGAATGCCCTTCGGGCAGACCTGGGCACACTCGCCCATGTTGGTGCAGCCGCCGAAGCCGGCGTCGTCCTGCGCCTGCAGCATGTCGAGCACCCGGCTCTCGCGCTCGGGCTGGCCCTGGGGCATCAGGCCGAGGTGGGTGATCTTCGCGGCGGTGAAGAGCATCGACGAGCCGTTGGGGCAGGCGGCGACGCAGGCGCCGCAGCCGATGCAGGTGGCGGCCTCGAAGGCGGCGTCGGCGTCCTTCTTGGGGACCGGGGCGGCGTGCGCCTCGGGGGCGGTGCCGGTCGGCGCGGTGATGTAACCGCCCGCCTGGATGATCTCGTCGAAGGCGGACCGGTCGACGATCAGGTCCTTGATCACCGGGAAGGCCGCCGCGCGCCACGGCTCGACGTCGATCACGTCGCCGTCTTTGAACTTGCGCATGTGCAGCTGGCAGGTGGTGGTGGCCTTCTCCGGGCCGTGCGCCACCCCGTTGATCACCATGCTGCACGCGCCGCAGATGCCCTCACGGCAGTCGTGGTCGAACGCGATCGGGTCGTCGCCGTCGAGGATCAGCTTCTCGTTGAGGACGTCGATCATCTCGAGGAACGACGCGTCCGGGGAGATGTCCTTGACGTCGTACGCGACCATCCGGCCCTTGTCGGTGGGACCGGACTGACGCCACACCCGTACTTGAATGTCCATTACTTGTAGCTCCGCGTGCTCGGGTGGACGTATTCGAAGGTGAGCTCTTCCTTGTGCAGGGTGGGCTTGCCGTCGGCGGCGAAGTACTCCCACGCCGCGGCGTAGCTGAACTCGTCGTCGTTGCGCTGGGCCTCGCCGTCGGGGGACTGGCTCTCCGCCCGGAAGTGGCCACCGCAGGACTCGCGACGGTGCAGCGCGTCGATGCACATCAGTTCGCCGAGCTCGATGAAGTCGGCGACCCGGCCGGCCTTCTCCAGGTTCTGGTTGAGCTCCTCGCCCTTGCCGGGCACCTTCACCCGGGTCCAGAACTCCTCCTTGAGCGCGCGGATCAGGCCGACCGCCTTGGTCAGGCCCTCCTCGGTGCGCTCCATGCCGCAGTACTCCCACATGATGTGGCCGAGTTCGCGGTGGAAGGAGTCGACGGTCCGGTCGCCGTCGATCGAGAGGAGCTTCGCGATGCGGTCCTCGACCTGCGTACGCGCCTCGACGACCTCCTCGCGGCTCTCGTCGATCTTCGGGAACGGGCCGGACGCCAGGTAGTTGCTGATCGTGTTGGGCAGCACGAAGTAGCCGTCGGCCAGGCCCTGCATCAGCGCGGACGCGCCGAGACGGTTGGCGCCGTGGTCGGAGAAGTTGGCCTCGCCGACGACGAACAGACCGGGGATGGTGGACTGCAGGTCGTAGTCGACCCAGAGGCCGCCCATCGTGTAGTGCACGGCGGGATAGATGCGCATCGGCGTCTCGTACGGGTCCTCGCCGGTGATGCGCTCGTACATCTCGAAGAGGTTGCCGTACTTGGCCTCGACGGCCTTGCGGCCGAGCCGGCTGATCGCGTCCGCGAAGTCCAGGTAGACGCCGAGGCCGCCGGGGCCGACGCCGCGGCCCTCGTCGCAGACGTTCTTGGCGGCCCGGGACGCGATGTCACGGGGCACCAGGTTGCCGAACGACGGGTAGATCCGCTCGAGGTAGTAGTCGCGCTCGTCCTCGGGGATGTCCGCGGCCTTGCGGGTGTCCTTCTGCGCCTTCGGCACCCAGACCCGGCCGTCGTTGCGCAGCGACTCCGACATCAGGGTCAGCTTCGACTGGTGCGAGCCGGACTCCGGGATGCAGGTCGGGTGGATCTGCGTGTAGCAGGGGTTCGCGAACAGCGCGCCCTTGCGGTGCGCCCGCCACGACGCGGTGACGTTGCAGCCCTTGGCGTTCGTCGACAGGAAGAAGACGTTGCCGTAGCCGCCGGAGGCGAGCACCACGGCGTCGGCGAACTCGGTGCTGATCTCGCCGGTGACCATGTCGCGGACCACGATGCCGCGGGCCTTGCCGTCGACGATGATCAGCTCGAGCATCTCGTGCCGGGCGTTCATCTCGATGTTGCCGAGGCCGATCTGCCGCTCCATCGCCTGGTACGCGCCGAGCAGCAGCTGCTGTCCCGTCTGGCCCCGGGCGTAGAACGTACGGGACACCTGGGTGCCGCCGAACGAGCGGTTGTCCAGCAGGCCGCCGTATTCGCGGGCGAACGGGACGCCCTGGGCCACGCACTGGTCGATGATGTTCACCGACACCTGGGCGAGCCGGTACACATTGGACTCGCGCGCGCGGAAGTCGCCACCCTTGACGGTGTCGTAGAACAGCCGGTGGACGGAGTCGCCGTCGTTGCGGTAGTTCTTCGCCGCGTTGATGCCGCCCTGCGCGGCGATCGAGTGCGCCCGCCGCGGGCTGTCCTGGTAGCAGTACGACTTGACGTGGTACCCGGCCTCGGCCAGGGTCGCCGCCGCCGAACCGCCGGCCAGGCCGGTGCCCACGATGATGACGGTCAGCTTGCGGCGGTTCGCCGGGTTGACCAGCTTGGCGCTGAACTTGCGGCGCTCCCAGCGGGTCTCGACCGGCCCGTCCGGGGCGGCCTTGTCGACGATCGGGTCGCCCTCGGTCCAGAAGTCATTCATGATCATTTCACCAATCCGGTCGTCACCGCGAACGGCACCGAGAGGTACATCGCGACCAGCACCACGGCCATCACCAGGGCGATCACCTTGGCGCGCTTCTCACCTCGGTCGGTCTGCTGACCGAGGGTGCGGGCGGCGCTGAAGATGCCGTGCCGCAGGTGGAAGCCGACCGCCAGGATCGACACGGTGTAGAACAGCGTCACGTACCAGCGGTCGGCCGCGAAGTCGGCGATCACGTTGGCGTGCGGGCGGGTGCTGTCGCCGACCGGGTTCAGGTGACCGGTGGTCAGGTCGAGCAGGTGGTAGATGATGAACAGGAGAACGATCACGCCGCCCCAGCGCATGGTGCGGGCGGCGTAACTGCCCTGGACTTTCGGCCGGTGCGCGTACTTGACCGGGCGGGCCCTCTTGGCCCGGACGGTGAGTACCGTGGCCGACCAGATGTGCGCGACGATGGCCACCAGCAGGCCGACCCGCATGATCCAGAGGAACCACACATCCGGCAGCAGCGGCGTCCCGATGGTGCGGAGCCAGTGCGCGTAGTGGTCGAAGTCCTCGTTACCCAGGAATATCTTGAGGTTTCCGGCCGCGTGCGCGTACAGGAAGCCGACCAGCACGATGCCGCTGGCTGCCATGACGAATTTGAGGACGACCGACGAGGGTCGCTGCTTCCGGCGTGCCGAAGCGGGCGTTGCCGCGCCCGCCGGCCGCGAAGCCTTGGATGAAGTCGTGTCTACCGCCACATCCTGGAAGGTAGAAAGTCCTGAGCGATTCGTCTAATGCATGATGGGGCCGCTGTTCATAGCGATAAGCTATTAAAGTGCAGCTGCAACAACTCAGGTACTTCGTAGCGGTCGCCCAGACGAGACATTTCACCCAAGCGGCGGACATTTTGGGTGTGTCGCAACCTACGTTGAGTAAGCAGATTCACACTCTGGAAGCTTCACTCGGCGCGCCACTGTTCGAGCGGATCCGCGGCGATGTGACCCTGACCGTCGCCGGGCAGACCCTGCTGCCCCTCGCGCAACGGATGATCGCCGACGCCGACGCCGCCCGGGACGCCGTCCAGGACATCGTCGGCCTGCGCCGCGGCGAGGTGCGCCTGGGCGCCACCCCCAGCCTCTGCTCCTCCCTGGTCCCGGCGGTGCTGCGGGCGTACCGGTCGGCGCATCCGGACATCGAGCTGCACATCACCGAGGGCAGCTCGCAGGACCTGATCGGCGGTCTGCTCGCGCACGCCCTCGACCTGGCCCTGATCGTGGCGCCCGAACAGGGCGTCGACCCGGCACTGGAGTTCACCGAACTGCTGCGGGAGAGCCTGGTGGTCGCCTCGGTCGCGGCCGGCCCGGCGCCGACCGTCGGCCGTCAGCTCGAGCTCGCCGAACTTCGGCACACGCCGATGGTGATGTTCCGGGCCGGATACGACATCCGCGAGGTCACCCTGCACGCCTGCGAGCGGGCCGGCTTCACCCCGAAACTCGCCGTCGAGGGCGGGGAGATGGACGCGGTGCTCGCCTTCGTCGAGGCCGGTCTCGGCGTCGCGCTGGTGCCGAGCATGGTGCTCGCCAACCGGCCGCTGCTGCGGGCGACTCCGCTGGCGCCGCCCGGCATGCGCCGGACGATAGCGCTGGCACGCCGGCGCGGCGCGATCCTGTCCCATGCCGCGGCCGCGCTGCGCGACGTCGTGGTCGAGCACATCGCCTCCGGCGAGCTCCCTTTCGGGGTACGCGCGTTGTGAGCGCCCGAGGCCGCGGGGGCGAGCGGTGATCGTCGATTCCCCGTAGGGTAGTCATCTGTCTAACGCCCGTTTAGCATCCCTGGGTGTGTGGCATGGCGAACGCCGGCACGCCCGGCTGGTCGAGGTCTACGACGCTGAGTTCCCGTGGGGTTGGGAGGACGACTTCTTCATGGCGGTGCTGGCCGAGCGCAGCACCCATCGAGTTCTCGACCTGGGCTGCGGCACCGGCCGGCTGGCGATTGCGATGGCCCGCGACGGCCGCCGGGTGACCGGCGTCGACACCGACCCGGCCGCGCTGGACGCCGCCCGGGGCAAACCCGGCGGTGACCGGGTCGAGTGGGTCGAGGGGACGGCCGCGCAGCTCGGGGAGGCGGAGTTCGACGCCGCCTTCATGACCGGGCACGTGGTGCACCGCATCGGCGACGACGCGTGGCCCGGTCTGCTCCGGTCGCTGCGGCGGGCGCTGGTTCCGGGCGGGCGGCTGGTCTTCGACAGCCGGGATCCGGCCGGCGGGGCGGCCGACGACGGGCGGAAGTCCATCGTGCTCGACAACGGCTCGACGGTCGACGCGTGGTCCGCCGAGGGCGAGCCGGAGGGCGGGACGGTGCTGTGCACCAGGCACTACCGCTTCCCGGACGGCTCCGAGATCACCAACACCAGCACGCTGCGACTGCGGACCGAGACGGAGATCCGGGAGTCCCTCGTGGAGGCCGGATTCCGGGTGGAGCAGATCTACGGCGGCTGGGGGCGGGAGCCGGTCGGGCTGGGTGACGGTGAACTGATCGTCATCGCCGGGACGATCGGCTGAGGGGCCTCTGCCGCACAATCGGTTGATCTTGCCCGAATGTGCCGAGATCTAACCAGAAGCCAACGAAAGCATTGCGGGACATGAATCCCGGGCTACTATCCGCACGCATCGGTGACGACCTCTACGGCCTTGACGACAGGGAAAGTTGGGATGTCCGACAACGAGTGGCCACGGCAGCTGCCCGCGGCGGAGCAGGGCGAGTGGAACGAGGAGAGCCCCGGCCGCAGCCGGGTTCTGATGTCGGCTGCCCTGGTGGTCGTGGTCCTGCTGGTGGCCGGTGGCGTCACCTGGCAGCTGATGAACAACGAGTCCTCCCCGGCCGCGCAGCCCAGCGCCGCGCCCGTGCCGGCCGCCACGCAACCCAGCGTGACGCCCTGCCCCGATCCGGAGCTCTCCGTCGTCGTCGCGCCCGAGATCGCACCGGTGATCTCCGCGGCGGCCGAGACCCTGAACCCGTCCGGCCAGCGCTGCCCGCCGGTGCAGGTCCGGGCCGAGGCCTCCGGCACCTTCGCGGCCTCCGGAGCCAAGGCCGACGTCTGGATCCCGTCCTCCAGCTCCTGGCTGAAGGTGGCCGCCGCCGACGGCTCCACCTGGACCACGTCCGGCAACCCGATCGCATACTCGCCGGTGCTGCTCGCCGGGCCCGAGGGCATCGCCAGCCTGTACATCAAGGACGGCAAGTCCTCCTGGGCCGGGCTGGTCAAGGCGGTCACCGACGACGTGCTGCCCGCCGTCACCATGCCCGACCCGCTGAAGGACAGCGTCGGCCTGCTCAGCGTGCACGGCGTCCACGCCGCGACGGCCCGCACCACCGAGGACGCCGGCATCGCCCAGCTGCGCGCGCTGACCCTGCGCAGCCGCCTCGAGGACGCCGACGCCGACCCGGCCGTCCTGCTCGACCGGATGAACCAGCATTCCGACGCCACCACCGCGGTGTACGAGATCGGCGTGTTCCCGGTCCTCGAACAGCAGCTGCTCGGCTACCAGAAGACCGACCACCGGATCCGGCTGAGCGGGGCGCCGCCGGTCGACGGCCCGGTCCAGGCGGACTATCCGTTCGCGGTCCGCAAGGGCGTCAAGAAGGATCTGGCCGCCGACCTGCGCGCGGCCGTCACCAAGGAGGCGGTCGAGGCCGCCGGGTTCCGGACCTCCCCGGCAGCCGGTGCGCTGCGCCTGCCCGAGGGCGCCGGGAAACTGACCGCCCCGGCCAGACAGTGGTCGCAGTACCAGAACGTGGGCTTCCAGGTGCTGCTGCTGATCGACTCGTCCGGCTCGATGAACGAGAAGATCACCGACAAGAACGGCAAGGCCAGCACCAAGGCGGAACTGCTGCGGGAGTCCGGGACCAGCGCCGCGCAACTGTTCAACGCGGAGAGCAACGTCGGCATGTGGTACTTCGGGACCGCCGGCGCCAACGGTCCCGCACACGTGGAACAGGTGCCGCTCGGACCGGTCGCCGGTCCGGTCGGCGACGTGACCCGCCGGGAGGCACTGGGCCGGAAGATCGGCTCGTACAAGCCGGAGGCCGCCGCGGGGACACCGCTCTACCAGGCGGTGCTCGACGCGGTGGCGGAGATGCGCACCCAGGTCAAGCCGGGCGCCGCCACCGTGGTGGTGGTGCTGACCGACGGGGCCGACGGCGGCACCAAGTACGCGATGTCCAACCAGCAGTTCCTCAGCCGTCTCGGCGAGGGGCAGGACCCGGCCAAGCCGGTGCCGGTGATCGCGGTCGGGTACGGGCCGGACGCCAACATGACGGCGTTGCAGGGGATGGCCAAGGCGACCGGCGGCCGGGCGATCCCGGCGCGGGACCCGGCCGACCTGGCGTCGGCGATGGCTGAGGCGTTCCTGGCGGCGCACGGCCAGAGCTGAGCCGCTCAGGCTGTCAGGACGATCCGTCCGAAGACCTCGCCGGAATCCATCCGCCGATGCGCCTCGGCGGCCTGGCTCAGGGGAAGCACGTCGTGCACCACCGGCTGCAGGTCACCCCGGGCGGCGGCGGCCAGGTGCGCGGCGCGGACGGACCGGCGATCCGGCAGGGCGACGGTGGCGGCGCTGAACGTGGCCACCGTCAGCGACCTCTGAAACCCGGCCATCAGGGCGGCCGCCAGTGATGCCGGAGGGGGACCGGCCACCGCGCCGACGAGCACGAGACGGCCGTTCGGGTTCAGCCGGTTGAGGAACGCGGGCAGGTCCGGGCCGGCCACCACGTCGACGACGACGTCGAAACTTCGCGGATCCCCCTGGCCGGAACGATCCAGGACGTGGGTGGCGCCCAGCTCGCGGAGCCGGCGGCCGCGTTCCGGGGACGAGGTGGTGACGGCCACCGCGCTCGCCCCGGCACGAGCCGCCAGCTGAACGGTCATGATGCCCAGACTGCCGGCGGCGCCCCGGACCAGCACGCTGTCACCCGCGCTGAACCGGGCCTGGGCCAGACCGAAATGGGCCACGATGCCGGCGCTGCCCAAGGTGACGGCGGCGGTCGCGGGAAGATCGTCGGGGAGGGGAAGTACCTCGTCGGACGGGACGACCGCCTGCTGGGCGTAACCGCCGCCGCTGCCGGTGAACGCCCAGACCCGCTGCCCGATCCAGATCGGGTCCACGCCGTCGCCCACGGCGGTGACGGTTCCGGCGATCTCGCCACCGGGGACGTGACCCTCCCGGAAACCGTGGGCCGCGAGGGCACCGCTGCGGATCATGACGTCGACACCGCCCACGCCGATCGCCTCGGTGGCGACGAGCATCCGGCCCGGTCCGGGAGTGGGATCGGGGAGGTCGACGACGGCCAGGCCGTCCGGGCCGCCGAACCGTTCGATCGCTATCGCCTGCATGGCCGCTCCTCGGTGCCGTTCGGGATCAGTGCCCGGGACGGTATGCGGAGCGGTGCGGTCGGCGGCGGAACTGAGAGCGGCCGCCGGAGGTTTGACTCACACCGGCCCGCTCTCCCCGCTTCTGCCCTCCTGCCTCTTGCCCGTGGCGATCAGGCCGGGCCGATGGCGTCGGCGACGATGCGGGCGGAGAGGGTGACCATCGGGAGTCCGCCGCCGGGATGTGCGGAGCCGCCCACCAGGAACAACCCGGGGACCGGCCCACGGTTGGACGGCCGGACCAGGCCGCCGGCGGTGCCGTAGATGGCGCCACCGGGTGCGCCGGTCGCGTCCGCCAGATCGGCGGGAGTCCGCGTCTCGGCGAAGACCAGATGGTCCCGGACATCGAGGCCGCGGCGGGCCAGCACGTCCAGCAGATGACCGGCGTAGGCGTCGGCCAGCCCCGGACGCCGCCAGTCGACGGCCGACCGTGCGGTGCCGTGCCGGGCGGCGTTGACCAGGACGAACCAGGACTCGTGACCCTCCGGGTGCACCGCGGGGTCGTCGGCGCGGGTCACGAAGATCGCCGGATCGTCGGCGGGACGGGCGCGGCGGGACGCGGAGCCGAAGACGGCGTCGAACTCGGCGTCGTAGTGGCCGGGGAAGAAGACGGTGTGGTGGGCGAGAGCCGTCTCCCGTCCGCTCCCGGGCCCTCTGTCACGGACCCCGAGGAGCATGACGAAACCGGCGAGGCTGCGATCGGCCAGGGCGGTCAGCCGCTGGGGAGTGGGCAGCAGATCGCGGTAGAGCGTCACGGCGTCCACGTTGGAGATCACCACGTCGGCGGGGACGAACTCGCCGGACGCCAAGCGGACACCACGGACAGCGGTGTCGGCCTCGATCGCGGTGACCTCGGAACCGAGCTTCACGCGTACCCCGGAGGAGACGCACCGTGCGTGCAGTGCGTCACCCAGCGTGCCCAGGCCGCCCGGGAGGTACCACCCACCGTGCGTGAGTTCGGCGTAGGGGATCGCGGCCAGCGCGGCGGGCGCGCGGCGCGGATCGGCGCCGGTGTAGGTGGCGTACCGTTCCAGCAGCATCCGCAGCCGGGGATCACGCAGATAGTGACGGGCGAGGCCACGCAGCGTGCGGCCCGGCGCGATGGCGGCGAGATCACCGAGCCGCCAGGAGAGCCGGGCCAGCGACGCGGCGGTCACCGGGCGTTGCAGCACGGAATCCCAGGACGCCTGCCAGATCCGGGCCGCCCGCCGCCAGAAACGATCCCAATCGGTCGCGGCGTCACGGCCGAAGGCGGTGCCGATGCGTTCCAGGAAGATGCCGTGCGACGACGACGAGTCGAGGACGGTGCCGTCCGCGAAAACGTGCCGGACCACCGGATCCAGCGGTTCGGGACGTAGGCCCAGGTCGAGGTCGTCGAAGACGCGGGGCAGGGTGAGCAGGCTCGGGCCGGTGTCGAAGCGGAACCCGTCCCGCTCGTGAACGCCCAGCTTGCCGCCGGTGACGGCGGCACGTTCATGTACCTCTACCCGGTGCCCGGCGGCGGCCAGACGGGCGGCGGCGGCCAGGCCGCCCACCCCGGCGCCGATTACTACGATCTTGCGCACGTCCCCGAGGCTAACGTCTCCGCCTGTGGCCGCTGCCAGGCTGGTCGTCCGGAGCGGTCAGCGGTGGTCGGCTTGTGGTCGTCCGGCTGTCGTCCGGCTGCCGTCATCAGGGCTGCCGGCCGTTGTCGGGGCTGTTCGTTCTCGGTCAGAGTTGGCGTCCGCGCCAGGACAGCCGGCCGTGGCGTCGCATGTGGAACGACCGTGCGGTCAACCAGGCGAACAGGGTGATCGAAATCGGATGCGCCAGGGAGTCCGGGAGGACCCGGCCACCGGTCGCGGCGGCACTGATCATCCGGCCGGTCACGCCGAGTAGGTAGGCGGCGGTCGCCACGAGGGGACCCGATCCACCGGCGTCCACCACGAGAGTGACGGGGATGGCGGCGAGCGGCAGCGCGTACCCCAGGAGAAGAACGACCACGACGGCGGCCGCACCGGTCGCCGAGCCGAAGGACGCCCACAGGCTCTTGCTGTAGCCGCTGACCAGTTCCGGCCAAGAGGTGTACATCTGGCAGGTGGCCAGCCGTGAACCGTCGGCCAGCGCGATCCGGCCGCCGGAGCGTTTCACCGCTCGGGCCAGGCCGATGTCTTCCAGAATGTCGTCCCGGACGGCCTCGTGACCGCCCGCCCGGTGATAGCCGGCACTGTCCACAATCAGCCACTGACCTCCGGCGGCTGCCAGCGACGGGCGGCGCGAGCGTTCCATGAGACGCAGCGGCAGGAAGGTGAGCCACGACCATTGCAGCAACGGTTGCGCCAGGCGTCCGGTTCCGCTGATCTTGGGGTACGCGGAAAGCAACGTCACCCGGGATTCCCGCAGTGTGGCGACCGCCCCGGCGATGGCGTCCGGTTCCAGAACGACGTCGGCGTCGACGAAGACGAGAACGCCGGCGTCCCGTGCGTGGGCGGCCAACTGTCGGCAGGCGTGCGGTTTGCCGAGCCACCCGGGAGGCGGGGCGGTTCCGGTCGACAGGTGGATGCGGTCGCCGCCGTGTGCGGCGTCGATGGCGCGGACCAGGCCGGCGGTGTCGTCGGTGGAGTTGTCGTCCAGGACGTGGATGGTCAGGTTCGGCACGCCGCGCTGAGCGAGCAGCGAGGTGAGGCAGGGGGCCAGGCGGTCGGCCTCGTTACGGAGGGGGAGGAGCACGGCGACGTGCTCGTCGCAGGTGGCGTTGCGGGGCGGCCGGCGCAGGAGGAGCGCGTTGATCGCGGTGTGGGCGGTGAGCAACAACAACGGAACGAGGAGGAGCCAGGGGGTCACGGCCGTCTGCTCGCCGTTTCCCGAGTGGGTCCCGCTGTCTCTTCGGTGGGTCCCGCCGTTCCTCGGTCGCGTTCTGCTGCTTCCCGGGTGAGCCCCGTCGTTTCTGGGGCGAGCCCGGCCCGTGCTCGGGTGAGCCGTGCTGTTTCTCGGATGAGCAGGGGGAGAACGACGGCTCCCATGCCGATTCCTCCCCAGAGGGCGGAGTGCGGCAGATGCAGGAAGACGGCGTGGGCCAGGACCGAGGAGAAGTAGGTCCAGAGCCACAACGCGAGCATCGGTCTGTCCTGGTTTTGGGAGACATCGACATTCTTGATGGTGGACATCGCCGTCATCACCAACAGGGCGAAGCCGAGCCATCCCAGATAGTTGCTGACGGGGATGCCGGAAAGGCCGGGTAGTGCGGGCGTCGGCGCGTGCCACCGCCAGTACCCCTCGGCCACCATCTGCGGATCCAGGAACAGATCCCACGCGGTCAGGCCGACAGCGGCGACCACGATCCGGGCCGCACGGTCGGCGACCAGACGGGACGCGGCGAGCCAGGCAGGCCAGGCCATCCAGGTCCACGCCAACGGGATGATCAGCGGGACGCCGAGCAGTTTCGGGCCCAATTCGCCGGAGTAGTCGTAGGTGCCGAACGGGAAACCCGTCGCCACTCCGGCGGCCTCGACCGCGAACCCGCCCAGCATGGCCGCACCGACCAGCGTGGCGGTCGCCCGGAAACCCCGGGACACGGTGGCATGCCACACCGAACCGGCGACACCGAGTACTACCGTCGTCACGGTCAACCCGGCACGGAGGTCACCGGAGGTCAGCGGATAGCAGATCTGCACCAGGACGAGGGCGCCCAGCAGGAACCATGAGACACGCACGATCAACCGCCGACGGCGCCTTCGACCGCGCGGTCCTCGGTGAGTGGCAGCTCCCGGCCGAGGATCGCGAAGGCCCGCTCGTCACCGGGGAACATGAAGTGACGCAGCACGTCGGAGAACCCGAACCGCCGGTACAGCCGCCAGGCCCGCGATGCCGCCTCGTCAGCCTCCGGAGTGGAGAGCAGCACGCTCCGCCCGTCGGCCATGGCCAGCAGCGCCCGCAGTTGACGGGCGCCGATGCCGTGGCCCTGCGCGACCGGGCGGACGTGCAGTTCGACCACCTCGAAACATCCGGTCAGCCAGTGCTGCCGGGACGGCTCGTCGAGGGCGGACCGCACCTGGTCGTGCCACCACTGGCCGGACATCGAGGTGTAGCCGTACCCGAAACCGGCCAGCCGCCCCTCGGGCGTGAGGGTGGCGACCGCCCGGAAACCCGGGCGCCGTGCGTGCGAGCCGATGTAGCCGCGGCGGGTCTGCAACAGTTCCGGCCGGTAACCCATCGCCTCGCCGTACACCGCCACCACGTCGTCGAGCCGCCGTAACAGGTCGTCCGGCTGCCAAGCAACGAGCCTCATAGCGGGGTGTGCTCCCTTTCGTCGGCTGTCCAGTTCAGCACCGGTCGGTCGCCGCTGATGCCGAGCACCGCGAACCGGGCGAACAACTCCTCGGCATACCACCGATCGACCGGGGTCCGGGCGATTGCCGCTCGGTGCTCCGGCTGACGGTACGCGAAAGCGGTGAGATCCGCGGCAGTGCGCCACACGCTGACAGTCCCCTGCCAGCCGATCGGCGCCTCGCCCACCCCGAACCGGGCCAGGAGCCCCGGTGCCGCGTCGAGCTCCCGGACGACCGCCGGCACGGCCTGCCAGAACCGCAGCGCGCGAGTGGGCCGCAACCGTGCCCGGGTGAGCGCCAGCACCATCCCGGACGCCCGGCGCCCCGTCGGCTGGAACGGACTCCGACCGGACCACTCACCCCGGCTGATCAGCGGTTCCAGGTCGACGTGGGCCTGCTGAACGGCGATCCGCTCCCATTCCGGGAACCGTACCGGATGATCGCTCACGGTGATTGCCGCATAGCGGGTCAGATCCGCGTCGCCGGGGCCGAACCCCCGCCCCGTGCCGGTCCCGAGGAACTTGCCGAACCGGACACCCCGCTCCCGCAGCAACTGCCGAGCGAACGCCATCCGCAGCATGGCCGACCCGACGGCATGCCGAGGAACCCGCCAGACATGCAGCCTGACCAGTTCCGCCGATCCGCCCGCCGATCCGCCCGCCGCACTGCCCGCCGTGAAGTCCGTTGCATCGTCGGCTGGGCTGTCCGCCGCAGTGCTCACCGCAGTGTTGGCAGTGCCCGCTGCAGTGTTGGCAGTGCCCGCAGCGCTGTCAGCTGCGGTGTCCTCCGCCGCCGAGTTGTTCGCCGGTCTGGCGCCCTCTTCCTCTTTCGTTGCCCTCTCCGTTTCTGTTTCCGTTTCTGCTTCCGTTTCTGCTTCCGATTTCGGTTCCGGGAACGGGTCGCTTCTCATGGTCATGTCGTTGGGGAGATGGTGCCGTCGTCCTCCGGCAGCGGGGTGGTGCCGGTGCTCGCTTCGGGCGTCGCGGCAGTGCCGTCATCCGCCGCCCGCGGTCCGGTGGTGTCGGTGGTCGTGTTGTGTTGTGTCGTGGCGGTGCTGTCAGCAGCCCGTGGTGTGGCCGCGTCGGTGTCCGCCTCCCGTAACCCGGTGGCCTCGGCGCTTGCCGCCCACAGCCGGACAGCGAGGTGCTCGTCACGGGCGTGGGCCCATGGCCGTGCCGGGGAGCGCCCCACGTAGTAGCCGCCGTTGACCAACTCCGCCTCGGGCGCGGTGCTGAGCCAGGCCAGCAGTCCGCCGGCTTTCTCCGCGGTGACCAGCCCCGGCGCGTACCGGTACAGGAACCGGGTGATCCGGCCCGCGCCGAAGTTCGTCCGGACCACGCCCGGATGGAACGCCACACTCGTCACATCCGGCCAGCGCCGGGTCGCCTCCGTGGTGAAGAGGATGTTCGCCGCCTTCGCCCCGGAATACGCCTGCCAGGAGCTGTACCGCGCCGGATCGCCGGCCAGCCTCTCCGGGTCGGGGCGTCCGCGCTGATGGGCACGGGACGAGGTGTTCACCACGCGGGCGCCGCGCAGACGTTCCCGCAGCAGGTTGGTGAGCAGGAAGGGGGCGAGATGGTTGCCCTGGATGGTCGCCTCGAAGCCGTCCGGGGTGCAGTGGTAGCCCTCGACCATGCCGCCGGCGTTGTTGGCCAGCACATCGATCCGTGGACAGACCTCGAGCAGCCGATCGGCAAGCTCCCGAACCTGGGCGAGATCGTCGAAGTCGCAACGGAACCAGACCGGTTCGCGTCCACCGGCGGCTGTCGTCACCCGGGCGACCGCGTTCGCCAGACGTTCGGGGTCACGCCCGACGATGATCACCTCATTCCCCTGGGCGGCCAGCTGTTCGGCAGCGGCGAGACCAACCCCGGAGCTGCCTCCGGTCACCACGATCGTCTGTCCCATGCCGCCTCCTGATCAACGCTGTTCCCCCGCATCCTCCCCTGCCCTTTCCCTTTCGCCGCGCTCTCCCCACCTGCTGGTCTCGTTGTCCGTGACCGCTGTTCACGGAGCTCTATGCCTCCTTGGCGTGGGCGACCTCCTGATTTGAGTGGGAGTGGCCGGTGGTGGCCGGAGGGGTTTGAGCGGGATGGTCGGCGTCGGTCGTGGGGAATGTCTGTGTTGCCGGTGCCGGTGCCGGTGCTTGTGCCGCAGCCGTTGCTGATACTTGTGCCGACGCCGACGCCGACGCCGACGCCGACGCCGACGCCGACGCCGACGCCGACGCCGACGCCGACGCCGACGCCGACGCCGACGCCGACGCCGACGCCTGTGCCGGTGCCGATGTCGGGTCTGGTGCTGGTGCTGGTGCTGGTGCGGGGCGGGTGTGGCGGAGGGCTGGGGCGAGGGTCAGGGTGACCGCGACCGAGGCGGCGGCCATCACCGTGATCGTGGTGGCGGGGGAGAGCCACTCGGCGATGGAACCGGCCAGCGCGGCGCAGATCGCCTGCATGGTGAGCATGCCCGAGGTGTGCAGGCCGAGCGCCTGACCACGGAACTCCGGCAGAGTCAGGGCCACCAGACGTTCCTGCAGCAGCAGCGTGGAGCAGTAACCCACCCCGGCTACCGCCGCCGCCATCGCCGCGAGCGGGAGGGGAAGGCCGAGGACAAACGGCAGATAGGGTACGGCGAGCAGTAGTCGCATGAACGGCGCCAGGCGAACCCGGATCGCTGGAGCGAAGAAGCGCCCGGCGAGCACGTCGCCGGTGAGCATGCCGAGCGCCGACGCGGCCAGGAGCAGACCGGCCCCCGACGGGGCGTAGGGGACGAACAGTGCCTCGCAGCCGACGATCAGACCGTTCGGGAGCCACAGGCCGATGTAGACCGGGCGTACCGAGGGAATGCTCCAGAGGTGACGGTTGACCCGCCAGGTCGTCGTCACCGAGGGGCGTCCCGTCGCGCGTGGAGCGCGGCGGGTGAGCCCCCGCCGGAGCACCAGTGCCGCCGTCAGATGCAGGCACGCCGCGGCGAGCAGGGTCTGCGTCGGGGTGAGTGCGGACACCAGCAGGCCGCCCGTGGCGAAACCGACGATCTGCATCGTCCCGACCGAGATGTTCAGTGCTGACCGGCCAAGCAGGTAAGCCCCCTCGGGGACGATCTCGGTCAGCAGCCCGGCCCGGGCGCCACCACCCACCGAACTCACCAGGCCCATGGCCAGCAGCACCATGAAGAGCGCCGGCACCGGCAGACCCGGAACGGCGAGAATCGCGATCAGGGTCGCGGACGCCAGCGACACCCCGGTCAGTACGGCCCGGGGCGGCAGCCGATCGGCCGCGGAGAGCAACAGCATCGCGCCGGCCATCTGCGCCACGGATGGACCGAACATGCTCAGCGCCGCGTACAGCGGAGAACCGGTGCGGGAGTAGACGCTCGTCGCCAGGGCCAGACCGCTCACGGTCGTGGCCGCGGTGCCCGTGCAGGCCGCGGCGAACAGCGGAGTGAACTCCGGTGTCCGGAACAGTTGTCGATAGGTGCGCATGGCCGGGAAGTGTTCTGCCCGTCCCGGCCGGACCGTTAATGTTTCGCGCACCGGCGAAAGGACGGTCCCCGTGGGTTGGTGGCGCATCGATACCGACACCCTGGCCGGCAGCCGTTTCGTGCTGTCGCCCCTGGCGGAGACGATGGCCGCGCTGATTCTGCTGCGCTGGGACAAGGCGGAGCACCCCGGCGACCGTGAGTGGCTGCGGGCGCACCGTCCCGCATATCTCGCTCACCTCGCGGATGAACCGGCGACTCGGGCCCTTGTCGAGCTCGCGGTGCAGCCCCGCTGGCTGGCCGATTTCATGACCCTCCCGGCGGGCGACGAGGAGCGGCCGTTCGAGGAGGAGGTCGCGGTGGTGCGCGCGGCCACCCGGGTGGCGGCCCGCGCCGACCTCGGGCCGTTGCCGGCCGTGCTCGAGGACGCCGACCTGGGCGGACTGGCCGCCGACCTGATGACCTGGATCTGGCGGCGGATCGTCGAACCGGACTGGCCCCGGCGCCGGCGCATCCTCGAAGCCGACGTGGTCGCCCGCACCCGGCAGCTCACCCTCGGCGGGTGGGAGGCCGCGCTGGGCCGGATGCGTACCGGAATGCGGTGGCTGGGCCAGGGGCGTTTGCAGATCAATGCATACGATTACCCACCCCGTGATGTCTCCGGGCAGCGTCTGGTCTTCGTCCCGGTGAGCATGTCCAACGGATGGGTGTCGTGGGACGGGCCGGAGAGCCGCCGCTGCGCGGTGATGTATCGCTGCTCGGGGCTTCTCGCCGACGTTGGACGAGCGGTGCCCGGCGCACTGGGACGTCTGCTGGGCGCGGGCCGGGCCCGGGTGCTGGTGGAGGTCGGGCGCCCCAAGAGCACCAGCCAGCTGGTGGCGGTCACCGGGCAGGGACTCGGATCGGTCGGGCGGCATCTGAAGGTGTTGCTGGAAGCCGGCCTGGTCGGCCGGCGGCGGGCCGGCCGGAACGTGCTCTATGCCCGGACGGCGGCCGGGGATGCGTTGGTCCGGGCGGCCTCCGCGGAGTGAGCCGCGCGTGTGGCTCGTCTGCCTCACCGGGTGTCTCCTCTCTTCTGCACCGGCTCTGCGCTGTCGGCGCCGGTGCTGAACGGCCGTCTCGGGGCCCTGTGCGATGTCGAGTTTGAGGTCTGC
The DNA here is from genome assembly GCF_000962825.1 of Actinoplanes rectilineatus. GTDB lineage: Bacteria > Actinomycetota > Actinomycetes > Mycobacteriales > Micromonosporaceae > Actinoplanes > Actinoplanes rectilineatus. Next base: position 30,376 of record NZ_JZKF01000060.1, read on the forward strand.
CCCAGGGGCCGACTCAAGCCCTGCGGCGGGCCGATCTGCTGTCGATCATCTGTTCGAAAAAGGCGCGGTGAGGTGGCCCTGAAGGTTGCCTTTTTGTCGTAGGGGGGTGCTAGTCTCTGGGGCAGTTAGAACGGATGTTCGAAAGGGTGTTCGTTCCGGCGAGGGAGCGTGTTTCGCGGCTCGTCTCCCGCCCGCGGCGCCCGCGAAGCGCCGCACGCGTGATCCGGGCATTCGCGGGCTCGGATTCGCATCAGGCAGGCCGTCGCCCGTCGCCTCCGACCCCCGGTGGCGGGCGACGGACCCGCCTACCGGTGTCCGGCCGGGTGTGGTGTGGGGAAGCTTCATGCCCGGCCGGCCGCCATCTCGCGAAACGGTGTGCGCTGCGTCTTCCTCCGCGGCACGGTTCGACCCAGTCGGATGCGGAACAGGCGAGGAGAAACGACCATGGCGAGCACCACGGCCGCAACGGCCCGCACGGCTCCCGGCTTCAGGACGGTTCCCGGACCGGCGCTCGTCCCGAGCCCGGTCGAACCCATGGCCGATCCGCGCCCAGCGCAGGCCGATCCGCGCCCCGCAGGGACGGGGGTCATCCCGGCTCAGGCCGAGCCGATGACCACCCCGAACGCAATTTCCCCACGTCAGGCTGCCCCCGTGCGCGGCACGGCTGCGGGCATGTCGCGGTCCAGCGTGGCGGAGATGTCACCCACCGGGGCGATGGATGCGTTGCCGGCCCGTGCAGCGTGCGGGTCCCTGTCCAGCGCGGCGGACATGTCGGCTTCCAGCTCGGAGGATGTGTCGCCGACGAGCGCGGCGGACAGGTCACGGTCGGGTGGGGCGGACATTCCCGCGGTGCCGGCGCACATGCTTCCGCATCGCACGCCCGCTCAGCTGCTGGTGATCGCCCGGCAGAGTCTTGAGGAGGCGGTGCACACCACTCCGGACGGTTTGCGGTTCGCGGCGGCGCATCTGGCGGCGTTGCGGGCGGCCGCCGCGCTGCTCGCTGCTCGTGCCCGGCCGGCCGGGCCGGGGCGCCGCACCCGGGCGACCAGTGTGTGGTCGCTGCTCGTGCTGGTCGCTCCGGAGTTCAGCGACTGGGCGGGTTACTTCGCCCTCGGTGCGGGCAAGCGCGCCGCGGCGGAGGCCGGCATCCCACAGGTGGTGAGCGCCCGTGAGGCGGACGACCTGGTGCGCGCCGCCGAGCAGTTCGTCGCGGTCGCCGAGTCGTCGCTGGGCCTGACCTGCCAACCACCACTGGCCGCGTGACCGGGTGGGGATGTTCCCGGTCGCAGCCGGCCCTCAGCCGAACCGCACCCGCGGACAACCTGACAGCCGCCGTCACGCCTGCGATCAACAGAGCGGCGTCTGTCGGCTGCCGGGCAGTCAGCGTTACATCTACGGACAGCCAGGCGGTCGTCATCTCCTCTGCCACTGTCATCTCTTCCGACAAGTGGACGCCGTCTGCTGGTTGCCGGGCGGTTGACGTTGTGCCTGTGGACGGACGGGCGGTGGTCACCGCTTCTGCCGTCGGCGGGGAGTGTCTGCCGGTTACGTGAAAGACAGCGGCGTGTCTGTGGGCAGTCGGGCAGCGGTCGTCGCGCCCACCGCGAGCGGGACAGTCCCTGCAACCGGCCGTGGTGACCGTCCTCGGCTCCGAGCTCGCGCTGGACTTCGGCGGTGTGTGACTTCGCCGTGTCGTGACAGTGAGCTTCCGAGAGGGGCGGCATCACCTCGCTGCGGCGGCGAACGCCCGCAGAGGGTGGCTTCGCTTCGTTGTGGTGGCCCGTTCAGGACGGGTGGCTTCGCTTCGTCGGTGTGGTGACTGTCCGACGGGTGGTCCTGCTTCGTCGTGGCGGTGAACGTGGTCTGAATCCGGATCCGGGAGCCGTGCTCGTCGGTGGGGCGGCCGCCGGGTGATCCGGTTGCTTTGGGCTTCGGCACACCTCAGCGGCGGTAGGTGGGTGGTGAGCGGGGAGATGCGGAACGGGGCGGGGACGTGGCGGGGCGCATGATCGGCAGTGCGGTGGCCCTGACGGAGTTGGTGCGGCCGGCTACCGGAAGTGACGAGACGGGTGTGCACCGGATGCTGCCGGTGGCGCCCGAGCTGGGTGGGCTACTGCCTGGGCAGGGGCTTCGCCGGGGGAGCACGGTGGCTGTGGCGTACGGCGGGAAGAACAGCTTGACGCTCAGCGGTCGGCAGAACCGTCGTGAGGCGGGGGCGGACGGCTGGCGGAAACCTGAGGGCGGGCTGCGGGGTTCCCGGGTGGCGGCGTTGGCCTCCGTGCGGGAGCGGGCCACCGACGCCGGTGGAGGTACCTCGCTGATGCTGTCGTTGCTGGCCGCCGCGTCCCGGGCCGGAGCGTGGTGTGCCGTCGTCGGGGTGCCGGAGTTGGGGGCGCTGGCCGCGGCTGAGAGTGGCGTCGTGCTGGAACGGCTGGCTCTGGTGCCGGAGCCGGGGACGGAGTGGCCGACTGTGGTGGCGGCTCTGATCGACGGGGTGGACGTGGTGGTGGCGGCTGTTCCCGGGCCGGTGCCCGGCGCGGTGGCCGGTCGGCTGGCGGCCCGGGCCCGGCAGCGCGGATGTGTGCTGGTGCCGTTCGGGGACTGGGCCGGGGCGGACGTGACGTTGGAGGTCAGCTCCGGGCAGTGGGAGGGGATCGGAACGGGCCGGGGGCGTCTTCGGCGCCGGGAGGTCACCGTGGTGGCCCGGGGCAGGGGCGCGGCCGCCCGGCCGCGGGAGATGACCATGTGGATGCCCGGGGTCACGGTCCGGTCGGAGCCGGCCGGGACCGGGCGCGGGCGACTCACCGTGGTGCCCGGGACGAAAGCGGTGTCCGGAGCGGGAGCGGTACTCGGGGCGAAAGCGGTGTCCGGGGCGGGAGCGGTGTCCGGGGCGGGAGCGGTGCCCGGGACCAGAGCGGTTCCCGGCGCGAGAAGCGGGGAGATCTGATGGAGACGGCCGCGCGGATGTTGCTGGTGTGGTGCCCGGACTGGCCGGTCGTCGCCGCGGAGATCGTGGACGGGATCCCGGCTGACGCGCCGGTCGCGGTGTTCGCCGCCAACCGGGTCGTGGCCTGCTCCGATGCTGCCCGGCGGGAGGGGGTACGGCGGGGGCTGCGCCGACGGGAGGCGCAGGGCCGGTGTCCCCGGCTGATCGTCGTGGAGCACGATCCGGTGCGGGACGCCCGGGCGTTCGAGCCGGTGGTGGCCGCCGTCGAGGAGGTGGTGGCCGGCGTCGAGGTGATCCGGCCGGGTGCCTGTGCGGCGGCGGCGCGCGGCCCGGCCCGGTATTTCGGCGGGGAGGAGGCCGCGGCCGAACGGATCGTGGAGCAGGTGGCGCAGGCGTGCGCGGTGGAGGCGCAGGTCGGGGTCGCGGATGGCGTGTTCGCGGCCGGGATCGCGGCGCGGACCGGGCGGGTCGTGGCGGCGGGGGAGACACCTGACTTTCTTCACCGCGTACCCCTGGAGGCTTTGGAGAGGCCGCAGCTGACCGACCTGCTGCACCGGCTGGGGGTGAAGACGCTCGGCGAGTTCGCTGCGTTGCCGGCCGGGGACGTGCTGAACCGGTTCGGGTTCGACGGGGCGTTGTCGCATCGGCTGGCGTCCGGGGCGGATCATCGGCCGCTTGCGGTGCGACGGCCGCCGGTGGATCTGACCGTCGAGGAGACGTACGACGAGCCGCTGGACCGGGTGGACGTGGCGGCGTTCGCGGGCCGGGCCCTGGCCGAAAGGGTTCATGACCGGCTGGCCGCGTACGGGTTGGCCTGTACGCGGCTCGGGGTGGAGGCGGTGACCGCGGACGGTCAGGAGTTGTGCCGGGTGTGGCGGCATGACGGCCTGCTCACCGCGGCGGCCATCGCCGAACGGGTGCGCTGGCAACTGGACGGCTGGCTGACCGGGGCGCGGCGCCGTGGACCGGAGCGTCCCACGGCGGGGCTTGTCCGGTTGCGGCTGGTGCCGGACGGGGTGTTGGCGCATGTCGGGCTGCAGCCGGGCCTCTGGGGAGACACCGGTACGGAGCGTGACCGGGCGCATCGGGCGTTCAGCCGGGTGCAGGGTCTCCTCGGGCCGGAGTCCGTGGTCACGCCGGTGTTGAGTGGCGGTCGGTCGGCGGACGACCAGGTGCGACTGGTGCCGTGGGGTGACGAGCGGGTGCCGGTACGGGAGGGCGCGGAGTCGTCGGAGCCGGTGCCGGGAGTGGCCACCGTGCCGGTACTGGACCGGGCGACGAGTCCGCCTCTGTTCATCATCGGCAGCGCCGAGAACCGGGAGACGAAGGAACAGGGCGAGATCGGCGTCCGGGTCAAGGTGCGCCGCAAGCGGGGCCGGGGCCGGGCCGTCGTGCTGCCCCCGTGGCCGGGCCGTCTGCCGCGCCCGGCGCCCGCGGTCGTGCTGCCCAGCCCGTTGCCAGCAACGGTTCTCGACGGCGCGGGCCGACCGGTCGGTGTCAGCGCCCGGCTCGAGGTGACCGAGGCGCCCGCCACCCTGGCTCTCGATCGTGGACGACCGATGGCGATCACCGGTTGGGCGGGTCCGTGGCCGGTGGACGAGCGCTGGTGGGCGCAGGACGAGGCCCGGCGGCGGGCGCGTTTTCAGATGGTGCTGGACGACGGGCGGGCGCTGCTGGTCTCGCTCGACGGCGGCCGGTGGCTGGTGGAGGCGATCTATGACTGAGCGGGTTCGGCGATGAGTTTTCACAATCCGGCGGTGCCGTGGCGTGATCTGGAGAGGGCGCTCGGCGACGGCGGTGACGCCCCGGCCTGGACGCACAAGCGGGAGCCGTACCGGAAGAGCCCGGCACTGATCCGGTCGGAGAGCAGTACCGCCTACGCGGAACTGCACTGCCACACCAATTTCAGTTTCCTGGACGGCGCCAGTCATCCCGAGGAGCTGGCCGAGGAGGCGGCGCGGCTGGGCCTGACCGGGCTGGCGGTGACCGATCATGACGGCTTCTACGGGGTGGTGCGGTTTTCCCAGGCGGCTCGTGAACTGGGGCTTCCCACGATTTTCGGCGCCGAGTTGTCGCTGGGACTGTCCCGTCCGCAGAACGGCGAGCCGGATCCGGAGGGCCTGCACCTGCTCGCTCTGGCGCACGGCCATGAGGGGTACGCCCGCCTGGCCCGGGTGATCTCCCAGGCGCAGCTGCGCGGTGGTGAGAAGGGACGTCCCGACTACGGCGATCCGGAGCAGATCGCCGAGGTGCTCCGGGATCACGTGCTGGTGCTGACCGGCTGTCGTAAGGGGATCGTCCCGGCGGCTCTGGCCACCTGTGGTGTCGAGGCGGCGGCCCGGGAGCTGGACCGTCTCGTGGCGCTGTTCGGCGCCCCGAACGTGGCCGTCGAGTTGACCGACCACGGCGACCCGTACGACGAGGACCGCAACGACGCGTTGGCCGCGCTGGCCAGGAGCCGCCGGCTGGAGGTGGTCGCCACCAACAACGTGCACTATGCGACGCCGTCCCGTCGCCGGCTGGCCACGGCTCTCGCCGCGGTCCGGGCCCGGCGCAGCCTGGACGACATGGACGGTTGGCTGCCCGCGGCCGGCGCCGCCCATCTGCGCAGCGGGGACGAGATGGCCCGCCGGTTCCGGGACTATCCGGGTGCGGTGGCGAACGCCGCGATGTACGGCGAGGACCTGTCCTTCGATCTGGACCTGGTGGCGCCGCGGCTGCCCGACTGTCCGGTGCCGGACGGGCACACCGAGATGAGCTGGCTGCGGGAGCTGACCATGCGCGGTGCCCGGGAGCGCTATCCCGGCGGGGAGCGGAAGGCCTACGAGCAGCTGGAGTACGAACTCCGGATGATCGAGGAGCTGGGGTTCCCGGGTTACTTCCTGGTCGTCCACGACATCGTGCGGTTCTGCCGGGAGAACCGGATCTACTGCCAGGGTCGTGGGTCGGCGGCCAACTCGGCCGTCTGCTACGCCCTGTTCATCACGAATGTCGACGCGGTCCGGTATGGCCTGCTCTTCGAACGGTTCCTGGCGCCGGAGCGGGACGGCCCACCGGACATCGACGTCGACATCGAGTCCGACCGGCGGGAGGAGGTGATCCAGCACGTCTACCGCAAGTACGGGCGGGAGCACACCGCCCAGGTCGCCAACGTCATCGCGTACCGGCCCCGGTCGGCGGTACGCGACATGGCGCGGGCGTTCGGATTCTCCCCGGGCCAGCAGGACGCGTGGAGCAAGCAGATCGACCGCTGGGGTGACGTGGCGACCGCCGAGGACATCCCGGACCAGGTGGTCGAAGCCGCCAACGCGGTCCAGGACTTCCCGCGGCACCTCGGCATCCACTCCGGCGGCATGGTCATCTGCGACCGGCCGATCATCGAGGTCTGCCCGGTGGAGTGGGGCCGGATGCCGAACCGCAGCGTCCTGCAGTGGGACAAGGACGACTGCGCCGCCGTCGACCTGGTCAAGTTCGACCTGCTCGGGCTGGGCATGCTGTCCGCGCTGCACTACGCCTACGACATGATCGACGACGAGCTGGACATCGCCACGATGCCGCTCGACGACGACGAGGTCTACGAGATGCTCTGCCGCGCGGACTCGGTCGGCGTCTTCCAGGTGGAGAGCCGCGCGCAGATGGCCACGCTGCCCCGCCTCAAACCCCGCGTCTTCTACGACCTGGTCATCGAGGTGGCGCTGATCAGGCCGGGGCCGATCCAGGGCGGGTCGGTTCACCCGTACATCCGAAGGAAGAACGGCCTGGAGAAACCCGCCGTGCCGCACCCGCGCATGGAGAACGCCCTGGCCAAGACCCTGGGGGTGCCGCTCTTCCAGGAGCAGCTGATGCAGTTGGCGATCGATGTGGCCGGTTTTGACCCGTCGGAGGCCGACCAGCTGCGCCGGGCGATGGGTTCGAAGCGCTCGGCGGAACGGATGGAGAGGATCAGAAACAGACTTTACGAGGGCATGGCAGGCAACGGGATCACCGGCGCGCTGGCCGACGATCTGTTCCACAAGCTCTCCGCGTTCGCCAGTTACGGCTTTCCGGAGAGCCACGCGATGAGCTTCGCCTATCTGGTGTACGCGAGCGCATGGCTCAAGCGCTACCACCCCGCGGCGTTCTGTGCGGCCCTGCTCAACGCGCAGCCGATGGGCTTCTACTCGCCGCAGACGCTGGTCGACGACGCGCGGCGGCACGGTGTCGAGGTGCGGCGGCCGGACATCAACCTCAGCGACGCCGCGGCGGTCCTGGAGAGCACACCGGAGAGCCGGCGAAGATCCGCGGCCGGGGAACCTCCGCACGCCTGGGGGCTGCGCGGACCGGCCGTCCGGCAAGGTCTCTCCGCTATTCGTACGATCGGAGCAGAGCTCGCCGCAAGGATCGAGGAGGAACGGGACAACCGTGGTCCGTATCGGTCAATGACGGATCTCGCACGGCGTACCGGATGCTCCACCGCGCAGCTCGAGGCGCTCGCCACCGCCGACGCCTTCGCGGGCTTCGGCCTCTCCCGCCGGGAGGCGCTGTGGGCCGCCGGAGCCGCCGCCCAGGACAAACCGGACCGTCTCCCCGGCACGGTGACCGGTGTCGAGGCGCCCATGCTGCCCGGCATGAGTGACGTGGATGTCCTGGTCGCGGACGTGTGGGCGACCGGATTGTCGCCGGACACGCATCCGGCCCGGTTCATCCGGGACGACCTCACGCGGGCCGGGGCGCTGCCGATCGACCAGCTCGGCGGTACCGAGGCGGGCACCCGGATCCGGGTCGGCGGGATCGTCACGCACCGGCAGCGGCCGGCCACCGCGGGCGGGGTGACCTTCGTGAACCTGGAGGACGAGACCGGGATGCTGAACGTGACCTGTTCGCCCGGGTTGTGGCAGCGCTACCGGCGGGTGGCGCGGACCAGTACGGCGCTGCTGGTGCGGGGGCGTCTGGAGAAGGCCGAGGGGGTGTTCAACCTGGTGGCGGACCGGCTGGACGCGGTGACGCCACCAGTAAGTCCGACTTCTCGTGATTTCCGGTGATAAGAACGGTAGGAGGCTTATCGTGCAGCATGATGCGAACTCCGATAGTCCTCGTCGCGGCGGCCGCAGCCCTGGTGGGCCCGGCCTCGCCGGCCGCCGCCGCCGAGAAGTCCCAGATCACCCTCACCTACATGGCCAAGGCGGGGTACGCCACCGCGGTCAGACTGACCTGCGACCCGGTCGGCGGCGCCCATCCCCGGGCCGCCGAGGCGTGTGCCGAACTCGCGCGTACCGGCGCCGATCCGGACAAACGCGAGGCCGACCCCACCATGTGCATGATGCTCTATCAACCGGTCACCGCCCAGCTGGCCGGCAGCTGGCGAGGCAGAACGGTGGCGTGGGAGCGGACCTACGGCAACACCTGCGAGATGAACCGCGCCACCGGGGTCCTCTTCACGTTCTAGAGAATGGGACGGCCGTTAGTCTGCTCGGGTGGAAACTTCTGCGCGCACGGCACGCCCGCTCGTCACGGCCCGCACCGCGGCGGTCTGGACCGTCCTCCGAGCTGAGCTGGAGCGGCACGCCGGACGCGAGCTGACCGTGCTCGACGTCGGCGGCGGCACCGGTGGCTTCGCGGTGCCCCTCGCCGAGGCCGGGCACGCCGTCACGGTGATCGACGCCAGCCCCGACGCGCTCGCCGCGCTGACCCGGCGCGCCGCCGACGCCGGGGTGGCCGACCGGATCACCGCGGTGCAGGGCGACGGCGACGCGCTCGCCGGCCTGGTCGCGCCGGGCAGCGCCGACCTGATCCTCTGCCACTCGGTCCTCGAGATCGTCGACGACCCGACCGGCGTGCTCGCCGCGATCACCGCCGCGTTGCGGCCCGGCGGCGCGGTGAGCCTGCTGGTGGCCAACCGTGCGGCCGCCGTCCTGAACCGGGCCGTCAACGGCCAGCTGCGGGCGGCGTCCGCGCTGGTCACCGATCCGGCCGGCCGGGCCGGTCCGCGCGACACGCTGCTGCGCCGCTACGACGCGACGAGCGCCGGCGACCTGCTCACGGCCGCGGGACTTCAGGTCGAGGCCACCCATGGGGTACGCGTGTTCGCGGACCTGCTGCCGGCCGCGGTGATCGAGGAGGACCCGCAGGCGGTGCTCGAACTGGAGACGGCCCTCAGCTCCCTCAGCCCGTTCCGGGACATCGCCTCCCAGGTTCACCTGTTCGCCCGGCGGCCGGCCTGATCATGACTTTCGACGACGGTCTGCACCCCGACGCGCTGCGGACCGTGGCGCCCGCCTACGGCACCGGCAGCCTGGCCGATCTGCTGCCCAGCGTGTGCGCGGTGCTGAACGTCCCGGGCGCGGAGGACGTGCTCGGTCTCGGCGCCCGTCTCGACGAGATCACCAAGGTCGCGGTGCTGCTCGTCGACGGCATGGGCGCCTACCAGCTGCCGCTGATGGCGCCCCTCGCCCCGGTGCTGGCCGACCTGGCCGCCGGTGGACGCGGCCACGCCGGGACGCTGACCGCGGGTTTCCCCTCGACCACCCCGGTCAGCCTGGTCACCCTCGGTGCCGGAGTGCCGCCGGGGGAACACGGCATCCTCGGGTTCACGGTCCGCCGGCCGGACGGCGGCGTGCTCACCCACATCTCCTGGGGCGACGACCCGGACCCGCGGCTCTGGCAGCCGGTGCCGACCTGGATGGAACGGGCGTCGGCGGCCGGCGTGGCGGTCAGCGTGGTGAGCCGGCCCGCCTTCGAGGGCAGCGGGCTGAGCCTGGCGGCGAACCGGGGCGGCGTCTACATCGGCGCGGCCGACGGTCCGGCGGTGGCCGCCGGAATGCTGGCGGCGCTGCGGGCGGCGACCGGGCCCGCGCTGGTGTACGGCTACCACCCGGACCTCGACCACTACGGGCACGAGGACGGGGTCGGTTCGCCGACCTGGCAGGAGGCGGCCCGGGGTGTGGACCGGCTGCTCGACGAACTGGCCCACGGTCTGCCGCCGGGTGCGGCGCTGCTGGTGGTCGCCGACCACGGTCAGCTGAACGTGCCGGCGGAGGGCCGTCTCGACATGGCCACCACGCCGGCGCTGGCCGACGGGGTGACGGGGGTGGCCGGGGAGCCCCGGGTCCGGTACCTCCACACGGCGCCGGGCGCCCGGGACGGCGTGCTGGAGACCTGGCGCGCGCTCTCGGATTCTCTGGTGCTCTCCCGGGACCAGGTGATCGACGAGGGCTGGTTCGGTCCGGTGCCCGCGGCGCACGCCGACCGGATCGGTGACGTGGTGATCATCTGCCGGGGGAGGGAGCTGGCGCTCGCCACCGGATGGGAACCGGAGAAGGTGGGGCGGTTGGTCGCGTACCACGGGTCCGTCACCGCCGCCGAAATGACGGTTCCGCTGCTCATCGTACGATGACGACCCATCCGGGCCGGTCGATCGGCGAGCCCTTTCCGGGATCATGCGTCAAGCCAGCTCACCGCGGGTGAGGGGAGTCATCCGTACGGGTGATCGGCCGGTGTAGCCGGTCTTTTGGGACGAACCGATCTTCGGAGCACGGAAAATCACCCGCACTCGGCGGTCGTCCCGCTTTCCGACCCGCCGACCCGCTCGTAGACTTGCGTGGTAAGGCAGCCGACGGCTGCCCCGCATCATCACACCTGCACCACCACCGGCTCCACCACGGAGCCGGACATGCGCCCGGGGAGGAATGCCGTGCCGCTCTCGGAGCACGAGCAGCGGCTGTTCGATCAGATCGAGCGGTCGCTTGCCGAGGACCCCAAGTTCGCCTCGGCTGTGCGGGCCAGCGACCCGCGTTTTCACGCACGGCGCCGGCTCATCATCGCCGCGTTCGTCATCGTGCTGGGTCTCGCCCTCGTTGTCTACGGGACGGTGAGCCAGAGCACGCCGCTCGGTGTGGCCGGCTTCGCGGTCATGCTCGGCGCGGCGGCGTTCGCGATGCAGTCCCGTCGTCGTGGCCAGGCGCCCGACCTCAAATCGGTCGGGGGCACCGCGACGCGGCGCACGCGGCAGGGCGGCCGCCGGGGTGGACTGATCGACCGGCTCGAGGAACGGTGGCGCCAGCGGCCGGAAGGTCATCGCTGACCCGGCGGTGACGCCAGGGGTTCCGGCGACGAAGGCGGCCGTCCGGCCGCCTTTCGTCGTTTCCGCTTACGCTCGTTTTGCGAGCCTTGTCCGGGTTTATCCCGCTCTTACGGCTTGTCTTCCCCGCCGGGCTGCCCAGCGCTTGTTCCCCATCGTGCGCGCATGTCCAGCCCGCTGAGCCGGCCCGTGCTCGCTCGCCTCTGATCGCGCTCGTGCCGGTCCGCTCTGCGCTCGCCGTATCGCCTCACTCGGCTGTGCGCGCAGGTGAATCCGACTACACGCGCTCACGTCGGCCGACCAGCCGGCACGGTGACGGGGCATGCCCGCCGAATCGTCCGCGCCCGGTGCTGGAAACGGTGGAGGCCGTCACCCCGGATCCGGGGTGACGGCCTCCACCGTTCGGTTCAGCCGTTCAGTGTGTGGCGCGCTTGTTCATGAACCGCCGCGGACTGAACCGGACCATCGCGTCCCGGACCGTCGTCGCCCGCTCGGCGAGCCGGGTGAACGCCTCGGCGGCACCCAGCCGCCAGCCGATCAGCACCGACGGGGGCAGCAGCATCGCCCGGGCCTTGACCCGGAACGTCGCCGCCTCCCCGAGCCCGGCCCGGATCCGGCCGAGCGCCGCCGTCAACTCCACGCCCTGCATCGGCTGCCGGGCGTACCGCGCACGTTCCTCAGCGGTGCCCAGCAGGGTCGCCGCCTCGGCCGAGTCGCCACTCAGCTCCGACTCCTTGATCAGGCGCTGGGCGGTGAGCCGCGGTGTCTCAGTCGGGTCCACCGTCACCTGGTAGTCGACCATCGTGTCGATGAGTTCGTCCCAGGCCGCGTGGGCGTCCGCACGAGCCCGGGTCGACTCGGTCGTGACCACGATGTCCGAGACGGTGCCGTCCTGCCCGTCCGGTCCGCCCGCCACCACCGTCGTCACGCTCTCGGTGGCCGCGTGCCGCCGGCGCCGCTGCAGCACCCGCAGCATCGCCGGGACCAGGAGCAGCGCGACGAGCAGGGCGAACCCGGCCACGATCAGCAGGGCCGTCGTCCAGGCGCCGCTGTCGGCCGGGGTGGCGCCCTCAGCCGTCGGGTTGCTGCCGTCGATGTTGCGGTCCGGGGTCTGCGGCTGGTTCGGCGCCGCCGACGAGTCGTCGTCCGGCGTGGTCGTGCCGGCCGACGCGGAGGCGCTCGGTTCGGCCTGGTCCACGTTCGGCGCCCACGAGGAGCGGGCCGATCCGGCCACCCCGCCGGCCGGCGTGGCGTCGAACGGCACCCAGCCGAAGCCGTCGAGGTAGACCTCGGTCCAGGCGTGCGCGTTGCGGTTGGTGATCTGGTAGACGCCGTTGCCCAGCGAGGTGCCCCGGGTGAACCCGAAGGCGACACGGGCCGGGATGCCGGCCTCGCGGACCATCCACGCCATCGCGGCCGCGTACTGCTGGCAGTAGCCGGTCCGGGTGTTCAGGAACGTCGCGATCTCCGAGGCCGCCCCGCTGGTCTGGGTCGACAGGCTGTACTTGAACCCGTTGTCCGCGGAGAAGAACCCGTAGATCGCCCGGACCTTGTCGTATTCGGTCTTCTTGCCCGCGATCAGCTCTTCGACCTGCGCCTTCACGACCGCGTCGTCGGGCGCGGCGGTGTACTGCCGCAGCGGGTCGTTGCGGGGCAGCGCTTCGGCGGTGCGCAACTCGGCGGCGGTGAACCGGGGACGCAGGTAGTCGATCGTGTACTTCTGCTCGCTGGTCGTCGTCCGGGCCGCGAACAGGACCTGCTGCGACGAGTCGTACGCCCAGTTGCCGTTGATGTTCTGGACGCCGGTCGGGTACGTGTACAGCGGTGCCATGCTCTGCCGCAGGTCGCCACTGACCTCGATCTCGGCCCGGTACGCGAAGTAGTTGGCCTGACTGCTGGCGGCCAGCTGACGCGGGTCGGGCAGTCCCCGCGACAGCGAGTTGCCCTTCGGTGTCTGGTTGCCGAAGCCCTCGTCGGTCAGCGCCTCGGCCACCCCGAACCGTAGGTAGAACGGGTCCGGTTCGTTCGTGGTGACCTTGAGCAGGTTGATCGTGGCGTTCTGGGTGAGCTGCCCGCTGAGCGAGGCGAACAGGTTGATCCGCCCGTTGCTGCCGGTGCCCGAGCCGAGCCCGGCCCCGGAGCCGGCCTGGGTGAGCTGGGACAGCAGGCCGCCGCTGACGGTCGGCACCGCGAGGGGCAGCAGCACCGCGACGATCACGCCGAGCACACCGATCCGGCGGCCGGCCGCGGCCAGTGGGGACGGTTCCCAGACGTCCACGTCGCGTCCGTCGCCGGTGAACCGGCGGCCGAACCGGCGGACCCGGTCGACGTTGTCGGCGACCAGCAGCCACATGTATCCGCAGGCGCCGACGATGAACGGCAGCACCGGGACGCTGTCGAGGTAGACGGCGACCGGGATCGAGTAGATCGCCAGCATCGGCAGGCCGGCCAGGGCCGGACGGCGGAACACCGCGGTCAGCAGGTCGACCGCGATCGCCACCACGCCGATGCCGAGAACGGCGACGAAGAGCAGGCCGTCGCGGTCCGGAACCGGCACCCCGTACGCCCGGGTGTCCTCGCCGGCCTGCCGGAACAGGTCGAGGAAGTGCCCGAGCGTGGCGGGCTGGGGGATCAGGATCTCCTTGCCGCTGGGGAAGATCCAGGTGAGCGCCAGCGCCAGCGCGACGATCATGCTGAGGGTCTGCGCCCAGGTGGGGAACCGCAGGGTCCGTGCCCCGACCGCGGCCCCGGCGATCATCAGCACGGTGAGGGTGCACTGCAGCAGCCAGGTCCACGATTCGAAGATCGAGGACAGGGGCGCGGCGGAGAGCAGGGTGGCCGCCGCCGCCACCATGCCGAGACGTCGCCTGCCGGTCATCGGTTCACCCCGTTCACGGTCTCGGCCATCGGCGCGCGGTAGGCGAAGCCCTGCGAGCCGCGGCTGACGGCCGGCCAGATCGCGGCCAGTGTGTCGCCGTGCCGGACCGGCACCGACCGCCATCCGCTGCGCACCATGGCCAGGGAGGCGGCGCCGTGGTCCCGGTCGGCGGCCTCACGGTCGCTGTCGGACAGCGGCGTCCAGGTGGAGCTGTCGACGGCGAAGCCGATGCAACTGGCACCGTTGGCGCGCAGCTGGCCGAGCAGTTCCGCCTCGGCGAGGGTGAGGGTGCCGAACAATCCGATCACCAGCCCGCCGTCGGACCGGTGACGCACGTGCTGGACCAGGGTCGACAGGTCGCCCTCGGCGGTCAGCTTGACGTCGGCCAGGGTGTCCAGGATCAGTCCTTCCCCGCCGGCCTCGATCGCGTCGATGTCGACGCCGGTGCCGGTCACCAACCGCAGTTTGTAGCCGTTCTGCCGCAGGTGCACCGCGATGCTGGCGGCGGCCGCGACGGCCCACTCGAAGCTGGCGGTCGGCCCCTCACCGCGGTGTGCGGTGAGCCGGGTGTCGAGCACGACGGTGGCCCGGCTCTCCCAGGGCTGTTCCTCCCGGCGCACCATCAGCTCGCCGGTCCGGGCGGTCGACCGCCAGTGCACCCGGCGCAGGTCGTCGCCCCGGCGGTACTCCCGGGTGGCCGCGTCGTCCTCGCCGTGCACCGCCACCGAACGGGCCCGGCTGTCGCCGGTCCCCGCGTACTCGCCGGCCAGCCGCACCAGGGGCAGCGCGGTGACCTGCGGGATCACGGTCAACTGGTCGACACTGGGGAAGGAACGGGTCAGCTCGCACAGCCCGAACGGGTCGGTCAGCCGGACGACCAGCGGGCCGATCGGGTAACGCCCGCGCACGTCGGCCCGCACGGTGTACGCCACCGAACTGGCCTGGTGCGCGCCGAGCCGTTCGAGCACCACCCGGGGACGGCTGCCGAGCGCGTACGGCAACCGGTCCTCCAGCAGCATGGTGCCGGTGGGCAGCCGGGACACGTTCTGCAGGCGCAGGATCACCCGCGCGCTGGAACCGACCGGGGCGCGGCCCGGGTCCAGCGACCGGGAGCACGCCAGGCGGTACCGGCTGCGTCCCACGTACCACGCGGCGAGCAGCGGCAGGGCAGCGAGCAGCACGGAGACCCGCAGCAGGTCACGCTCGCCGAGGATGATCGCCGAGATGGACGCGGCGACCGCGGCGGCGAGGAACGAGCGGCCGCGCGTGGTGAGCCCCCGCAGCGCCTCTCGCATAGGTCACCGCCCCCGGGACTCGTACGGCGTGCCGCCGTTCCTGGTGTCGTACGGGTTGCGGGACCGGTCGTGCGGCAACGGCAGCCGGTGCACGATCTCGGACACGATCGCGTCCGTGGTGCGCCGGTTCAGCTGGGCGTCCGCGGTCGGGATGATCCGGTGGGCCAGCACCGGCACGGCGAGCGCCTGCAGGTCGTCCGGGAGCACGTAGTCGCGGCCTTCCAGCGCGGCCACCGCCTTGGCGGTGCGCAGCAGCTGCAGGGTGGACCGCGGGGACGCGCCGAGGCGGATCTCCGGTGCCTCCCGGGTCGCGGTGACCAGGGCGATCGCGTACTGCTGGACGGCTTCGGCGGCGTGCACGTCCCGGGCGGTGGCGATCAGCCGCCGCACCAGCGGAGCGTCCGCCACCGGGCGTACGTCGTTGAGGGGGTCGTGGTCACCGTGTGTCGTCAGCATCGCCAGTTCGGCACGGGGGTCGGGGTAGCCCATCGCGATCCGGGCGGTGAACCGGTCCCGCTGCGCCTCCGGCAGCGGGTAGGTCCCCTCCATCTCGATCGGGTTCTGCGTGGCGACCACCATGAACGGCGCCTGCAGTTCATAGGTCGTGCCGTCGACGGTGACCTGCCGCTCCTCCATGCACTCCAACAGCGCGGACTGCGTCTTCGGCGAGGCCCGGTTGATCTCGTCGCCGACGACCAGGTTGGCGAAGACCGCGCCCGGCTTGAACTCGAAGTCGCGCGTCTCCTGGTTGTAGACGCTGACCCCGGTCACGTCGCTGGGCAGCAGGTCGGGCGTGAACTGGATGCGCCGCACGGAACAGTCGATCGAGCGTGCGAGGGCCTTGGCGAGCTTGGTCTTGCCCACCCCCGGAACGTCCTCGATCAGCAGGTGTCCCTCGGCGAGCAGCACCGCGACGGCCAGCCGGACCGTGGCACTCTTGCCCTCGATGACCTGCTCGATGTTGGCCATGATGGCTTGCGTCGCGGTGCGGAACTCGGCAAGCGTCAGCGGTCCTGCCGGCTCACCCCAGGTCGGCGTTGTCACGGGCCTCCTCCAAGTCGTTTTGCCCCGGTGATCCGACGGTCACCCACCGTCAGGGGGCATCGAAGGTTGCGGGCGCCCAGCGGTCCGTGGGCCTCCGGCGCTCGCCGCCCGTCCCCACAGGTTAGCCCCGTCCGTACACATCACCGAAAGCCCTGATCGCAAGCGGGAACACCGCAGCTCACACCGGTAAGACGGACGGAAGGGGTCGGCTGTGGACAGCAGTGACCATTTCACCCGCCCCGTATACCGGTCGCCGTCCGTGACGGGCGGCGGGTATCATCCATGCCATGGCTCGGTCCGTTCTGCTTCTTAGGCGGCCGTGCTGATCCGATACCGGTTCCTGAGGATCGGATCAGGCACGGCGACCCCTCCTGCGTGAGGGGCTTTTTTATGCCCCGGAGCGCGTCGACCCCAGCCCGGATGACTTAGACGAGATGGTGAAGATGAGCGACACCGAGACCCCGCCGTTCCGCTACACGGCTGCGCTGGCCGGTGATATCGAGCTGCGCTGGCAGGCGTTCTGGGCCGAGAACGGGACGTTCCACGCGCCCAACCCGGCCGGTGACCTGGCCGACCCCACGCACCCGCGCGCCGGCGCGCCCAAGCTGCACGTGCAGGACATGTTCCCGTACCCGTCCGGCGCAGGCCTGCACGTCGGCCACCCGCTGGGCTACATCGGCACCGACAGCTACACCCGCTACAAGCGGATGACCGGCTACAACGTGCTGCACCCGATGGGCTTCGACGCTTTCGGCCTGCCCGCCGAGCAGTACGCGGTGCAGACGGGTACCCACCCGGCGGTCACCACCGCCGCGAACGTCGACCGCTACCGGCAGCAGCTGCGTCGGCTGGGCCTGGCATACGACGAGCGGCGGTCGTTCTCGACCACCGACCCGGACTACTACCGCTGGACCCAGTGGATTTTCCTGCAGGTCTTCAACTCCTGGTTCGACCCCTCGGTGCAGAAGGCCCGGCCGATCAGCGAGCTGATCGCCTCCTTCGAGTCCGGCGAGCGCGGGCCGGAGTGGGCCGCCGCGTCCGCCACCGAGCGTCGCAGGATCATCGACGGATACCGCCTGGCGTACGTGTCCGAAGCCCCGGTCAACTGGTGCCCCGGGCTGGGCACCGTGCTGGCCAACGAGGAGGTCACGCCGGAGGGCCGCAGCGAGCGCGGCAACTTCCCGGTCTTCCAGCGCAGTCTGAAGCAGTGGATGATGCGCATCACCGCGTACGGTGACCGCCTGGTCGAGGACCTGGACAGCCTGGACTGGCCGGAGCCGGTCAAGCTGATGCAGCGCAACTGGATCGGCCGCTCCCGTGGAGCGCACGTTGATTTTTCCACTGAATCGGACAAAATCACGGTATTCACGACTCGTCCGGACACCCTGTTCGGTGCCACCTACATGGTCCTGGCGCCCGAGCACGATCTGGTCGACCGGATCGTTCCCCAGGCTTGGCCGGCCGGCACCAAGGACGTGTGGACCGGCGGTGCCGGCACCCCGGCGGAGGCCGTCGCGGCATACCGGGCGGCCGCCGCTGCCAAGACCGAGGAGGAGCGGACCGCCGACGGCAAGGTCAAGACCGGCGTCTTCACCGGCGCCTACGCGACCAACCCGGTCAACGGCGCGGACGTCCCGGTCTTCATCGCCGACTACGTACTGGCCGGATACGGCACCGGTGCGATCATGGCGGTGCCCGCACAGGACGAACGCGACTGGGCGTTCGCCGAGGTCTTCGAGCTGCCGATCATCCGTACCGTGCAGGCTCCCGAAGGTTTTGAAGGGGCTTTCACCGGCGACGGTGTGGCGATCAACAGCGACTGGCTGGACGGCAAGGGCGTCGCCGAGGCCAAGGCCGCCATGATCACGTGGCTGGAGGAGAACGGCAAGGGCACCGGCGCGACCACCTACCGCCTGCGGGACTGGCTGTTCAGCCGGCAGCGCTACTGGGGCGAGCCGTTCCCGATCGTCTACGACGAGACCGGACTGCCGATCGCGCTGCCCGAGTCGATGCTGCCGGTCGTCCTGCCGGACACCGACGACTTCTCGCCGCGCACCTTCGACCCGGACGACGCGGACACCGAGCCGGAGACCCCGCTGTCCCGCAAGAAGGACTGGGTGCAGGTCGAGCTGGACCTGGGCGACGGCCTGAAGACCTACACCCGCGAGACCAACACCATGCCGCAGTGGGCCGGTTCCTGCTGGTACGAGCTGCGCTACCTGGACCCGAAGAACGACAAGGCCCTGGTCGACCCGGACAACGAGGCGTACTGGATGGGCCCGCGTTCCGAGGGCGACCCCGGCGGCGTCGACCTGTACGTCGGCGGCGTCGAACACGCCGTGCTGCACCTGCTGTACTCCCGCTTCTGGCACAAGGTGCTGTTCGACCTGGGCCACGTCTCGTCGTTCGAGCCGTTCAAGAAGCTGTTCAACCAGGGCTACATTCAGGCGTACGCGTTCCGCGACGCCCGCGGCATGATCGTTCCCGCCGACGAGGCCGTCGAGCGCGACGGCAAGTGGTTCGTGGGCGACCAGGAGGTCTACCGCGAGTACGGCAAGATGGGCAAGGGCCTGAAGAACGTCGTCACCCCGGACGACATGTGCGAGCAGTACGGCGCCGACACGTTCCGGGTGTACGAGATGGCGATGGGCCCGCTGGACGTCTCCCGCCCCTGGGAGACCCGTGCCGTCGTCGGCTCGCAGCGCTTCCTGCAGCGCGCCTGGCGTCTGGTGGTCGACGAGGAGACCGGCGGCGTCCGCGTCACCGACGAACCGCTGGACCCGAAGAGCCGCAAGGTCCTGCACAAGGTCATCGCCGGTGTCCGTGAGGACATGGACGAGCTGCGCTTCAACACCGCGATCGCCAAGCTGATCGAGCTGACCAACACGCTGACCCCGCTGTCCACGGTGTCGCGCGAGGCGATCGAGCCGCTGGTCCTGATGATGTCGCCGTTCGCGCCGCACATGGCCGAGGAGCTGTGGGGCAAGCTGGGCCACGAGGGCACGCTGGCCTACGCCGACTTCCCGGTCGCCGACCCGGCGCAGCTGGTGGCCGACGCCATCACGTACCCGGTACAGGTCAACGGCAAGGTCCGCGGCCGCGTCGAGGTCTCCCCGGACACTCCGGAGGCCGAGGTCCGCGAGCAGGCCCTGGCCGCGGTCGCCGAGGTGATCGCCGACCGTACCCCCAAGAAGGTCATCGTCGTCCCGGGACGACTGGTGAGTGTCGTCATCTGACGAACGTCACGAAACAGCCCGTCGCGTACCCTCGCGGCGGGCTGTTTCTGTCAGGGGCCGGTGCTTGGATGTGCGGGTGTCGATCAGTGAGCGGGGGCTGAACCGGGCGACCCTGGCCCGGCAGATGCTGCTGGAGCGTGCGCGGATTCCGGCCCCGGAGGCGGTGCGCCGGCTCGTCGGGCTGCAGGCGCAGGCGCCTGCCACGCCCTACCTCGCGATCTGGAACAGGGTGGCGGGCTTCGACGGCGACTCCCTCGACGAGGCTTTTCTCTCCGGTACGCTCGTGAAGGCCACCCTTCTGCGGATCACCCTGCACGCCGTCCACGCCGACGACCATCCGCTCTTGCACCGGGCCGTCCTGCCGGTGCTGCGCGGCGCCCGTCTCGGCGACACCCGATTCACCCGCAGCGGCCTCACCGTCGCCGACGCGGACGCCCTGCTGCCCGAGCTGATCGACTTCGCCGCCCGGTCGCGCACCCCGGCGGAGATCGAGGCCATGCTCGCCGCCCGTCTCGGCGGCGAGCGCCCCGGGGCGTGGTGGGCGTTGCGCACGTTCGCGGCCCTGCACCACACGCCGACCGGCGGCCCGTGGTCCTTCGCCTCCCGGGCCTTCCACGCCGCTCCCGTTCCGGGGTCGGCCTTCCACGCCGCTCCCGTTCCGGCCTCGTCGCTGGAGTCGTCCCGCGTCGCTCCCGTTCCGGCCTTGTCGCTGGAGTCGTCCCGCGTCGCCCCTGATCCGGTCCTGTCGGTGGAGTCGTCCCGGGCCGTTCCCGGCTCGGGCCTGTCTGCGGAGCCGTCCCGCGACGAGGCGATCCAGCGGTTGGTGTTGCGCTACCTGACCGCTTTCGGTCCGGCGACCATTGCCGACATCCGCCAGTTCACCCTGATCCCGGCCGCGGACCTGCGCGCCGCGGTGCTCGCCCTGGGCGATCAGCTCAGTCATCTGCCCGGCAATCGGCTGTATGACGTGCCGGGCGCCCCGCTACCCCCGGAGGACGCGCCCGCCCCGCCCCGGCTCCTGCCGATGTGGGACAGCATCCTGCTGGCCTATGCGGACCGGTCCCGGGTGATCCCGCCCGGCTACCGCCGACTGGTGATCCGGATGAACGGCGACGTCCTGCCCACCCTGCTCGTCGACGGCTACGTGGCGGGCGTCTGGCGCGCGGTTCCCGGCGGCATCGAGGCGACGGCCTTCCATCCCCTGTCCCGCCGGGTCTGGGACGCTCTGGCCGCGGAGGCTGCGTCCCTGTCGGCTTTCCTGACGGCCCGGGAGCCGCTGGTCTACAGCCGTTACGCCCACTGGTGGTCCAAGCCGCTGCCCGCCGCCGAGGTTCGCCTGCTTCCCGCGTACCCATGAAAGAAGATCCGGACCGGCGCGGGGCCGATCCGGATCTTCGAGGGTTTGTCAGGCTGCCGCGGTGGCCACGACCGGGGTGGCGGCGGCGCGGCGGGAGGTGTAGCGCCAGCGCAGGACGATGGCGGTGGAGAGGGCGAAGCTGATGGCCGCGGGCGCCAGGGTGGCGGCGGACATGTCGCCCGGGCGGGCGGCCGCGGCGCCGATCACGGCGTAGGTGACCGTGGACGGGATCGCGGCGATCGTGGTGCCCAGGAGGTAACGCTTGCGGCAGACGCTGGTGGTGCCGTAGGCGTACCCGACAAGACCGAACGGAGCCAGCGGCAGGAAACGGACCAGGAGCACAGCGGAGAGGCCCCGGTTGTTCAGCCAGCCGTCCAGGCGGTCCAGTCTGCTGCCGGCGTGTGCCTTGAGCGCGCCCCGGCCGGCCCAGCGGCCCGCGTAGTAGGTGGCGGTCGCGGCGATGATCGCGGCGGCCATGGCGGCGATCGCGCCGGTCGCGGCGCCCAGGAGCAGGCCGCAGAGCAGCGTGATCGCCGTGCGGGGGACCAGGACCGACAGGAGCAGGCCGCCCACCACCGCGACGGCCGCCGGGGCGCCCATGCCCAGGCGGTCGACGTTGTCACCGATCTCGCGGAGCGGGAGCATCGCGGCGGCGGCCGCGAGGCCACCCACCACGACGCCCAGCGTGGTGAAGCGGAGCGCCCGGCGCTTCCAGCTCATCGGGGCAGCCTGCGCGGCGACCGGGCTGGCCTGAGGGTCCGCGGCGATGCTGGTGACCTGCGGGGCGGCCGGAGCCGCCGAAGAGTCCGCGGCCACACCGGCGCCCCGCTGGGCGATCAGGATGTCGGTCATACAGGCTTACCGTCCCCACTTCATCGTCGGTCCAGGATCCGTCTGTCAGGCCGGGCTCGCCGCGGCGGCGAGCCTCTCCCCCCTGAGCCGTTCGGCCCAAGCATCGTCGAGGGGCGCAAGCCTATCCGCGCCGGTGGACCAGCGCAGGAGCAGATCGGCTATAGCTGGGTTGCGAGCCAGCGCCGGACCGTGCGAGTACGTGCCGAGGATCTTGCCGGCCCAGGCGCCCTCGGTCTGGTCGCCGTTGCCGATGCCGGCGGTGACCTTGGCCAGGGGTGTCGCGTTCGGCCCCAGATGGGTACGCCCGCCGTGGTTCTCGAAGCCGGTCAGCGCGGGCAGTCCGAGCCGCGGGTCGATGTCACCGCGCAGTTCGCCGACGGCGCGGGTCGGTCCCCGGTCCGAGTACAGGTCGAGCAGGCCCAGACCGGCGCACTTCTGCCCCTTCGCGAAGAAGGAGTGCCCGAACAGCTGGTACCCGGCGCAGATCGCCAGGACGGCCGCGCCCTGGTTGACGGCCCGGTGCAGGCCGCCGTCGGTGATCAGGCGCTGGGCGGCCGCGGCCTGCGGTCCGTCCTCGCCGCCACCGATCAGGTAGACGTCGGCCGTGGTCGGCATCTGCTGGTCGGAGCGGACCTCGTAGGTCTCCACCGGGATGCCACGGGCGGCCGCCCGGTGCGCCAGGATCAGCAGGTTGCCCCGGTCGCCGTAGGTCGAGAGCAGATCGGGGTAGATCCACACGATCCGCAGGGACTCAGTTGACACGGTCCAACTCCGCTCGGATGTCCTGGAACGCCGTGTAGTTGGCGATCACTTCGAGGCGGCCGGGCGGAACACTCGCCAGCGCCTCGTCGAAACTCTGTACGTGCCGGAACGGCACCTGGTTCACCTGCAGCCGGACGGCCAGGTCGTAAGCACGGTCACCGGTGATCAGCACCGGACGGCCGTCGCGCAGCGGCGAGAAGTCGACGTCGTAGAGCCACGACGTGTCCATGCCGTCGGGGTCGCGGGCGTTGATGGAGAGCAGCGTGGGCGCCTGCTCGGCCATGTCGAAGGCCTCCAGCCAGCTGGCCGGGTTCTTCGCCAGGAGCAGGCGGATGTTGCGGCCGTCCCGCTCGACCTGAGCGTACCGGCCGGCGATGGAGGTCACCCGGGCGAGCCGGGGGAGTGCCTCTATCGGGCGGACCCCGAATTCGGCGGCGACGGCGAGCGCGGTGGCCGCGTTGCCGATGTTGACCCGGCCGGGCAGCTGCAGCTTGACCAGGTGCCAGTCGCCGCGCGGGTCGATGACGCCCTCGTCCTCGACCGACCACTGCGGCTTCGGCCGGCGCAGCGGGCAGCCGGTGCACCACCAGTCGCCGCCGGAGCGCTCGATCGGGTGGCCGCTCTCCGGGCAGACGAACGAGTCGTCCTGCCAGCGCTGGCCGGCGCTGAACCAGGTCACCTGGGGGCTGCTGCTCGCGGACCAGACCACCATCGGGTCGTCGGAGTTGGCGACCACCCGGATGTCGGGGTGCTGGCCCAGGGTGGTCTTCCACATCTGCGCCATCATCGCCACCTCCTTCGCCCGGTCGAGCTGGTCGCGGGAGAGGTTCAGCAACGCCACCACCCGGGGGCGGGTGGCCTCGATGACCTGGGCCATGTAGTGCTCGTCCACCTCGAGCACGGCGAACGGGGTGTGGCCCTCCTTCGCCAGCGCCGAGGTGTGGCCGGTCGGCATGTTGGCGCCGTACGAGTTCGTGGCCACCCGTCCGAGCACGCCGATGGCGGCCGCGGTGAAGCGGGTGGTGGTGGTCTTCCCGTTCGTCCCGGAGACCAGCGCCACGGCCCGGCCGGACGAGAGGTGGGCCAGCAGGTCAGGGTCGATCTTGAGGCCGATCCAGCCGCCGATCACCGAGCCGTCGCCGCGTCCCGCGGCTCTGGAGAGCGCGGCCGCGGTCTTCGACGCGGTGGTCGCGACCTTGGCGATGAGTGGCAATTTCCCGTCCGTCACGCCAGCGAGGGTACCGGAAGCCGTTGTTACGTCGCGTGGCCGGAACGGCTCGATCAACGGGTGTCGGGGGGTCGGCTGAACGGGCGGAGGCATTTCCGCCGGTCGGGGCAATTCGGTGTTTCGAACGGGTGACGGTCTCGGTTTTTATGTGTTCTGGTTCACCCATTGATTTATACGGATCGTACTGAACTGCTCACTTGAGGTAGCGGCATTTGTCTCGTGGCGGTAACAAAATGGACAGTGACCACTTTCGACGTCACGGAGAGTGGCGGAACTGGTGCTGACGATCATGGAGTTGTTCGGGTACCAAGGTGTGGCCGGGGGCAACCGCTCGCCGGTCGTACCGAACCGGTTCACGCCGAGCCCTGCCCCGGGTCGGTCGGTGCGACAGAGGAACCACTGCATGACACGAACAAGGCATTCGGGGGCGGGGACGGGGGAACCAATACCGGTCCTCCGCGTCACCGCCACATCCGGCGGCGAGCGGGGAAGACCTTGGGGTGAAGCCGCCTTGTGCGGCCGGGCAACCTTCCCGCCCGAACCCGACAGCTAACCTCGCAGGCGTGCCGGAGGGATATCTCTACCGTGCACGAATACAGAGCGCGTCACCGCCAGGCCCGTCGTCGTACCGTCGTCGGTTCCGGCACTGCCGCACTGTCCCTGGGCCTCTGCCTCTCCGCCGGCCAGCTCATGGCCGGGTCGGCCGCTTCAGCGGCAGCGACGACGACCGAGGTCGCACCGACCACGGTCACTCCGGTCGCGGCGACCACCACGGTGGCCACCGCGAAGGTCACGCCCAAGCTGACCGCCAAGGCGGCCAGCAAGAGCATCAAGTGGGGATCCGCAGTCAAGGTCACCGCCAAGGTGATCGACCCCAAGACCGGCAAGGTCGCCAAGGGCACCGTCCGTCTGCAGACCCTGTCCAGTGGCAAGTGGAAGACACTGGCCACGAAGACCAGCAGCAGCGGTGCGGTCACCCTCTCCGCGAAGCCGAAGACCACGGCGTACGTGCGGACGATCTTCACGGGTACGGGCTACAACCAGGTCTCCACCGCCAAGGTGAAGATCACGGTCAAGGCGAGCGGCGCGAAGATCCTCGCTGAGGCGAAGAAGCACAAGGGCGCGCTGTACAAGTACGGCTCGTCCGGGCCCAAGCGCTTCGACTGCTCGGGGTTCACCAAGTACGTCTACAAGAAGGCGGCCGGCAAGTCCCTGCCGCACAAGGCGAACTCCCAGCAGAACTACGGCAAGAAGGTCGCCAAGAGCAACAAGAAGGTCGGCGACCTGATCGTCTTCCGTAACGGGTCGTACGGGTACCACGCCGGCATCTACGCCGGTAACGGATACATGTACGACTCGCCGCACTCGGGCGCCCGGGTCGGCAAGCACAAGATCTGGAGCAGCAACTACGTCGTACGCCGACTGGTGGCATGACGCTCCCCGGTGCCCGTTCGGCGCAGTAGCGCAGCGGGTGCAGTAAGTAAGGTGTAACCGGTCAGGCGGCGTGGTGGCGTGCCGGCCGTGGTGAAGTACGCGTTGTGGGGCCGTGACCTGGTGGGGTCACGGCCCCACGCGCGTTTCCGCCCTTCTGCCGCCGCCTGCGTCGGCCGGGCCCGCTTTCACGGTGTACGCCGTCCCGCGCCGTCCCGCCGTCCCGCCGTCCCGCCGTCCCGCACCGTCCCGGCTTCCCGCCTCACGCCGTGGCCGCGACCGAGTCCGAGACCGAGACCCTAGTCGTAGCCGACGGCTGGGCGGGCTCGGCCGTTGTCGTGGTTCTTGTGGGGCGGCTGGGGAGCCGTGGGTGGCGGCTCGGGTGGCTTGGCCGTCGTGGGTGGTTGTTGTGAAGTCGCAAGCCAGCCATGGCCGACGGCTGATCTAGACACGTTTCGTGGTCAGGGTGCGAAGCCCATCCGCGTGGTGACTTCGGGCGCGCTGGACGCCTGAAATCACCACGCCCGTGGTGGTGTGGTGATTACGGGCGCGCTGGACGCCTGAAATCACCACGCCCGTGGCGGTGTGGTGATTACGGGCGCGCTGGACGCCCGAAGTCACCACGCCCGTGGCGGTGTGGTGAATACGGGCGGGATGGGCGGCTGAACTCACCACGCGGACCCTGATGACGAAACATGTCTAGCCCGGCCGTCGCGGATGGCTTCGCTGAGCCCGCAAGTCAGCCGTGGGCGACGGCTGACCGGGTCCGGCCGTCAGCCACGCCTCCTCGGCGCCCGCAAGTCGGCCGTGGGCGACGGCTGGGTTCGGTCGGGTGGAGGGTCGGGGTTGCCCTTGGTGACGTGTGGGCTCGCAGGGGTGTGGGCTTGCGGGGCGGGGCGGGGC
>NZ_JZKF01000061.1 GCF_000962825.1 Actinoplanes rectilineatus
GCCCAGCCCCACCCCGCCTCGCCCAGCCTCAGAGCCGGGCCCGCACCCTTCGGCATAGGCGACCGGGCTCTCCCCGAACAGAGAGTGGGTCCAAGCAGTGGCGGCAGGCGCACCCGATCACGGGTTTGGGGGTGATTACCGGTCGACTTTGGGCGGTCAGTGCACCCGATCAACAGAACGGGTGCGCTTACTTGTCTGGCTGCCGGCTGCCGGCTGCCGGCTGCCGGCTGCCCGCTGCCCGCTGCCCGCTGCCCGCTGCCCGCTGCCCGCTGCCCGCTGCCCGCTGCCCGCTGCCCGCTGCCCGCTGCCCGCTGCCCGCTGCCCGCTGCCCCGATTTTCTCGGTTGCTTCGGCGGCGCCGGCATACGGGACAGCGCCGGACGCAACAGCAACGAGCGGGACAGCAACGAGCGGAACAGCGATGGACGCGACAACAGCGAGCGGGACAGCAACGAGCGGAACAGCGATGGACGCGACAACAGCGAGCGGGACAGCGATGGACGGGAGAGCAAAAGACGGGGCAACGGGGCGGCAGTGAGAAGGATGCTGTGACGGGGCTGAGAGAGCGGAATCTCTCAGCGGCATGGGACACGCGGGTTGTCGGGGACACTGGGTCGCGCAAGCTGTCATGGCGCGGCTACGGAGTGGCCGCGCGGGGGAGGGTGTTTCGTTGGGCTTCATCGCGATGATCCTGCTGGTCATCGGTCTGATCCACTTCTATCTGTGGAAGCGGCTGGTTCGGGATCCGCTGGCCGCCGGGTGGCCGCGCCGCATCGGCACGGCCGTCGTCGTCCTGCTGGCGATCCTGGTGCCGCTGACCCTGATCGGGGTTCGTGCCGGGCACTTCATGTGGCTCGCCTGGCCCGGCTATCTGTGGATCGCCGTGATGTTCTATCTGCTGGTGACGCTGGTCGCGCTGGAGATTCCGCGTCTGCTCGCGTCGCGCCTGTGGGTGAGGAGGGCCGACCGGACCACCGCCGGGACGACCGACCGAGTCGACGCGCCCACCCCGGCCGCGCCCGCAGACCGGACGGGTGAATCCTCCGAAGCCGAGCTCACCCCCACCGCGTCACCCGTCCTCGCCGCCGAGAGGGACAGCGAAGACGGCAGGGACAGCAACGATGACAGGGACAGCAACGACGGCAAGAACAGCGAAGACGGCAAGAGCGATCCGACCAACAAAAACACGATTGAAAACAGTAAAGCCGACAA
The DNA here is from genome assembly GCF_000962825.1 of Actinoplanes rectilineatus. Lineage (GTDB taxonomy): Bacteria > Actinomycetota > Actinomycetes > Mycobacteriales > Micromonosporaceae > Actinoplanes > Actinoplanes rectilineatus. The sequence goes on from NZ_JZKF01000061.1 coordinate 1,212, forward strand.
GGCCGACAAGTCAGAAACAGGCGATGCGGAAGGCGTGAACCGCCGCCTCCTCCTCGCCCGCGGCGCAGCGATCTTCGCCGGCCTCACCGCTGCCTCGGTCACCGGGTACGGCGTCAAGACCGCCACCGGCGGCCCGCAGATCGACCGTTTCCAGATGCCGATGGCGAAGCTTCCCCGGACGATGGACGGCACCCGCCTCGCCGTCGTCTCGGACATCCACATCGGCCCGCTGACCGGCGTCGACCACGCCCGCCGCATCACCCAGGTGATCAACTCGGTGAACGCGGATCTGGTCTGCGTCGTCGGTGACCTGGTCGACGGCAGCGTCGCCGAACTGGGTGAGTTCGCCGCTCCACTGGCCGACATCCAGTCGCGGCACGGCACCTTCTTCGTCACCGGCAACCACGAGTACTACTCCGGGTACGAGGAGTGGGTCGACGAGGTCGCCCGCCTGGGGATGCGCCCGCTGCGCAACGAGCGTCTGGAGATCGCCGGCCTGGATCTCGCCGGGGTGAACGACCTGTCCGGCGCCGAGCAGGGCGACGCGCCCGATTTCGCCCGCGCGCTGGGGGACCGCGACACGAACCGCCCGGTGGTTCTGATGGCCCATCAGCCGGTGGCCGCGGTCGACGCCGCACCCTACGGCGTGGATCTGCAGATCTCGGGTCACACTCACGGCGGTCAGATGGCGCCGTTCAACTACCTCGTGAGCCTGGAACAACCGGTAGTCTCCGGCTTCGGGCGTGTGGACGGTGTGCCGGTCTACGTGACCAACGGCGCGGGGTTCTGGGGTCCACCGGTTCGGGTGGGCGCGCCCCCGCAGGTCACGGTCATCGAACTGCGCGTGGCATAACTCATCAAGATCGGTAAGTGTGTTTGAGCGTGGCGACTCGTGGCGAAACCGTCGGCCGTGACAGGATGCGTGGCGTGGAGGTGACCGCGGATGCATACGTCGCGGACCTACACATCCACTCGCGCTATTCGCGTGCCTGCAGCCGCGATCTGACGCTGCCCAACCTGGCATGGTGGGCGCGGCGCAAGGGCATCGCGCTTCTCGGCACCGGTGACTTCACCCACCCGGCGTGGTTCGAGCACCTCAAGGAGAGTCTCGAGCCCGCCGAGCCGGGTCTGTTCCGGTTGAATGACGAGAAGCCGGTGACGAAGCGGCTGCCGGGTTCGTTGCGGGGGACCGATCCGGCCCGGTTCATGCTGAGTGTCGAGATCTCCACGATCTACAAGCGGGACGATCGCACCCGCAAGGTCCACCACCTGCTGTACGCACCGGATTTCGACACCGTCACCCGGATCAACACCGCGCTGTCCCGGATCGGCAACCTGACCGCTGACGGCCGTCCGATCCTGGGGCTGGACTCCCGCAATCTGCTGGAGATCACGCTGGAGGCCGGTGGTTACCTGGTCCCGGCGCACATCTGGACGCCGTGGTTCTCCGCCCTGGGGTCGAAGTCCGGTTTCGACGCGATTGCCGACTGTTATGCCGATCTGGCCCACCACGTCACGGCGGTGGAGACCGGTCTGTCGTCGGATCCGGAGATGAACTGGCGCGTCTCGAGCCTCGACCGGTACCGCCTGGTGTCGAATTCGGACGCTCATTCGCCGGCCGCGCTGGCCCGGGAGGCGACCCTCTTCACCGGTGTTCCGGACTACTTCGCGGTCCGCGACGGTGTCGGCCAGGCCGGCACCTTGGAGTTCTTCCCCGAGGAGGGGAAGTACCACGCGGACGGGCACCGCGCCTGTGGGGTGAGCTGGGAGCCGGAGCGCACCCGTCAGGCCGGCGGCCGCTGCCCGGAGTGTGGGCGCCCGCTGACCGTCGGCGTGTTGAGCCGGGTCGAGGATCTGGCCGACCGCCCGCTCGGTTTCCAGAAGGACACGCACGTCGAGCACCTGATCCAGCTGCACGAGATCATCGGCGAGATCCACGGTGTGGGCCCGAAGTCGAAGACCGTCGAGGCACAGCTCAACCACGTGGTGGCGACGCTCGGCGCGGAGCTGGACATCCTCCGGAAGGTGCCGGTCGACGAAATCGGCAAGGCCGGTGGCGACGAACTGCGGGAGGCGATCACGCGGCTGCGGCGCGGTGACGTCCGCCGGGTGCCCGGTTACGACGGCGAATACGGCGTGATCACCCTGTTCGAACCGGGTGAGCTACGCAACCGCAACAGCGCGCCGCAGATGGAGACGCTGTTCGACATGCCGGCGGCACAGTCGGCGAAGGAGAAGCCGGCGCCGCCCGTGGCGAAGCCGAAGGCCAAGCCGGCGAAGGAGAAGCCGGCCCCGCCGCCGTTGCCGTCGCCGCCGAGCCCGCACGAGCCGTTCGAGCCGATGCTGGCGGGCATGGAGGAGGTCGGCACCGGCCTGCTGGACCGTCTGGACGCGATGCAGCGGGTGGCCGCGTCCGCGCCGGGTGGGCCGCTGCTCATCGTGGCCGGCCCGGGCACCGGCAAGACCCGCACGTTGACGCACCGGATCGCCTACCTCTGCGCGGAGCTGGGTGTCTTCCCGGAGCGCTGCCTGGCGATCACGTTCACCCGGCGGGCCGCCGCCGAGTTGAAGGAGCGCCTGGAGGGTCTGCTCGGTGACGTCGCCGAGGACATCACGGTCGGCACGTTCCACGCGCTGGGTCTGACGATCCTGAAGGAGAACGCCAAGGCGGCCGGTCTCGGCACGGGTTGGCGGATCGCCGAGGAGCCGGAGCAGACGCAGGCGCGGGAGCAGGCCGGTGAGGACGACGCGGCATACCGGAAGCTGCTGCGGCAGCAGGACCTGGTGGACCTGGACGACCTGATCAGCGTGCCGGTGACGCTGCTGCGGGAGGACCCGGCGCTGGTCGAGAAGTACCGTCGCCGCTGGCAGTGGATCTTCGTCGACGAATACCAGGACGTCGACGACCTGCAGTACGAACTGCTGCGCCTGCTCAGCCCCGCGGACGGCAACCTGTGCGCGATCGGCGACCCGGACCAGGCGATCTACTCGTTCCGGGGCGCGGACGTGCGCTACTTCCTGCGCTTCAACGCTGATTTCGTGGATGCCCGCCTGGTCCGGCTGACCCGTAATTACCGCTCGTCGGCGCCGATCCTGGCCGCCGCGGTGCAAGCCATCGCCCCGTCGACGCTGGTGCCCGGCCGGCGTCTGGACCCGGCCCGGCTGGACCCGGAGGCACCGCTGGTCGGCCGTTATCCGGCGCGGAGCGTCTCCGACGAGGCCGATTTCGTGGTCCGGACGATCGACGAGCTGGTCGGCGGGCTGTCGCACCGCTCGCTCGACTCGGGCCGGATCGACTCCCGGGCCGCCGTCGCCGGCAACCTGTCTTTCTCGGACGTCGCCGTGCTGTATCGCACCGACGCGCAGTCCGGCCCGATCCTCGACGCGTTGTCCCGGGCCGGTGTGCCGGTGCAGAAGCGCTCGCACAACCGGCTGCGGGATCGTCCCGGCGTGCAGGTGATCGCCCGGGAGCTGCGCCACGAGAGTGGTCAGTCCGGTTCTCTGGCGTCCCGGGTCCGGCTGGCCGCGCAGTCGCTGGCCCAGCGGTTCGCCGCGCCGACGCTGGACGGCGGCCAGATCGCTCCGGAGGACATCTGGTCCGCCGCTGACCTGCTGCGGCCGCTGGCCGAGCGGGCCGGCGACGACCTGGCGCTCTTCCTCCAGCAGCTGTCGACCGGGGCCGAGGTGGACGCCCTGGACGAGCGGGCCGAGGCGGTCAACCTGTTGACCCTGCACGCGGCGAAGGGCCTCGAGTTCCCGGTGGTCTTCCTGGTCGGCTGTGAGGACGGCCTGGTGCCGCTGCGCTGGCCGGGGTCGGCGCCGACCGACGACGAGATCGCCGAGGAACGCCGGCTCTTCTTCGTCGGCCTGACCCGGGCACAGGACCGCCTGTACATCAGCCATGCGGCCCGCCGGACCCGGCACGGCAGTGAACGCGATCAGGCGCCGACGCCGTTCCTCGACGTGATCGACTCGGGTCTGTTCGAGCGGCTGGGCGAGTCCACGCCGTCCCGTCCGAAGGACCGGCAGCTCAGGCTGTTGTGACACCGATCAGCCCTCCGGTGAGCAGGGCGGGGCCGAACGCCAGGGTGCGCGACCGGCCGGTGAGCAGCAGCCAGGACGCGGTCAGGCCGCCGAGCACGTGGGCGGCGCCGAGGCCGGTCGCGACGGCCGACCAGCCGGAGAAGCCGAGGATCAGCGCGAGCACCGCGCCGAGCTTCACGTCACCGAGCCCGAGGCCCTGCCCGGGCAGCAGCGCGATGGCCAGGTAGCCGGCTCCGGTCAGGGCGCCCGCGGCCAGTGCGGTGCCGATCCGGTCGGGGTGGGTCACCGCGAGCGGCACCGCGGTGGTGACGGCGAGTCCGGCGACCAGCGGGTCGGGGAGCCGTCGGCAGCGCAGGTCGATCGCGGCCAGGACGACACCGAGGAATGCCCCGATCAGGTAGACCGGGCGGTCGGCGAGGATCGCGCCGACGAGTCCGCAGAGCGCACTCCAGCGGACCGCGCAGCCGGAGAACAGGCTGCGGAGGTGATGGACGACGGCGAGAGGTGACATGGCCGGGACGTTAGAACCCGGCCCCTGGGGCAGAGCAAGCCCGGCGATTCCGGCACGGTCCGCGACCGGGCCGCACGCTACCGTGGCAGGGCAGCGAAGGCCGCCGCGCTTCTGAAGGGGATCCCCGATGTCGCAGAACGGGCCGCACTCCGGTCAATCCTGGCCGGGTAAGAGTCCGGAGGAGCCCTACGCGGAGCCGGCCGATCCGTGGGTCGGTCAGCCGCATCAGATCCCGCATCAGCCGTACACCCCGGTTCCGTCGCCGCCGGACTGGAATGCTCCGCAGCCGCCGCCGCGCCGGGGTTTCGCGATGGGTGCCCTGGTCGCCGTGCTGAGTGTGCTGGCCGGTGGGGGCATCGCCACGACCGTGTGGTTCCTGTTGGGCCGCGACGACGAGACTCCGGCGCCCCTGGCCGTGCCGACCACCGCCGCGGCCGGCGGTCCCCGGCCGCAGACCAGTGAGGACGCCCGGTTCGCCGAGAAGGGTCAGTGCGTCCGCAACGAGGGCACGAACAACGAACCCGAGCTGCGCATCGTCGTCTGTGCCGCGAACACGTACGAGGTGCTGAAACGCATCGACGGATCGGCGAACGGCGAGAAGGACGCGATGGGTAAGTGCGCCAAGGTCACCGGGTACACGAAGTGGTACTACTACGACACCGAGTACGACGACGTCGACTTCGTGCTGTGCCTCAAGGAATTCTGAGGTGCTGTGCCTCAAGGAATCCAGCGGGCCGGGCCGCGAGGAACTCTGAGGTGCCGCGCCTCAAGGAATCCAGCGGGCCGGGCCGCGAGGAATCCGGCGAGGCTGGGCCGCGAGGAATCCGGCGAGGCTGGGCCGCAGGCGACTCTGAACCGCTCTAGCCGACTCTAGCGGAAACGCTAGACGACCCGATATTGTGCTACGCCATGGATCCGGTCCGGAACCCCTATGCTCCCGGCGCAGGTCAGCGCCCACCCGAGTTGGCCGGCCGCAGCCGTGAGCTGGGCGCGTTCGACGTCGTCCTGGAACGCGTGGCCCGCGGCCGCCCGGAGCGCAGCCTGGTCCTGACCGGACTGCGCGGTGTCGGCAAGACCGTGCTGCTCAACACGCTGCGCTCGGCGGCGATCGGCCGCCTCTGGGGCACCGGCAAGATCGAGGCGCGCCCCGATCAGTCACTGCGCCGCCCGGTCTCCGGCGCGCTGCACATGGCGATCCGCGAGCTGGCCCCGCACCACCGCGACCCGGATCGGGTGGACGAGGTGCTCGGGGTGTTGAAGGCGTTCGCGCTGCGGGCCAATGACGGCAACGCCAAACTGCGGGATCGCTGGGCGCCCGGCATCGACGTGCCACCGGCCCGTGGCCGGGCCGACTCCGGCGACATCGAGATCGATCTGGTGGAGCTCTTCACCGAGGTCGCCTCGCTCGCCACCGACGTCGGCACCGGGATCGCCCTGTTCATCGACGAGATGCAGGACCTCAGCGCCACCGACGTGTCCGCGCTCTGCGCCGCCTGCCACGAGTTGTCGCAGCTCGGCGCCCCGTTGATCGTGGTCGGCGCGGGCCTGCCGCACCTGCCGGCCGTGCTGTCCGCGGCCAAGTCCTACTCCGAACGGCTGTTCCGCTACCAGCGGATCGACCGGTTGGACCGGGAGGCCGCCGATCTCGCTCTGGGCGTGCCGGCCGAGCGGGAGGATGTCGACTACGACGCGGACGCGCTCGACCTGCTCTACGAGAAGTCCGGCGGTTATCCGTACTTCGTGCAGGCCTACGGCAAGGCCACCTGGGATCACGCCCCGCAGAGCCCGATCACCGCCGATGACGTCCGGGTGGCCGCGCCGGAGGCCGAGGGCGAGTTGGCGGTGGGCTTCTTCGGGTCCCGGTTCGAGCGGGCCACCCCGGCCGAGCGGGAGTACATGCGGGCGATGGCGACGCTCTCCGGCGACCCGGGCAACGACATGGACGCCGCGGTGCCGACCGCGGACATCGCCGCGTCGCTGGGCCGCAAGCCGGCCAGTCTCTCCCCGGCCCGGGACGCACTGATCAAAAAGGGTCTGATCTACTCCGGCGAACGGGGCACGGTCGCCTTCACCGTCCCGCACTTCGGCCGCTACCTGCGAACGCAGCCGGTGTGACCACGCCGTTACGGGTATAACGAGTTCCATGAAGCCGGTTCGTACCGCAGCCCGAGCCATGCTCGCTTCGATCTTCGTGGTCGCGGGCGTCAAGGCATTGTCCCGTCCCACCGCCTCGCAGCTGACCGCTGCCCGCCGGGTGAGCCCTCTGTTGGAGAGGGCCGATCCGCGTCTGCCCCGCGACCCGGCCGTCCTCGTCCGGGTGAAGGCGGCGTCCGACGTGGTCGCCGGCCTGGCCCTGGCCACCGGCCGGTTCACCCGTCCGGCCGCGGCGGTGCTGGCCGCCGGCCTGGTGCCGACCACGGTCGCCGGCCATCCGTTCTGGTCGGCGCCGCCGGAGGCCCGTGCCGAGCAGCGCATCCACTTCCTCAAGAACATCGGCCTGCTCGGCGGTCTGCTGCTGGCGGCCGTGGACACCGAGGGGCGGCCCGATCTGCGGTACCGGGCGGGGCACGCGGCCGATCGCAGCCGGCGTTCGGTGCGCCGCGCGGTGCGGACGGCCCGCCGCGAGGCCAGAATCGCCGCGGTCTCGGCGGCCACCGCCCGCCGCATTCCAGGCTGAGCCATTTTGCCCGGATAACAACCTTGTTGCGGCGTTTGCGTTAAAGCGGACGAGGGGCCACGCGGTCGGTCTGCGCCTTACTAAGCTCGCTTCCGCCCGGTTACGACTGCCGCCTTGCCCACCCTGCCTCGGGTGGGTCGAGCGACAGGCCGTGCCGTGCCCGGGGACGAGACGGGGGTCGCGCCATGCCGGCAAGCAGGAGGGGTGTGCGCCGTGCTGCGCACACCCGGTCAGTGGTGGTCACGCTGGGCGTGCTGGTCACGCTCCTGCTGATCACCCTCTGCCTTCGACGGTACGAGCTGAGCACCCTGACCGTCGCACATGAGGCCCTCCGGTCGTGGATGAACGGGGACGGGCTCTACGCGTACCACGTCATGGATGGTCATGAGGGTGCCGCGCTCTCCCCGGTCCTGGCCCTCCTGCTCGCGCCCCTGATGTTGCTGCCGCTGCCCGTCACCGGGTGGCTGCTGGCGCTGGCCGGCGCCGTCGCGCTGCTGCTCGCGGTCCGGGTGCTGGCCGGCCCACTCGCCCGCCGCAGCGCGACCCTGGTCCCGGCCCTCTTCGGGCTGGCGCTGCTGACCGAACCGGTTCGTGCCGCGTTCGGCATGGGACGGGTCGAGTTGCTGCTGTTCGGCCTGGTGGTGGCCGATCTGGTGGCGCTGCGCCGGGCCGCCTGGATCCGCAGTCGCGCCGCCTGGTGGCCGGGACGGTCCACCCCGGAACGACCACTGCAACGTCCCGTGCTCGCCTGGCTGCGCCGGGTCTGGGCGTCCGGCTCGTGGGCCGGCATCGGCATCGGGCTGGCGTCCGCGCTCTGCGTGACGCCGCTGCTCTTCGTCGCCTACCTGCTCGTCAGCCGGCAGCGGCGGGCCGCCCTGACCGCGCTGGTCACCGCGCTGGCCGTCACTCTCGGCGTGCTGGCGGTCCGGCCGGACGAGACTCTGACCTGGTATTCCACGACCCTCTGGGAGCTGGACCGCAGCGGGCCGCTGAGTCACGGCGACAACCAGTCGCTGGCCGGTGTGCTGGCCCGCCTCTACGACTTCCCGGCGCCGCCGGTGCTGGTCTGGTTGTCCTTCGCCGTGCTGCTGCTGGCCGTCGGGCTGATCCGGGCCCGGTCGGCGCACCACGACGGTGACGAGACGGCCGCGTTCACCCTGGTCGGGCTGACCGGTGCGGTGATCGGCCCGTCCTCCACGTCGAGCGACTGGATCTGGCTGGTCCCGGCGGTACTGATCCTCGCGGATGCGGGCCGGCGCCGCCGGACCGGTGCCCGGATGCCCCGCGCGGTGCGGTTCGCCGGGGCCGGATGTCTGGTGGCCGCCGTGCTCGGTTATGCCGTGCTGCTCGCCGGGCCGGGCTGGATCACCCGGTGGAGCGTGCCCGCGCTGACGCTGATCCTGCTGCTCAACGCGCTGCCGTGGCGGCACGCGACCACGCCGGCCGGGCCGGTGCGACGGCCCGCCCGGGAACCGGCGATCCCCGGTCCCCGCGGCGGCTGACCGTGGTCAGGGGCAGTTGACCCATTCCTCGGTGCCGTCCTGGAAGACCTGACGTTTCCAGATCGGCAGCCGGGCCTTGGCCTCGTCGACGAGTCGCGCACACGCGGCGAAGGCGGCCGCCCGGTGCGCGGTGCTGACCGACGCCACCAGGGCGACGTCACCGATCCGCAGGCTGCCGACCCGGTGCGAGACGGCCACCGCGTAGACGTCCGGGTCGGCGGCGATCTCCTCGGCCACCTCCCGCAGAACGTCCGCGGCGCTCGGGTGTCCTTCGTATTCCAGCAGGGTCACCTGGCGTCCGTGGTCGTGGTCGCGGACCACGCCCTGGAAGGAGACCACCGCACCGGCCCGCGGGTCGGCCACCGCGGCCTCGTGTGCGGCCAGGTCGAGTGCTTCGTCGAGAACCTCGGCACGGGCCACCAGCCCGGCGATGACGGTCACGGTCGCTCCCCGGAGGACAACGGAAGGGGCAGGAAGGGTACGCGGTTGCCGGCGACGACCTTGGTGCCGGGACGGACCACCACGAACCCGTGCGCGTTGGCCAGTCCTCGCAGCATGGCCGAGCCGACGTGGCCGACCGGTGTCGCGACCCGGCCGTCGGTGTCGAGGGCGGCCAGCGCCAGGTGGGTGAAGGTGCCGCGACCCGGCACGTCCGCCGCGGCCTCGATCCGGGGCAGCGGCGGCAGGGTCCGGCCACGCAGCCCGGCGAGCAGCGGTGCGACCAGGGTGACCAGGGCGATCACCGCGGACTGCGGGTTGCCCGGCAGACCGGCCAGGAACCGCGGCCGGCCGTCCGGGCCGGGCACCCGGGCGAGCAGCATCGGGAAACCGGGCCGGACCGCGACGGTGTTGACGATGTACTCCGCGCCGAGTTCGGCGAGCGCCGGATGCAGGTGGTCGACCGGTCCGTGCATGGTGCCGCCGGTGGTGCAGACCAGGTCGGCGGTCTCGAGGCCGGCCCGGATCGCGTCCACGTGGGCGGCCAGGGTGTCCTTGACCGGTCCGGTGACGCCGGTGATCCGGGCGCCGTAGCGCCGCAGCCAGCCGGGCACCTGCGGGCCGAGCGAGTCGCGCACCCGGCCGGCGCCGGGCGGGCCCTCGGTGAGCAGTTCGTCGCCGAAGACCAGCAGCGCGGCGGACGGCACGCGGGTCGCCCGGATCGTCTGGTGACCGCAGGTGGCGGCCATCCCGATCACCGCCGGGTCGACGGGCGTCCCGACGGGCAGGAGTTCCTCGCCGCGGGTGGCCTCCTCGCCGGGGAGACGCCACTCGGGCATCCGCCGCGGCTCGCCGGTGACCAGGCCGTCGTCGCCGGTGGCCGACTCCTCCACCCGGATCAGGGCGGACGCGCCCTCCGGCACCATCGCGCCGGTGGCGATCTCGACGCAGACGCCGTCCTCGGTGAGCGGCGGGGGCGTCCCGCCGGCCAGCACCCGTCCGGCCGGCCGCCACGGTCCCGGGCCGCGCACCGCCCAGCCGTCGATGCTCGAGGTGGCGAAGGCGGGCAGGTCGGTCAGGGCGCGCAGCGGCTCGGCGAGGGTCCGGCCGTCCGCCTCGTGCAGCGGCACGTCCTCCGCCGCGCCGGCCGCGGCCCGGCCCGCCTCGAACGCCAGGGTGCGCGCCCGTTCCCAGTCCACTGGGGTCATCTCGGTCACTGACGAAGCCTATCGCCGCACGTCAGTGGTCGCCGCCGCGGATCTGATCGACGGTGTGCGCCAGCAGCGGGCCGAGGACTGCCAGACCGTCCTTGGCGCCGCCGGTGGATCCGGGCAGGTTGACGATCAGGGTCCGTCCGGCCACCCCGGCCAGCCCTCGGGAGAGTGCCGCGGCGGGCACCCGGTCCCGGCTGTACGCCCGGATCGCCTCGGCGATGCCCGGGATCTCGAAGTCGAGCAGTCCCCGGGTCGCCTCAGGGGTCCGGTCGGTCGGGGTCACGCCGGTTCCGCCGCTGGTCAGGACCACGTCGACGCCGTCCGCCACGGCCTGCCGCAGCGCTTGCGCCACCGGGTCGCCGTCCGGTACGACCACCGGCTGCTCGTCGACGTCGCAGCCCAGTTCACGGAGCCCGGCGACGAGACGGGGGCCGCTGGTGTCCGCGTAGACGCCGGCTGCCGCACGGTTGGAGGCGACGATGACGCGGCCTCTCATGAACGGTGCTCCGGGCGTACCCAATCGCCGGTCTTGCCGCCGATCTTCCGCAGCACCCGGACCGCCTCCAGCGATGCGGCCGGATCCACCGCCTTGATCATGTCGATCATCGCCAGGCCGGCGGTGGCGACGGCGGTGAGGGCCTCCATCTCCACGCCGGTGCGGTCCGCGGTCTTGGTGGTGACCGAGATCTCCACTGTGGTGTCGGTGAGTTCCAGGTCGACGGTGACGCCGTGCAGGCCGATCGGGTGGCAGAGCGGGATCAGGTCCGGGGTGCGCTTGGCCCCCATGATCCCGGCGAGACGGGCCACCGCGATCGCGTCACCTTTCGGCAGGCCGTCGCCGCGCAGCAGCGCGACGACCTCGGCGGTGGTCCGGACACGACCGGCGGCGATGGCACGCCGGGCGCTCACCTCCTTGGCCGAGACGTCGACCATGCGCGCGGCACCGGTCTCGTCGACATGGGTGAGGGAGTGGGATTCGTGGGGCATACCGGGAGCTTATAGAGATCCGGCGGTGGTCACGTTCGCGTCTCGGCCGTATGGGCTTCACACTTTGTCCACGCCCTGGAGTCATGCTTCGGCACTGGTCAGCACATCGGGGATCACTGCGGAAACGCATTTACCAACATAAGAATAAAGCTATGAACCGTCGCTTTGAGTCGCCATTTAGGGACTATGAGTAGCCATAATGCGATCGGTTCTCACATTCTGCCCAAAACGGCATGATTTACTTGAAACAGACAGCCCCTGCCCTCTAATTTCATTCCTGTCGCGACGGACGAATGCCGGATCCCCGACAACGGATCACCGATCCGGCCGGGGAACGCACAGGATGAGGAGAACGCCATGCGTGGCAGCAACGAGTGGGGCTGAAAAACGAGGGGTGCGCGGAATCGCACCCATGAATAGCCTTGAGCGACCACCTGATTGCGCTCGGCGACGGGACATCATGACGACGACCAGCACCAACGACGACGTGACCGATCAGCAGCTCCGGCTGCTCATCGGTCTCGTCGTCGTTCTGGGGTCGACCGCCGGGGTGATCTGGTTGCTGTACGGCCTGCGTTACCCGGCCCCGCACCCGCCGCTCGGCGCGCTCGCGCTGCTGACGGTCGCGGTGGTGGCCGCCAACCGGATCCGGGTCTACGTCCGGGTCCGGTCCAGTCTCGACGGCACCACCTGGGGCGAGATCCCGGTCCTCGTCGGCCTGGTGCTGATGCCGACCCACTGGGTCGTGCTCTGCGCGGTCACCGGACTGGCCGTGCTGCGGCTGGCCACCCGGACCAGCACCCGCAAACTCCTGTTCGGCCTGGCCAAGGAGTCGTTGACCGCCAGCGCCGCCGGGGCGGTGTTCCTCGCCTTCGGGGTGCGGCCCGACCTCGACGACCCGGTCTTCCCGGCCACCGCCGTGATCGTCGCCCTCACCGCCTTCAGCCTGGTCGACCAGCTGGTCTTCCTCCCCGTGATGGCCGCCGACTCTCGGACCAGCATCAAACTGGTCGCCCTGCAGAGCTGGCAGAGCAAGGTCATCGGCTTCCTCGGGCAGATGGCCGCCACCCTGCTGATCGTCGGCGTGCTGGCCACCGGGGCGAACACTCTGCTCCTGCTGGTCGTCCCGCTCGTTGTGGCCTGTATGCACCTGTGGCAGTCCCGCAGCGCCCGGACCCGCGAGGAACGCGAGTCGTGGCAGCGCCTCGCCAAGGCGACCGACGAGCTCAACGCCGTCGACCTCACCCAGGTCCTGCACTCCGCGACCACCCGGGCGGCACAGATCTTCTCCGCGGCCGAGGCGGCGATCGACCTGCCCACCGGCGGGACCGGCCGGACCGTGCGGGCCACCGAGGCCGAGGTCCTCGACGACGGCCCGCTCGTGCTGCGCCCCGCGCCGTCCCCACCCGGCGAGACGGTCGTCGACCTGGTCGCCCACGACGGTGGCATGCGCGTCGGGGTGCTCCGGCTCAGCTTCGGCGGCACCGTCCGGCTCACCGAGGTCGAACAGTACAAACTGCGGACCTTCGCCTCCGCGGTCTGCACGGCCATCCGCAACGCCCAGGCGTACGCCGAACTCGCCCGGATCGCCGCCGAGAACGCGCACGCCGCCACCCACGACCCCCTCACCGGCCTGGCCAACCGGCGACGGCTCTACGAACACGCCGGCCGGTTGTTCCACGGCGGCCTGTTCGCCCTGCTCATCATCGACCTCAACCATTTCAAGGAGGTCAACGACACCCTCGGCCACGCCGCGGGTGACGAGGTGCTGCGCGAGGTGGCCGGCCGTCTGCGCACCGCCGCCGCCTCCGGTGACCTGGTGGCCCGGCTCGGCGGCGACGAGTTCGCCGTGCTGCTCACCGGCCTGCCCACCCCGGCACTGGCCGCGCACCGCGCCGCCGGGATGCTCGCCGCCCTGGAACCGGTGATCGACGTCGAGGGCATGCAGATCACCGTCGAGGCGGCCGGCGGCATCGCCCTGGCCGCCGGCGCGGGCAACGTCGAGGAGTTGATGCGCCGCGCCGACATCGCGATGTACCAGGCGAAACGCACCGGCGAGCCGACCGCCACCTACGCACACGCCCGGGACACCGCCGACCTGGACCGCCTCGCCCTGACCGGCGAACTGCGCCGGGTCGTCGCCGAACAGGCGTTCACCGTCGACTTCCAGCCGATCGTCGACCTGGGCAGCGGCGAGGTCGTCTCGGCCGAGGCGACCGCCCGCTGGCGCCACCCCGACCAGGGCGGACTCGGCCCGGCACAGTTCCTGGAGTCGGTGGAACGCTCCGGTCAGCTGCCGGCCTTCGCCGACGCCGTGCTCGAGCAATCGCTGCTCGCCATGCAGACCTGGCGGGACGCCGGGTTCGACCTGCCGGTCGCCGTCAACGTGTCACCGCGCAGCCTGCTCGACCCCACCTTCGCCGGGGCCGTCCTGACCCGGCTGGCCAAGCACGACGTGTCACCCGACCGCCTGGTTCTGGAACTCGCCGAGACCCTCACCATCAGTCAGCTCGACGTCGTCGAACGCACCCTCGCCGAGCTGCGCAACGCCGGCGTACGCCTGGCCATCGACGACTTCGGCACCGGCGTCTCGTCGCTCTCGGTGCTCTCCCGCGTCCCGGTGCACCAACTCAAGATCGACCGCGAGTTCGTCGCCGCCGTCGAGACCTCCGCCGAGGCCACCGCGGTCATCCGCACCACGGTCGACCTGGCCCGCAACCTGCACCTGACGGTCGTCGCCGAGGGCGTGGAGAGCGAACCCCAGCGCCGGGCCCTGTGGCGACTCGGCTGCCTGGCCGGGCAGGGGCACCTGTTCGCACGGCCGTACTCCACCTCGCGCTTCCTCAGCGCCCTCCAGCGCGGCTCGGGCGGCCGGCCCGGCGCACTGGCCACCGCCCTGCACGACGCCGGATCCGTGGTCCGCATGCCGGTCCGCCGCTCCGGGAGATCCTCTCTGCCACACTTGCCCGCGTGACGACGACGCCCGGCCTGCTCACACGCATCAACCAAGCCGCGGGCGGACTCGCGGCCGACCTGGCCCTCTACAGCCTCTCGGCGATCTTCGCGCTGGTCACCGCACTCACCTCGACACTGCTGCCCCACCGGGCGTGGGGTGCGATCGCCGCGGTCGGCTACCTCGTCGCGGCGCTCGTCGTCGCCGTCCAGCTGGTGCTGCGCAAACCGGTCCGGCGGGCCACCCTGACCTGGGCGACGTGGGCCGCGGTCACGCTGCTGCCCCTGGTCGTGCAGGCGGTGCAGCGCGCTGCCGGGCGCACCGACCGCGCCCAGGAGGAAGTGCTTGTCGTCGAGCACATGGGCGAGTCGCTGCTGCACACCGGCACGCCCTACCTGAGCCGGCCGGAGATCGCCGGGATCGCGCTCGACGAGCGGCTGCTGGGCTACCGGCCGTACCAGCCTGGCATGGCCCTTTTCGGTCTTCCCCGCGCGATCGCGGGAGACCACTGGTGGACCGACGCGCGGGTCTGGTTCGCCCTCGCGACAGTGGGCGCGCTGGTCGTCGCGGTCACCGTCCTCCTTCGTGTACGCGGAACCGACTTCTCCCTGGTGCGGGCGCTGCAGGCGGCCACCGTCCTGCCGGTCACGTCGCTGACCCTCGCAACCGGCGGCGACGACATCCCGGTACTGGCCCTGTGCCTGCTCGCCCTGGCTCTCTTCGCCGCCGGCCGTCACACCGCATCCGGGCTGGCCGTCGGCGCGGCCGCCGCCTGCAAACTCCTCGCCTTCCCGGTGGTGGCCGTGCTGCTCGTGCTCGCCGTCGCCACCGGCCACTGGCGCCGTTTCCTGCCCGGCGCGCTCGGGCTGCCACTGCTCGCCCTGCTCCCGCCCCTGCTGGTGAACGCGGACGCCCTGATCGAAAATGTGCTCCGCTTCCCCCTCGGCCACGGCCTGGTCACCAGCCCCGCGCAGTCGCCGTTCCCCGGTCATCTGATC
This sequence comes from Actinoplanes rectilineatus, assembly GCF_000962825.1. GTDB lineage: Bacteria > Actinomycetota > Actinomycetes > Mycobacteriales > Micromonosporaceae > Actinoplanes > Actinoplanes rectilineatus. The sequence continues at coordinate 16,536 of NZ_JZKF01000061.1, forward strand.
GCCCAGTTCCTGCCCGGTGGCCGGTACCTCGCCGCCGGCCTGCTGGTGGCCGCCGCCGCCGTGATCGGCCTGCTCCTGCTGCGCCGTCCGCCCCGCGACGCCGGGACGGCCGCTCTCTTCTGCGGATACGGTCTGCTCGCCGCGATCCTGCTGATGCCGACCACCCGATTCGGGTACCTGCTCTACCCTGCCGCGTTCCTCGTCTGGGCGTATGCCCTCAGGAACCACACAGCTTCTTCCGCCCCACGGCATGACACGGCCTTGTACCGTCAATGAGATGCATATGACCTGCCCCAAGTGTCACGGCCCGATGCGGGTCTACGAGCGCAGCGGCGTCACGATCGACCAGTGCAGCGAGTGCCGCGGCATCTTCCTCGACCGTGGCGAGCTGGAGAAGCTGTTCGCCGCCGAGGCCAACTTCAACCGTGCCGCGCCCGGTGGTCACGTCCCGCCGCCGCCGCAGCAGCCCGCGCCGCACCAGCAGCCCCACAGCCACGGTGGTTACGCGGCTCCGCCGCCCCCGCCGCCGGCCTACGGCGCTCCGGTGCCGCACGCCTACCCGGTGGCCCCGGCCTACGGGCACCACGGCCACTACCGCCACCACGGGCACTACCGTCGGCGGAGCTTCCTGCACGGCCTCTTCGACTGACCTTCACTCGACAGGCCATAGCTGCATCGGCGCCGGAGCCCTGGGCTCCGGCGCCACCCGCCGCTGCTCTCCCTCTTCGGGCTCGTGGTGCATCGCCGCTGTCGTCCGCGGCGCGCCGCCCGTGAATGCCGGACCGCGGAGGCGTTCGTCGAGCTGTTCTGCACCGGGCGGTGCATACCGGCGCAGATCGTGGCTCACTCGCGTCGATACTTTGGGCCGGACCCGTTGCGTCGATACGCGTCCGGGCTGAGCCGATTAGCCGCATCTCTACTCTTGGCCAATCTTGAGCCACCTTGCCTACCTATTCACTCCTTTATCCGGAGAAATGAATAGATGCATTCCTTCATGGAAGGCAAGACATCGGGATGCGCTTATATAGATACACCCGCGCAGCAGAAGGCGGACACGCCCGCATCCATCGGGCACTGATGCACGTTCACGACCACCTCGCCCACCAGCGACTCTTCAAGCGGTCGCCCATCCGCTGGCGAGGGGTGTCCGAAAAGTGGGATGAGCGCACGCGGCGCGGCGCCCCCTGCACCCACTCCGCACCGACAGCGGGTCACCGAACGCAACCACGGCCCGCACCCGACGAGCACTCCTTTGAAGACTCGCAACCAGCACGAGTACGCCGTTTCCCCACCCGGCACGGACATCCACCACACCCATAGATCACTCCGAGTGACCACGAAACGGAGTCATATCGTCACTTTAGAGCGAGCCATTTCGATAAGGCTCTCTTTTCGTGTGCGTTACGAAGTCACCGGAATACGCAACGTCGCCGATCTTGGGTATTGTCACCTCGCCCCCTGTCGCGGCGAACGGAGGAAACCCCGTGACTGAAACTGACGATCGCACGGCGGACCAAGCCCTGCGAAACAACCTCGAAGACGTGTACGGCCGCTACGAAGAACTGCGGTCCGGTGTGGACGAATTGCAGCGCAGTCTCGCCACGATGCAGGTGAGCGCCGACTCTCCCGACGGCATCGTGCACGCCACGGTCGACGCCGACGGACGCCTGGTCGATCTGCGCCTCAACCAGGAGGCGTGCCGCGAGTGGAACGTCGACACTCTCGCCCGCGTCATCGTCGAAACCGTCCAGAACGCCTCCGAAGGCAAGAACCGCCAGATCGAGCACCTGGTGACCCACCGCCCCGTCGAAGAGGCCGCCTGACGGATCCCGGAAGTATCCCCGGCGAAGCTGAAGCCGGTCACCACAACCGAGACCGGTAACCGGCAACCCGGCGTGGATCACCACAGGCTGATGCACCACAGACCCGCAAGGCGACCGAAACCCGGTCGACCGTCACAGATCAGCGCTCCTTCGCACGATCGCACAAAAATCGACGATCAGTGTGTCCGCCTCGACATCAGCACTCTCCCAACGGTCCATCACGGCTCCAGCAGATGACAGCCGTGCTCTCGAGCAGACAGCCCGTCCCCGCCGGACGGGGGCCGCGGCCAAACCGCGACCCGGCGGGACATCGGCCTGTTCACCGCCCGAGACCCGCATCACCCTCCTGGCCGGCCGAGTCCACTCCGGTCCGCCACCAGCCACGACCTCGGCACCAGCCATCCAGTGCCATCGCCGCCGAAGGCTGACGCCTCTTCGCCGCTCGACCGCCCCGCACCGCCGCTCGATCGCCCCGCCGCTCGACCGCCCGGCACCGCCGCCCCGCCCCGCCGCTCGGCCGCCCCGCACCGCCGCTCGACCGCTCGGCACCGCCGCTCGGCCAGCCCAGCGCCGTTACACCGACCGACGGCGAGGCCGCCGACACGCGCCATCGCCCCAGCGGCCCTGCCGAACTCCCGATGCCTCAGCGGTCCCGGCTGATGTTGCGACGCCACCGCCGATCGGGCTGAGCGTCATCACCGCCCCGGAATGGATCGAGCGTCGCCCTCTCCGGCAGTGGCGGCTCAGATGGCCATGTCGACGAATCGGGACAGGTGCAGCTGCGCCGCGACCGTCACGGTGTCGGTCGGGCCGTTACGGTGCTTGGCGACGATGAAGTCCGCCTCGCCCGCCCGCGGTGACTCCTTGTCGTAGTAGTCGTCACGGTGCAGCAGGATCACCACGTCGGCGTCCTGCTCGATCGAGCCGGACTCACGCAGGTCGGACAGCTGGGGTCGCTTGTCGGTCCGCTGCTCGGGACCACGGTTCAGCTGACTCACCGCGATCACCGGGCACTCGATCTCCTTGGCCAGCAGTTTCAGACCACGGGACAGCTCGGAGACCTCCTGCTGACGGCTCTCGGTCTTCTTCGGCGAGGACATCAGCTGGAGGTAGTCGATCACCAGCATCCGAAGGTTGTGCCGCTGTTTGAGCCGTCGCGCCTTGGCCCGGATCTCCATCAGGTTCATGTTCGGGGTGTCGTCCACGAAGATCGGTGCCTGGCTGATCTCGCCCATCCGCCTGGCGAGCTTCGTCCAGTCGTCGTCGGAGAGCTGTCCCGATCGAAGTGTGTGCAGTGGCACCCGCGCCTCGGCGGAGAGCAACCGCATCACCATCTCGATCTTGCTCATTTCGAGCGAGAAGATGGCACTGGCGTGCCCGTGCTGAATCGCCGCGTTGCGGGCGAAGTCCATGCTCGCCGTCGACTTACCGAGACCGGGACGACCGGCCACGATGATCAACTGACCCGCGTGCAGGCCGTTGAGCAGGCGATCCAGGTCTTGGAAGCCGGTCGGGACGCCGGTCATCACGCCGCCCGAGGCGCCGACCGCCTCGATCTCGTCGAGGGTCGGCTGGAGCATGTCGCCCAGAGCGGCGAAGTCCTCGCTGACCCGCTTCTCGGTGACGTCGTAGATCGCCTGCTGGGCCAGGTCGACGATGTCGTCCACATCGCGACCGCCGTTGCCACCGGTGCCGTACCCCAATTGCACGATCTTGGTGCCGGCCTCGACCAGACGCCGCAGAATGGCACGTTCCGACACGATGCGGGCGTAGTACGACGCGTTCGCCGCGGTCGGCACGCTCTCGATGAGGGTGTGCAGGTAGGGCACCCCGCCGATGCGCTGCAGGTCGCCCGAGTCGGCGAGCGCCGCCGCCACGGTCAGGGCGTCGGCCGGCTCGCCCCGGCCATAGAGCTCGAGGACGACGTCGTAGATCGTGGCGTGCACCGGCCGGTAGAAGTCGTTGACCTTGAGAATCTCGACGACGTCGGCGATCGCGTCCTTGGACAGCAGCATGCCGCCGAGCACGCCCTGCTCCGCCGCGACGTCCTGCGGGGGCGCCTTGTCGAACCCGGTGCCCTGGTTGCCACCCGGGTCGCCGCCGCCCGGCCCGCCGGGGCCACCGCCCTTGCGACCCTGACCACCGCCGCCGAACGAGCCTCCGCCACCCGACTGGGAGGGTGGCCTCGATTCTGGCCGTGTGTCATCGGTGATCGACACCTAGGACTCCCCTCCATGAAGATGGCCGTCCGCGCGATCGACCAGCCTTAGTACGACTCTTTCGGCTGATCCCGGGCCCGGAACAGAAGAAATCTCTGATCAAAGCCAGAACGCGGGGCTGGACCACTGTACGAACCTGGCCGCTACCTGCCCAACTGCTTCGGTGGACGAGTCTTGGGACAAGCTGTGGACATCTAGGCCGCTCCTGTGGGTAGCCCTGTGCACACCATGTGGATAACTCTGGGGTGCGGACACCCGCCATCCGACCCGAGCAGGACTTTTGTCATCCCCACCTGTGGAAGGCAGAAAAGGTTCCGGATCAGGCAAATATCGTGTCGCGTGAGCAAGCCGTCGCGCTGAGGCGTTGCGGTTCCGTCTCATGCACGTCACCCTTTTCACGTGGACCAACGGGAGTGGGACTACGGTGCCCGCATGTCGCGCGACAAGCGCGCTGCGGAGGCTTGGCCCACCCGTGCCCCGGAGATCGACGAGTCGGAGCCCCGATGGTCGTCGCTCACCGACACCGGCAGCATGGTTCCCAGTCCCGAGGCGCAGACCTGGCAACGCCGGGCTGACGCCTGGGCTCAGCAGGCCGAGATCGAGCCGTACACCGGCGGTGGCGGCCACGAGGTCGAGCAGGCAAACCGCTGGTCGGATGTGACATCGGCGGGCCGCACCACGTTCCCCGCCGACGGCGCCGGCTGGCGGACACAGACCTCCGAGTGGCGGGCCACCGGCGCACGCTGGCGGCAGACCACCGAATGGCGGTCCACCACCGGTTCGCACGTCTGGCGTTCGACCACCGAGGCCTGGCAGGCGGAGAACGGCGGCGCGGGCGGCGAGCCCGAACCGGAGCAACCCGCTATCGCCGGCACCGCATGGCCGACCCCGGAGTCCGACTCGTCGACCCCGTCGTGGCGTCAGCAGTCGGACACGCCGTCCTGGCAGCAGCGCGACGACGCGGCCCGGCCGACCACCCCGGTCGAGCAGACCTGGTCGTCCGAGAGCCGTCCGTCCTGGCAGGACCCGTCCGCACAGACCCCGTCGTGGCAGCAGCCGTCCGCCCCGGCACCCTCGTGGCGTCAGCAGTCCACCGACACCCCGTCCTGGCAGCAGCCGTCGTCCGACACGCCGTCGTGGCGCGATTCCACGAGCAGCAGTTCCTGGCGTACGCCGCCCGACGCGCCCGCGGCGAACGCCACCGAGACTCCCTCCTGGCGACAGTCGCCGCCGGAGGACACCGGTTCCTGGCGTTCGTCCGAGGACACCGGTTCCTGGGGCAGGCCCGTCGACAACGGCCGGCCCGCTGACAACGGCCGTCCTGGTGACGGTGGCCGTTCCGGGGACAGCCGGTCCGCAGGCGGGCCCGCCGACACCGGTTCCTGGCGGACCTCGACCGACACCGGCTCGCGACGCTCCTCCGACACGCCGTCCTGGCAGCAGCCGTCCGGCGCCGGCTCCAGCTGGGGTTCCGGTGCGAGCCCCCGTTCGAGCTGGTCGGACACCTCCGCCAACGGCAGCGCGCCGGCCCCGTCGTGGCGCGGTGGCACCAGCCCGGACGAGAACACGGTCGGCGGTCCCCGGTGGGGCCGTTCCGACACACCGGGCTGGCAGACCTCGTCCGCCGACGACGGCCGGCACCTGGTCCGCGAGGACGACCGCGCGGCCTGGCGCCGGGACGCCGACCAGTCCGACCCGTCCCCGAGGCGTGGCCGTCGCCGCGCCCGTGAGGACGACGCCCCGCCGTCCGGCGGCACCGGCTGGTCGAGCGACTCCGGCGCGGACAGCTGGGCCCGGCACACCGACACCGGCAACGTGTCGGGCTTCTCCGACCCGCAGTCCGGCGGCCCGATGCCGGATTCGCCCTCCTGGGGCGCCCGCTCCGGGGCACCCGGCCGCCGCGCCCTCCCGAGCCGCGCCGAGGAGCCCTCCCGGCACTCCTCACCCGAGCAGCTGCCGTCCCGGCGCGATCCGGGCCAGCCGTCCTGGCGTGATCCCGAACAGTCCCGGCGCGGACCCGGTCAGCCGTCGCGGCGCGAGTCCGACCAGTTCCCGCCCGACCCCTCCCGGCGTGAGCCGGACCCCTCGTGGCGCGATGCCGGTCAGCAGTCCTGGCAGGATCCCGAGCAGTCGCGGCGCGAGCCCGAACAGCCGTCGTGGCGTGAACCCGAGCCGTCCTGGCGCGACGCCGAACCGCGGCGCGACAGCACCCCCGACCGCTATGCGGCGCTGGCCGACCTGTCCGGCGACGGTCCCGGCCCGAGTTCGTTCAACGGTCCGCCGCGGGACGCCCGTCCCGGTCCGGATCCGTCGTCCACCGGGCAGATCCGTCGCGGCCAGGATCCGTCCTCCGCCGGACCGGCCCGTCGTGGGCCCGACCCCTCGTCCACCGGCCAGGTCCGCCGTGGTCCGGACCCGTCCTCGACCGGCGCCATGCCGGCCGGGACCGCGCCGACCGGTGGTGCGCCGCGCGGTCGTCGCGCCGCGGGCCGGGGCGGTTCCCGCTACAACTCGAACACGAACGCCGCGGACTGGCGTGAGAGCACCTCCCAGTGGGAGATGGAGCCGGACGACAGCAACTGGGCCCGCGACCCGGACACCGGCCAGTGGAGCCGGTCCGGCGACGACCCCCGGGTGCTGGCCTGGCGTGCCGAGGCAGCCCGCCGGGAGGCGCTCAAGGAGCAGGAGGGCGGTGACGCGGACGGCCCCGGTGGTGCGCCCGCCGCCCCGTCCGGCCCGGTCATCCCGTCCGACCCGCAGGGCGCCCGGCGGTCCCGCCGCAGCCGCCGTGCCGAGGACCGTGGCGACGGCCCCGGCGGACCGCTGCCCAGCAGTGGCATACCCGGTGGCATCGCCCCGAGCAGCAGCATCCCCGGACCCAGCTGGCAGACCAGCGGAATCCCGGCCGACGGCCCGTCCGCGGCCGCCCGCAGCAGCGCCGCGATGCCCATGCCGGCGCCGCGCGGCACCCCGCCCGGCAACCGTCCGCGCAGCGCGCCGATGCCCGAGGCCATCCGGCCGAACAGCGCGCCGGTCAATCCGTCGTGGAACGGCGCGGTCGCCCCCGGCTCGGCCATCCCGGCCTCGGACGGATATCAGCAGGGCCAGTTCGGTTCCGGTCCGGTGGACGACCAGCCGAGGTACGGCATCGACCGCTACCGCGGTGGTGAGCAGTCCGGTCGGCGGAACCGCGACGACCAGGAACCGACCGGCGGATTCGCCGTCCCGCAGCTCGACCCGGGCACCGGACGCCGCCGCGCGACCGACGCCGGTCCGCGCCGCGGTGACGAACCGTCCTGGCCGGCCCCCGACGAGCCGCGGCAGGGCCGTCCGTCCCGGCGTCCCGGCGGCGATCCGGACGGCTACGACACCGGTGGCTGGCAGCAGGGCCCGCCGTCCCGGCAGTCCCCGCAGCGGGAGTTACCGGCGGGCGGCTCGTGGGCCGACGCGTCCGGCGATCAGCGTCGTCCGTCCGCGTACGGTGGGCCGCAGCCTTCTCGTGAACTTCCGGCCGGTGGGCCGTCCTGGCAGGAGCCGCGCCGTTCCGGCCCCCGTGACGACGCGCCCTCCCGTGAGCTGCCGGCGGGTGGACCGTCCTGGGCTGATCAGGGCGGCCGGCCGAGCTACCCGCCGCGTGAGCTTCCGGCGGGCGGCCCCTCCTGGGCCGATGCGCAGGACCCTCGGGACGGCGGCTACGGCCCCGCCGACCGGGACGGCGGCTACGGCCCTTCCGACCGGGACATGCCGGGTGACGACCGTGCGGATCCCTACGGTCCCGGCAACGGTCGCCCGGATCCGCGCCGCCAGCCTCCGGCCGGTCCGCGCCCGCCTCGGGAGTTACCGGCCGGCAACGGTTCCTGGGGTGACGCCCCGCGCCCGGACGCACCCCGTTCGGCCTATGGTGCCGCTCCGGCCCGTGAGCTGCCCGCTGGGCCGTCGTCCTGGCCTGATCCACTCCAGCAGTCGCAGCGACCCGCCGCACCCGGCTACGGCCCTTCCGGCGCCGCTAGCACCGGTTCGTGGAGCACGCGCGGCTACGACGATCGCAACGGTCCGCAGGGCGGGGGCCCGGGCGGGCCGTCCGCCGCCGGAGGGGACTGGCTCGCCGCTGAGCGGGCGCCCCGGGGTGGCCCCCAGTATTCCCAGGGCGCCGGGGAGGGTGGTGAGACCGACTGGCGCAGCGGGTTGTCCTCGAGCAACCTCGCGGAGGGTGAATCACGCCGATACGGTACGTCGGACTTTCCTCCCTTTCGGCCCAGTGGATCAGCCGCCGTCGCAGGGCCGTCGAACCTGGCCCTAGGTTCCACCTCAGTCATCTCCGCCGTGCCGAACACCGGTACGGCCACCGCCTCCGCCACCGCGACGGTTCCGCGCATCCCGTCGACGGAGCAGGCCCCGGCGACGGAACCGGAGGAGGACCGGACCTGGCCGCCACGGGCCACCGGTACCTTCACTCCGGCGTCGTCCGTCTCCGCCTCCGCAGCGGTCTCCTCCGTCCCCGCCGCCCCGTCGGCCGATGAGGAGGACAGGACCTGGCCGCCGCGGCGTGCGGGCACCGCCGCCACCGACGTCGGCGCGGACTGGCGCGCGGCCATGGCCACCGGCACCACTCCGGCAGCACCGGCCGAGGTCGGCGCCGACTGGCGAGCTGCGATGGCCGCCGGCACGACGCCCGCTGCCGCGGCTGCCGCACCGGTCGCCGCGCCGGGCGGGGAGGACACCTCCTGGCCGCCGCGCCGGTTCTCCACCGCCGCCCCCACCGGTTTCGCCGAGGACACCTCGTGGCCGCCGCGGGCCGCCCAGGCGGACGACACCTCGTGGCGCCGGTCGACCGGCGCGTTCCAGGGCACCGGCTCCTACGAGCGTCGTCCGATGTCCGGCGGGCTGCTCGCCGGCAACACCGGTACCGACCTTCTCGACCCGGACGACGAGGAGAACGAGGAGGACACCGGCGGACCGCTGGCCGCCGTCGGTTACACCGTGGCGTGGTACGGCGTTCCCGTGGCCCTCTTCGTCGTCGGCATGTTCCTGATCAACAGCGGTCAGCGGACCAACGCTCTGACCACGCTGGTCAACGCCATCCCCGAGTTCGGTGTCTCGCTCGCCTTGAGCATGCTGATCGCCCTCGGCCTGCGCCGCGCCACGACCGCGTGGAAGGCCGCCAGTGTCGGGCTCGCCGCCGCGGTCGTCGGCGGCGGCCTGGCAACGGTTCTGAGCTCGGCGATCACCGGCAACAGCCTGAGCTGATCCGGCCTCGACACCCCCGGAAAGCCTCGACACCCCCGGAAAGCAGAAAGGCGCGCCAGGCCGAAGCCCGGCGCGCCGTTTCGCGCGTGAGTCAGAGACTCACTTGGCGGCGACCACGTTCACCGGGAACGTGGCGGTCACCTCGGGGTGCAGCTTGACCTGCACGGTGTAAGCGCCCGTGGTCTTGATGTGACCGGGGAGCTCGAGGCGGCGACGGTCCAGCGAGGGGCCGCCGGCGGCCTTGACCGCGTCGACGATCTCGGCCGGGGTGATCGAGCCGAAGAGACGGCCACCGTTGCCGGAGCGCGCCTTCAGCGTGACCTTGAGGCCGGACAGCTGGCCCTTGACCTCGTTGGCCTGGCCCAGGTCACGGATCTCGCGGGCCTCGCGGGCCCGCTTGATCACGACGACCTGCTTCTCGGCGCCCTTGGTCCACTGGATCGCGAAGCCCTGCGGCAGGAGGTAGTTGCGGCCGTAGCCGTTCTTCACCTCGACGATGTCGCCGGGCGTGCCGAGGCCGGACACCTCGTGAGTGAGGATGATCTTCATCTGGATGTCCCCTCTCAGCGTGCCGTGGCCGTGTACGGCAGGAGCGCCATCTCGCGGGCGTTCTTGACCGCGCGGGCGATCTGCCGCTGCTGCTGGGAGGTCACACCGGTGACGCGGCGGGCACGGATCTTGCCGCGGTCGGAGATGAACTTCCGCAGGAGAGCGGTGTCCTTGTAGTCGATGTAGGTGATCCCGTCCTTGTCGAGCGGGTTCACCTTCTTCTTCGGCTTGCGAAGCGCCGCAGCCTTAGCCATTGCTCTTACTCCTGATATTCGAGAAAGCCCGAAGGCTTAGAAGGGAGGCTCGTCGTCGAACGAGGAGTTGCCGCCGCCACCGCCGGAGCGGTTGCTGCTGGAGGCCGGCGCAGCCGAGGCCCAGGGGTCGTCGAAGTCGTTGCTGCCGCCGCCGCTGTTGCCGCTGCTGCCGCCACGATTGCCGCCGCCACCGGACTGCCGGTTGCCACCACCGGAGGAGCCGAAGCCGCCCCCACCGCCACCGGAACGGCTCGCCTTCTGCACCTTGGCCGTGGCGTAGCGCAGGGAGGGGCCGATCTCATCGACCTCGAGTTCGTAGACGGTGCGCTTCTCGCCCTCGCGGGTCTCGTAAGACCGCTGGCGCAGCCGGCCCTGCACGATCACCCGAGCGCCACGCTGCAGCGACTCGGCGACGTGCTCGGCGGCCTCACGCCAGATGTTGCACGCGAGGAAGAGTGGCTCGCCGTCTTTCCACTCGCCCGATTGCCGGTCCAAGGTCCGCGGCGTCGACGCGATCCGGAACTTGGCGACCGCCGCACCCGAAGGGGTGAAGCGCAGCTCAGGGTCGTCGGTGAGGTTGCCGACGACCGTGATGGTGGTTTCTCCTGCCATGAACTTCTCCTCGCCGCATCAAACGTTGACGCAAAGGGTCTCAGGACCCTCTGACAAAAACGCCTCAGCGGGTCTCGGGACGGATGACCTTGGTACGCAGGATGGACTCGTTGAGCCGCAGCTGACGGTCCAGCTCGGCCACGGCCTCCGGGGTCGCCTGAAGGTCGACGACGGCGTAGATACCCTCGGCCTTCTTGTTGATCTCGAACGAGAGCCGGCGACGGCCCCACACATCGAGCTTCTCGACCGAGCCACCCGCAGTGCGGATGACGTTCAGGTACTGGTCGAGCGACGGGGCGACGGTGCGCTCCTCGAGCGAGGGGTCGAGGATCACCATCAGTTCGTAATGACGCAAGACTTACTCACCTCCTGTGGGCTTGAACGGCCACGGGATTTCCGTGGCAGGAGGTCTTGTGTCGAACGCAGAAGAAGCCGCGGGGAGACAACTCGCCCACGGCGAACGCACTGCGAACCGAGCCAGCATACCCACCCGAGCCGTCCGGCCCAAAAGCAGGGAAAAACGATGACCCCGTCCGGTGGACGGGGTCATCGCCTGGGAGAGCCGCGGGGCGTCCGGTCCGATTCGTTGGGTGGGACCTGGGGAGGAACGACCACACCGATGAGGTTGGACGCGTCCGCCCCGCGGAGCTTCGAGTAAGAGCTTACGACATATTTGCGTGAGATGCACGTTGCGACACGATTGCCCGAATCGCGGCAGTTGCGACGCCGAGGACGCAGACCAGCGCGGTCAGTCCGAGCAGCCCGAACGACCGGCCCTCCCGGATCGGCCCGACCGCCGCCATCGGCTCGGTGACCTCGGCCGGAGCGGACGCCGTCGTACCCGGCAGCAGCGGCGAACCGTCCGCGGCCGGCGGCACCGGCAGCATCCCCGCCGCCTCGGAGGCCGTCGGAGCCACGTCACTCGGCAGCGCACCGGCGGTCACGGGGACGCCGACTCCGGTCGTACCCCCGAGGATCCTGTCGGGGGAGACGGTGCCGGCGACGCCCTGCGGCAGTGACCGGGACGCCGAGGCCGCGTCGCCCACCGTGGTGGCCGGACGCGCCTCGGCATGCTGTCGTGCCTGGTCACGCGCGGCGAGCTTGGAGACGGGCGCGGCGGTCCGATGCGCGTTCGCGGCTCCGGCGGCGGTCCCCGAACCGGACGTCTTGGCCGCTCCCGGAGCCGCACCACCGGTCGGCGCCGGGGCCGGATCGGCGGCCGCGGTGGACGGCTCGGTCTTGACCATCACCGGAACCGCGGTGTCGCCGGTACCGCAGTCCGGGGTCAGCAGCACCGAGGTGGTGCCGCGCCGGAACAGCACCTCGGCCGCGCCGTCGTCCGGAACGGTGCCGTGCGGCACCCCGCCGATCTTGAGCTCGGCGTCGTGGCCGGTCCGGTTGACCAGATGCACCACGGACCGCGCCGGCACGGTGATCGACTCGACGTCGGGCTTGGAGGCGCACGACAGGCCGAGCACGCCGGAGCCGGCGAAGTTCACCCGCCGCTCGCTGGGATCGAGCTGCTCGGCGCTCGCCGTCCCGTTGGTGAGCAGCGGGGCGCCGAAGATCAACCCACTCAGCGCCAGCGCCGCCACTCGGTATCGAGCCTGCCGTGACATGCACCATCCCCTATTCGACCGCCGGCGGGCCGGCATCCGTCAAAAGTGATCAATGCAGCTAACGAGGGGCGGCGGAGGCCGGTGACGCGCGGGCGGAGCGTCACACCCTCGTCGTAGGCTCGTCCCATGCGCATCGGAGCCCATGTCGATCCCGCCGAACCGCTGGCCGAGGCCGCCGCACGCGGCGCCGACGCCGTGCAGTTCTTCCTCACCGACCCGCAGAAATACAACGCGCCCAAACCACGCGAGGACGCCGAGGCGCTGCGCGTCTCCGAGGTGGACATCTACGTCCACGCGCCCTACATCATCAACGTCGCCTCGCCGAACAACCGGGTTCGCATCCCCAGTCGCAAACTGTTGATGCAACACGCCCGGGCGGCCGCCGAGATCGGTGCGAAAGGTCTGATCGTGCACGGCGGCCACGTCGGTTCCGGCGCCGAGCTCGCCTCCGGCTTCGCCAATTGGAAGAAGGCTTTCGAGTATGCGGAGAAGGACGGTGGCCTGCCTCTTCCCGTTCTGATCGAGAACACTGCCGGGGGCGACAACGCCTGCGCACGGCGCTTCGACGACCTGGCCCGGCTCTGGGAGGCCGTCGGTGAGTTCGGGGCCGGATTCTGCCTGGACACCTGCCATGCGTTCGCCGGTGGCGAGGATCTGACCGGCATCGTCGACCGGGTGAAGGCGATCACCGGCCGGATCGACCTGATCCACGCCAACGACTCCAAGGGCGCCTTCGACTCGGGCCAGGACCGACACGACAACCTCGGAAATGGGAAGATCGACCCCGATTTGGTGGTTGCGGTGATTCGCGCCTCCGGGGCACCGGCCATTGTGGAGACCCCGGGCGGCGCCGAGGCACAGGCCGCCGACATCGCCCTTCTGCGGGAGCGGGCGGGCAGCTGACGCACCGGCACGGGAGGGTCATGTCCGAGGAGCCGCAGAAAACCGCACCCGTGGTGGTCGCCGCGGAGTCCGCCCGGCCGGCACGGCGGCGGTTCGGTCTGCTGACCGGCCTGCTGTCCCGTCGTGCCGCGCCTCCCCAAGCCGTGCCCTCCGAAACCGCGCCTTCCAAGGACGCGCCTTCCGAAGACGCGCCCTCCAAGGACACGCCTTCCGAAGACGCGCCCTCCAAGGACACGCCAGCCGAGCCCGAGGCGAAAGGCACGCCCGCTTCAAAGGGCACGAACGTTTCAAAAGACACGCCCGGTGGCGAGATTTCCGACAGGTCGGATTCGCCGGGCAAGAAGGGCATCCCGCAACAGCGCAAGGCGTCACCCGACGAACGGCCCCCCGGCGCCCCACCGGACCCGTGGAGCGCGTTCACCGCCATCCCGGAGAAACCCCCCGGCCTCATCCGCCGCGGCCTGAGGTTCGCCCGGCGCCGAGCGGTCCACGAGTACGCCCTGGTCACCTACGCCGCCGTTCTGCTGGCCGTCGCGATGACCTGGCCGACCCTGCGCTACCCGGCCTATACCCTCCCGCAGGACCTCGGCGACCCGTCCCGCCAGGCGTGGCTGCTCTCCTGGGCCGGCCACATCCTGGCCACCGACCCGGTCCGCCTCTGGCATTCGAACGCCTACTTCCCGCTGTCACACAGCTTCGCGTCCGGTGACAGCCTTCTCGGGTACGCCCTGTTCGCCATGATCGGCAGCGGGCCGACCGCCGCCGTCGTGCGCTACAACCTGCTCTTCGTCGCCGCGCACGCCCTGCTGGTCATCGGCGCCTACGCCCTGGTCCGCCAGCTCGGCGCCCGGCCGATCGGCGCCTCGGTGGCGGCCGTCGCCTTCGCGTACGCGCCATGGCGGCTGGCCCAGGAGGGGCACCTCGACATCGTCTCGGCCGGCGGCATCCCGCTCGCCCTGGCGATGCTGGCCCGCGGTCACGGCTGGTCCCTGCGGTACGGCTACCGTCCGGCCCGCCGCAGCAACAACTGGACGGTGGCCGGCTGGGCCGTGGCGACCTGGCAGTTGGGCATGGGCTTCTCGCTCGGCGTCCCGTTCGGCTACGTCCTGGGCCTGTTCGTGCTGGTGCTGCCCCTCACCGGCGTGTTCTACCTGATCCAGCGGCTGCGCCGGCGTAAGCCGAAACCGTGGATCGGCTTCCACCTGCTGACCACCGACTTCCTCGGCGCCTCGATCTTCGCCGGTGTCGGCCTGGTGCTGGCCGTGCCGTACGTACTGGTGCCGGACAGCGACACCAAGACCCAGGAGATCGGGTTCTTCTCACCGCCGCTGCGGAGCCTGCTGATCGGGCCGGCCGAGTCGCGGGTCTGGGGAGCCGCGCACGAGACTCCCCGCGCCTCGCTCGGCTGGGCCGCCGAGATGTCCCTGCTCCCCGGCTTCGTCCTGTACGCGCTCGCCATCGCCGGCCTGTTCCTGTCGATCTGGCGGTTCCGGCACCGGCTGCTGCTGCTCGTGGCACTGGCCGGGGCGACCGTGCTCACCCTGGGCACCACGTTCTTCGGGGGCCGCTGGACGTACCTGCCGTTGTTCGGGCACTACCCGGCCTCGTTCGACCTGCGGATCCCGGGCCGGTTGATGCTGTGGGTGACGCTGCTGCTGGCGATCCTGGCCGCCGGAGCCGTCGACGAGTTCGTCCGCCGGGCCCGGCATCTCGCCGCGCAGCGGTTCCCCCCGTGGCCCGGCCCGTGGTTGCGGCTGGCCATGGTGACGCCGCTGTTGCTGGTGACGTTGGAGGGCTGGAACGCCACGGCGCATCCGGTCGTCCCGGAGCAGCCGCAGGCGATGCGCACGGTCACCGGCCAGCTGCTGGTGCTACCGACCGGTGACCTGACCGATCAGACCGTGCAGCTCTGGTCGACGACCCGTTTCCAGTCGCTGGCCAACGGGGGTGGCGCGTTCGCCGCGGCCCGGCAGAGTGAGCTGCGGAGCCGGGTGGCGTCGTTCCCGGATGCGGCGAGCGTCGAGTACCTGCGGTCGGTCCACGTCACGGTGGTGGTCCTGCTGCGGGCGGAGAGCGTGGGCACGTCGTGGGAGCGGTCCGGCATCGTGCCGGTGGACGCCCTGGGCATCAGTCGTGAGGACCTCGACGAGAACACCGTGGTCTTCCGCCTCGGTTGATCCTGAGCGGGTCCTCACCGACGACAGCAGGCGCGGCCACGACGGGCCGCGCCTGCTGTCGTCTGCCGTGAAAGCGGTCAGCTCGTCAGCACGGCCGGCTGAGACGGTGGCGCCGGCGGCCGGAACGCGTCGATCGGCGCCTCCTCCGACGGCCCCATCCCGAACCGCTTGCGCAAGGTGGTGATCCACGGCGCTTCCGGCCCGTCCAGCGGCCCCGCCTCCGGGTCCACCCCGTCGTAGCTCTGCCGGACCACGTCCAGTTCCGGCCGCCAGATCTCCCGGACCACCGCGCCGACCAGCACCGCCACCGTGATCCACCGCAGGGTGGAGGCGAGCACGAAGGTGCCCTCCGGGATGACCGACTTGCCGCCGGCCCCGATCAGTTCGGCGTAGAACGCGGCGAGGTAGCCCACCTCCGCGATCGACCAGGCGATCACCGCACCCCACTTGGGGCGGGCCAGCGCGATCAGCGGGATGAGCCAGAGCACGTACTGCTGGGACCAGACCTTGCTGAACAGCAGGAACGCCGCCACCACCAGGAACGCCAGCTGGGACAGTCGCGGGCGGCGCGGGGCGAGCAGCCCGAGCAGCAGGATCGCGAGGCAGCAGAGGCCGAAGAGCGCGTACGACAGGATGTTGAGCGTCGGGATGTGGTTGCTGAGCCACTGGAACGGCCCCATGTCGCCCTCGACGCCGCTCTTCCACTTGCCGTCGAGGTACCGGCCGATGTACCAGAAGGTGCCCCAGTCGACGGGTCGTTCCGAGTTGAGCCGGAAGAACCGCAGCCAGCTCTCGTGGTACCAGAACCAGACCGGGAAGTTGACCGCCGCCCAGGTGACGGCGGTGGCGATGAACGAACTCCAGAACGGTCGCAGGCGTCCGGTGCGGAACGCGAGGATCAGGATCGGTCCGAGCAGGAACAACGGCCAGAGTTTCGCCGCCGCGCCCAGTCCGAGGAGGACGCCCGCCCAGACCGGCTTCTTCTTGACCCAGAGTGCCAGCCCGATGGCGGCCAGCCCGATCGCCAGGTAGTCCCAGTTGATGGTGGCGGTGACCAGGACGATCGGGGAGAGCGCCAGGATCGCCGCGTCCCAGGGCCGTCGCCGGCGCAGTGCCAGGACGATCGCGACGGTGGCGACGGCGAGGATCGACAGGATCAGCGCGTTGATGTTGTAGAACCAGCTGCCCTGGTTGATCTCCGGGTGCTGTTCGCCGTACCAGTGGACGGGCAGGCCGAGCGCGCCCATGAAGTAGCCGGTGACGACCGGGTATTCCACCGGGTGGTCGACGTAGGGGACCTTGCCCTCGTTGATGCCCTCGGCGTAGTAGAGCGCCAGCACGTCGGTGTAGCAGTAGCGGGTGTACTGCACGTTCTTCTGCCAGTTGCCGTCCATGCAGGGCGACTTCTGCACCCAGGAGAACGCGAGGATCAGGCAGGCCAGTGCCATCACGATCCGCGGGGCGGTCCAGAACCGGCCGGGCCGGGTGTCGGGATGCACCGCGTGTGAGCCGAGTGGACCGCCGATGAACTGGGAGAGTCCCCGCACGAAACCGTCCGAGGTAGCGCTCGAGACGTCAGGCCGCTCACTGGACGGTTGCTCGCTCATGTCTTGGCATCATGCCGCATGGGACGCCTGTGGCGTTGCCGGGTCGCGGCGTGCCACACCGGGGATGAAAAACGGAACGGCGCCCACCGGATGGTGGGCGCCGTTCTCAGCGGTGCGGTTCGTCAACGGCCGCCGGGGCCTCCGTCGTCATCGTCGTCGCTGTCGTCGTTGTTGCCACCGTTGTCGGTGTTGCCACCGTTGTCGGTGTTCCCGCCGTTGTTGCCGGTGTTGTCCTGGCAGAGCGTCGGGAACTTCTGGCAGATGGCGTTCTGGTTCGGGTCCTGGACCGGTTCCTGCTGAACCGGCGGCGGCTCCTGGCCGTTCGCGTACTCGCTGTTGTCGTTGCCGGTCTCGATGCGCTCAGGGAAGGACTCCTTGTCCCACTTGAGCTCCTCGGTCACGGTCTTGATGAACTCCTCCCAGATGTCGGCGGGTGTTCCGGAGCCGAACATCTTCTTGGAGCTGCCGTTGGCCGCGGTGAGTTCCACCTTGTTGCCGGCGCCGCCGACCCAGACGGTCACCGCGAGCTGCGGGATGCCGCCGACGTACCAGGTGTCGCCGTTGCCCTTCTTGAACTCCCAGGTGCCGGACTTGGCGGCCGACTCCCGTCCGTTGCTGAGGGTGTGGTCCGACTTGCCGGGGATCTTCTGCATGACGCCCAGCAGGTTGGACATCTGGCTGGCGTCGAAGACCTGCTTCCCCTTGAGGTTCTCGCTGGGGATGATCTTCATCTCGCCGGTCTCCGGGTCGCGCCGCTCGATCTTGCGGATGAAGTGCGCGTCGTGCCGGACACCGCTGTTCATGATGGTGGCGACGCCCTGCGCGTGCTCCAGCGGAACCACGCGGTACTGACCGAAGGCGACCTCGTTGTCGAAGTAGCCGGAGCTCTTCCACTTGGAGGCGTTGGTCTTGGTCAGGTCGACCTGCTCGCCCTTGTCGGTCCACATGTAACGGATGCCGGCGTCACGGGCCGCGGCGATGACCTTGTCGCGGCCGATGTTGTTGGCGATCCAGTAGAACGGGAAGTTGTACGAACGGATCGTCGCGGTCTCGAGGTCGCAATACTCGATCTTGCCGTCACAGAGCGCGGAGTCCTCGGCGCCGGCGTTGCTGATCTTGGTGCCGTTGGCGCGCTTCTGCGTGCCGTCCCAGGTCGTCTTGAAGGAGATGTCCTCCTTCAGACCCGCGGCCAGCGTGTAGAGCTTGAAGGTCGAGCCCGGCGACTGGCCGCCGTAGTCGACGACTCCGCTGCCGTCACCCGCCATGTAACCGGCGTAGTCGGTGCCGTTGGGGTCGTCACCGCCGTAGTAGCCGAGCACCCGCCCGGTCTCCGGGTCGATGCCGATCACCGCGGACTGGTAGGTCTTCGGCCGACCGTTCAGCGGCGAGGTCTTGCTCTTGCGGGAGCCGGCCGCGACCGCCGCGTCCTGGACCTTCTTGTTGATCGTGGTGGTGATCGAGTAACCACCCTTTTTCAGGTCGTCCGCGGAGATGCCGAGCTGAGTCAGCTCGTACTGCACGTGGCGCATGACCATGCCGACCGGCTTGCCGTCGGCGCAGGTCTTGCACTTCGAGCTGACCGCCTTGAGCTCCGGGTACGCCCGCTTGTCGTACTGCTCCTGGGTCATCCAACCCATCTCGAGCATGTTCTTCAGCGTGTACTCCCACCGCGACAACGCGTCGGTGGGGTTCTCCCGCGGGTTGTAGCCCTTGTGCGTCGCGGAGGCATACGGCTGCTTGATGATCGAAGCGATCACCGCGGCCTCGTACACGCTGATCTCGTTCTTCGAGCCGGTCACGACCGACTTGCCGAAGTAGCCGTTGGCGGCCGCCTCGACGCCGTACCGGCCCTCGCCGAGGTCGATGTAGTTCAGGTACATGCCCATGATCTGGGGCTTGTCGTACTTGGACTCCAGCTTGCGGGCGATCACGGCCTCGCGCAGCTTGCGGCTGTAGCTGATGTCCTTCAGGACGGCGACGTGGCGCGCGTACTGCTGGGTGATCGTCGAGGCGCCCTGCCGGTCGCCGTTGGTGAAGTTGTTCCACGCGGCACGGGCAATGCCTTTCATGTCAATGCCCTCGTGCTGGTAGAAGTTCTTGTCCTCGGCGGCGGCAACCGCGTGCTGCATTACCTCGCTGATCTGCTGGTAAGGCACGTTGATGCGGGGCTCGCCCTCTTTCGCGAGGACGTTGCCCTTGGTGTCGTAGATGATGTTCATCTGGTCTTCGGCCTGAGCGGCCGGAAGATCGACATCATCGAAGAAGTACGTGCCACCGACGATGCCGACGCCGAGCATGATGACGAGCACCGCTGCCGCGGCAGTCAGGATGTTCGCCCGGCGGTATTTCTTGTCAGCCTTGCTCCGGGGGCCCTTGCGGCCCTTGCCACCACTGCCCAGCACGTCGGGGACGCCGGAGGACGGCGGCACCGAGGCACCGCCCCGGACAGCACCCACCGAGGCCGCCCCGACCGAGGCGCGGCCCGGCGCGGCACTGCCGACCGAGGCCGCCCCGACCGAAGCACGGCCCGGGACGGCGGCGGCGCCACCGACCGAGGCCCGGCCTGGCGAGGCGCTGCCGACGGAGGCCGAACCACCGACCGAGGCCCGCCCCGGCACGGCGGCGGAGCCGCCCACCGAGGCCCGGCCTGGGACGGCGGCGGAGCCACCGACCGAGGCGCGCCCTGACTGCCCGCCGACCTGCGCCGCCCCGGACGGACGCCGATAGGCGTCCGGACCGGATCGGCCCTCGTTCGGGTCGGGCGCGTCGTCAGGCGTGGAAGCAGCGGACGGCCCGGGCACTCTGGCCCGGGCTCGTGCGTTCTGCGGATCGCCGTACGCGTTCATTCCTTCACACCTACCGGTCGCGGGGGCGCAGCCGGACGACCTGGCGGGGTCACCCTGGCGAAGCGCCACGAGCGGGCGTTTTCGGCTGCATCCCCGGCAGCCGGCTTGTCGAATGTCATCAATGACCGAACCCGGCGGGGGGTGCCCGGGTCGGCCCTGAACCAGTACACGTTAGCGAGATCGAACCGGTTCATCGGCGAGCCTCTCCGCCATGGGACGCCGCCGCCGTCCACAAAGTCTCCGACGACGCGAGGAGTAACTCGTCAGTGGCCTGCCCGTCACGACCGAGCACGTATCTCTCGATCAACTGGTTCCACGCGCAGGAGCGGCACACCTCCACCACGAAGACCTGGAACTCACGCAGCGTCATCGCCAACACGGGCAGCTCAGCGAGTTTCCGGGCCTGCCCGGCGGACTGCTTGAGCTCGTCTCCATAGACGTAGTGCACCAGTGTCAGATTGTCGCGACGGCAGATCGGGCACCGTTCGTCGGTGGGCTCACCGTGGTATGTGGCCGCGTTTCTCAAGTACGGCGACGCATCGCAGACTTCGAGCGCGCCGATCCGACCATTTCGCACGTCACGCAGGACTGCTCGCCTCTGTAGCGAGTAGTCGACGACCTGCCGCTGCGTGCGCATGGCGAGAAGAGTACGCGGTCCCCGCAGCAGCGGCGACTGTCATCACGCAGAGTGGCGTGGCGACTGCGAACCGGTGTTCGGGTTGCGCAGGTTCGGGGCCCGGCCTACCGTGACGATGTATCGAGCCGATACATCGTGACGTTCTGAAGGAGGGTCGAGATGCTTGATCTGGCGATTCTCGGTCTCCTGCAGGAGGCCCCGATGCACGGTTACGAGCTGCGCAAGGAGCTGGCCACCAAGCTCGGCACGCTCCGGGCCGCGATCAGCTACGGGACCTTGTACCCGACTTTGAAGCGGTTGAAGCTCGCCGGCTGGATCAGCGAGGCCGCGGCGAGCAACGACGTCGTCCCCCCGATGACCAGCAAGCGCGGCCGTGTCGTCTACAAGATCACCGCTGAGGGCAAGGAGCGGTTCGCCGAGCTCCTCACCCAGACCGGCCCGGAGACCTACGACGACGCCGGTTTCGGGGTGCACTTCACCTTCTTCTCCCGCACCGACCGCGCCACCCGCCTGCGCATCCTGGAGGGCCGCCGCCGCCGGATCGAGGAGCGCCGGGAGAGCCTGCGCGAGATCCTGACCCGGGTCGGCGACCGTCTCGACGCCTACACCCTCGAGCTGCAGCGCCACGGGCTCGAGGCCTGCGAGCGCGAGGTCCGCTGGTTGGAAGAGCTGATCACCAACGAGCGGTCCGGCCGCGCCCCCGCTTTCCGCAATCGTGCCGGGCTCACCGCCGCGCCCAGCCCCGCGCCCACCGGCGACACACCGCCGGCCGGGACGGCTCCGCCAGAAACACCGCGTCCGCACCAGGACCGGCCGTGATGAACAACAAGGAGGCAAACGCGATGGGCTCCGTCCGCGTCGCCATCGTCGGGGTGGGTAACTGCGCCTCGTCCCTCGTGCAGGGTGTGGAGTACTACCGGGACGCCGACCCCGCTGACCGCGTCCCCGGTCTCATGCACGTGACCTTCGGCGACTACCACGTCTCGGACGTGACGTTCGTCGCGGCGTTCGATGTGGACGCCAAGAAGGTCGGCATGGACCTCAGCGAGGCGATCGTCGCCAGCGAGAACAACACGATCAAGCTGACCGACGTGCCGCCGACCGGCGTCACCGTGCAGCGCGGCCCGACCTTCGACGGTCTCGGCACCTACTACCGCGAGATCATCGAGGAGTCGCCGGTCGAGGCGGTCGACGTGGCGCAGGCCCTGCGTGACGCCGAGGTCGACGTCGTCGTCTCCTACCTGCCGGTGGGCTCGGACGAGGCCGACAAGTTCTACGCGCAGGCCGCGATCGACGCCGGTTGCGCGTTCGTCAACGCCCTGCCGGTGTTCATCGCCTCCGACCCGGTCTGGGCGCAGAAGTTCACCGACGCCGGGCTGCCGATCGTCGGCGACGACATCAAGAGCCAGGTCGGTGCGACGATCGTGCACCGCGCGCTCGCCAAGCTGTTCGAGGACCGCGGAGTCGAGCTGCTGCGCACGTACCAGCTGAACTTCGGCGGCAACATGGACTTCATGAACATGCTGGAGCGCAACCGCCTGGTCTCCAAGAAGATCTCGAAGACCCAGGCCGTGACCAGCCAGATCCCGCACGAGATGATCAAGAGCGACGTGCACATCGGCCCGTCGGACCACGTGCCGTGGCTCGACGACCGCAAGTGGGCCTACATCCGTCTCGAGGGTCGCTCGTTCGGTGACACCCCGCTCAACGCCGAGCTCAAGCTCGAGGTGTGGGACTCGCCGAACTCGGCCGGCGTGATCATCGACGCCCTGCGCGCCGCGAAGATCGCCAAGGACCGCGGCATCGGCGGCCCGATCCTCTCCGCCTCGTCGTACTTCATGAAGTCCCCGCCGGTGCAGTACAACGACCACGACGCGCACGAGTCCGTCGAGGCGTTCATCCGCGGCGACATCGAGCGCTGACCAGCGTGATCTGAGCGCGGCGCCAGCCACGCGGTGAGGCCGGCCCACGGTTGTGGGCCGGCCTCACCTCACCGACACAACCCTGCGGGGGTACGGCCGGAGCACCGTCCCCGGTTCATCGGCGAACGTCGCATCAGCCCCAGAGCCGGGTCAGGGCGACCCGCGCCTCCAGTTCGAGCAGCCGCCGCTTGCGGTCGAGCCCGCCACCGAACCCGACCATCTTGTTGCCGGCGCCCACCACCCGGTGGCACGGCACGATCACCGGGATCGGATTGCGGTTGCACGCCGTCCCCACGGCCCGCGCCGCCCCCGGGTCGCCCAGTGCCGTCGCGATCGCCCCGTACGTGACCATCTCCCCGTACGGAATACCGGCGATCTGTTCCCAGACCGCCCGTTCGAACTCCGACCCGCCCAGCAGCTTCCACGGCACGCTGAACTCGGTGAGCTCACCGGCGAAGTAGGACTCCAGCTGCGCGGCCGCCACATGCTCGGCCACCGGTCCCGGTTTCGCCCCGAACCGCACGCCCACCACGACGTCGCCCTGCACGGCGACCCCCAGCGGCCCGATCGGTGAGGCGACCACGAAGGTTGTCACACAACGATTCTCCCCCGGATGCAAGCTTTCCGATGGATGCGGCGTCTGGCCCGGTGGAGGTGACCGTGAAGCAGTCACTCGAGGACGAGTTCACCGTGTTCGTCGCGGACCGGGGGCAGGCGCTGCTCCGGATCGCGTACGCGCTGACGGGGGACCGTGGCGCGGCCGAGGATCTGGTGCAGGGCGCACTGGCCAAGGCGTACGCCCGATGGCCCCGCATCCACAGCGATGCGGAGGCGTACGTACGACGGATCCTCTACAACGATCGCGCCTCGCTCTGGCGGCGTCCCGGCCGGCGACGGGAGGTGTCGGTGGCCGAGGTGCCGGACCGGGCCGGGCCGGGCGCCCACGACGAGGACGTCACCGAACGGCTGGCCCTGCGGGAGGCACTGCTCGCCCTGCCCGCCCGGCAGCGGGCGGTGCTGGTGATGCGGTACCTGGAGGACCGCTCGGTGGAGGAGACCGCCGAGGCGCTCGGCTGCCGTCCCGGAACGGTGGCGAGCCAGGCGTCCCGGGCCCTGGCCAAGTTGCGTGTGTCGGCCGGTGACCGGATCACCGAGCTGGGAGGAGCCCGATGAGCGAGCTGGAGAACGCCGTGCGCACCACGGTCCGGGATCTCGCCGACGAGGCTCCACCGGCCCACGACCTGGCCGCGGTGGCCCGCACGCGGGGTCGCCGGATCCGGCGTCACCGCCACGCGGCCCTGGGCGCGCTCGCCGTGGTCCTGGTGGCCGCCACCGCCATGCCGTACGCCCTGCTGCGCCGGGACCCGCCCGCCCCGGTGGTGGATCCGGCCCCCGCGGTGTCCCCGGTCCCGTCGGCGAGCGCGGGGGCGCTGCCCGACTTCAGCGGTGACACCCCTTATCAGCTGCCCGGCGGCGCGGTGGTCACCATGCTGACCAAACAGGTGGAGGTACAGGAGGCCGACGGCACCATCGCGCCGGGGGACCCCGGATACGTGGCACTGGACCGGACCACCGGAACATACCGCCAGCTGGACGTCACCGACCCGGACCTGGTACCCGCACCGGACGGCCGGACGTTCGCGGTGATGGGGCTCAGCGGCCGGGTCGACGTCGTGGACGCGTCCGGTGACCGCAAGGCCCGCATCGACACGCGTGGCTCCTTCACGGCCTACTCCGGCCCGCAGTAGTCGCCGGACGGGTCCCGGCTCCTGGTGCCCACCGCGGAGGGTTTCGCGGTCTACACCGTGGCGACGGATGAGGTCCGCGAGTTCGCCGATGCCGACATCGTTCCGGGCTGCCCGGACGTCTGCTTCTTCACCTGGCTGCCGAACGGCCGGGAGGTGGCGGTGCCGCGCAAGGACTCCGACGTGCCGCACGACGAGGCGAAACTCGACCCCATCGAGTCGGCGGTGGTGTACTCCGCCGACACCGGCAAGCGGCTGCGGGCCATCCCGATGACGGGCGTGCCCGCCGGGCCGGGCGCGTGGTCGCCGGACGGGAAGTCGGTGATCACATTGGACCGGGGCGACCATCGGCGGCGGTCCCTGGTCGTGGTCGACGTCGCCACCGGGCGGACCGGGTCCCCGCTGCTGGTCGGCGCGGAGGGCGTCTTCCTGCCGGACGGCCGGATCCTGACCTTCGACGACACGGTGGCCGGCCTCTACGACGCCTCCGGGAACCTGCTGGAGGAGGCGTCGATGCCGCGCGAATTCGACGGGACCGAACTGACCGTGGCCCCGTCCTAGGAGATGTGGCCCTGCTCGCGGGCCCACTTGAAGAGCTCCGCCTCGGCCTCGTCCCGGTCCAGCGGGCCCCGGTCGAGACGGAGCTCCTTGAGGAAACGCCACGCCTGGCCGACGACCGGGCCCGGCGGGACACCGAGCAGTTCCATGATCGCGTTGCCGTCCAGGTCGGGGCGGACCTTGGCCAGGTCCTCCTCGGCCTCGATCCGGGCGATCCGGTCCTCCAGCGCGTCGTAGTCCGCGGCCAGCTGCGCGGCCTTGCGGCGGTTGCGCGTGGTGACGTCGGAACGGGTCAGCTTGTGCAGGCGGGCGAGCAGCGGGCCGGCGTCGGTCACGTACCGCCGCACCGCGGAGTCGGTCCACTCGCCGCGCCCGTACCCGTAGAAACGCAGGTGGAGGGCGACCAGCCCGACCACCTCGGAGATCACGTCCTTGGGGTACTTGAGGGCCTTCATCCGCTGCTTGGTGAGCCGCGCGCCGACCACCTCGTGGTGGTGGAAGCTGACCCGCCCGTCGCGGCCGACGGCCTTGGTGGCCGGTTTGCCGATGTCGTGCATCAGCGAGGCCATCCGCAGGATGAAGTCGGGGCCGCCGTCACCCTCCAGGCGCATCGCGTTCTGCACCACGATCAGGGTGTGCTCGTAGACGTCCTTGTGCTGCGCGTGCTCGTCGATCTCCAGCTTGAGCCCGGAGATCTCCGGCAGGAAGCGGTCGGCGAGGCCGGTGTCGACGAGCAGGCGCAGGCCGGCGATGGGGTCGGCGCCGGACATCAGCTTGGTGAACTCGTCCCGGATCCGCTCCGCGGTGATCCGGTCCAGGTCGGCGCACATCTCCCGCATCGCGGTGACGACCGGCTCGGCCACGGTGAACCCGAGTTTCGCGGCGAACCGGGCGGCCCGCAGCATCCGGAGTGGATCATCGCCGAAGGAGATCTCCGGGGCGGCCGGCGTCCGGATCAGCTGGGCGGTCAGGTCCTGTACGCCGCCGAACGGGTCGGTGAACTCGTGGCCCGGCACCGACACGGCCATCGCGTTGATGGTGAAGTCCCGGCGTTCGAGGTCGTCCAGCAGCGACGTCCCGTAGGAGACCACCGGGTTGCGGGTCACCCCGTCGTAGGCCTCCGCCCGGAACGTGGTGATCTCGATCCGCAGACCGTTCTTCTGGATGCCGATCGTGCCGAACTCGCGGCCGGTCTCCCAGATCGCGTCGGCCCAGCCCCGGACCGCGTCGAGGGTCTGCTCCGGCCGGGCGTCGGTGCAGAAGTCCAGGTCGTCGCCGAGTCTGCCGAGCAGGGCGTCACGCACCGAGCCACCGACCAGGTGCAGTTCGTGGCCGGTCGCGGCGAACCGCTGCCCCAGCTCGTCGGCGAGGGGGGACACGCGGAGCAACTCGGCTACCGCTTTCTGCTGAACCGCATTCAAGACAGACATGGGACTACCAGGTTATCGGGCGCGGGCTCGGTCCGCGGGTGGCGGGTGGGCGTTCTCCACCCTTACCGGGCAGGATGAGCCTGTGCCCGTTTCCGAGGCGCTGCGACGCCTGAGCCTGAACCCCGCCTTCTGGACGGGTGGGCTCGGCGCCAGTGACACCGACGACCTCCCCCGCGACCTTCGCGTCTCGTTCCCCGTCCTGGACGGCTACAGCCTGGCCCTGGACGTGGACCTTGCGACCGGCGAGCAGGCGCTCGGACTGCGCCGGCCGGCTTCCAGCGAGCCGGTGCAGCTGGGCTGGGCGCCGCCCGGCGGGCCGTACCCGGCGTCGCTGCACTGGTGGGAGCTCGAGACCTGCGCGCGGGTGATCGCCCTGGACGATCCGACGCTGCCGCACCCGGGGCTGGTGGTGGCGCTGCTGTCGCCGTTCGCCGCGGCCGCCGCCGAGGACGACGTCGCCACCGTCTCGGCGATGCGGGAGGCGGCGTACCGCTCGCTGCGCCGCCCGGTGCCCCCGCCCGCGCCGAGCGGCCCCGAGCAGGACCCCCTGCCGATCTTCACCGCCGACCACTGGTGGCCGGCACCGGACGCGCCCTCCCCGCAGGTGCTCGACGAGGCGACCATCGCGGAGCTGAGCGCTCCGGTCACGGTGGGTGGTCAGGTCCGGGCCGACAAGCGCTTCCCGCTGGAGGACCTCTCCGACCTGGTCCGGCGAGCGCATCGGCGCCTGCTTCACATCCCCCATCAGGAGTGGTACGCGCAGACGCGGCCCCTGGCCCGTCGAATGGCGGAATCGGGTCACCTGGATGCGGTACCGGACCTGCTCGGGGCGCTCACCGAGGCGGGGTGCGATCACCCGACGGTGCTGGACGCTCTCAGCGAGCCCCTTGTTCCACTGGAGGCATGCTGGATGGTGGAGACCCTGGCCGGGGCCGAGCCCGGAACCCTCCTGCGTCACCACGTGTAACGAGAGGCCCTTATGGTGACTCCTACATCGGCACCGCTCGGGAGGCTCGGGTGAACAGCGGTCTATACCGCAGCACGCATGCGACACCGGACGACACACCGCCGGACCAGACCGGCGTCACGATCATCTCGGTCGACGCCGACCTGCCCGCGGGTGGCGACCAGGCCCTGCCGCCGGAGGAGATCCCGGCCGAGGAGCCCAGCAAGAGCACCGCCGGCCAGAGCATCATCATGGCGATCGGCAGCATGGTCAGCCGGGTCATCGGCTTCGTCCGGAACGCGATGATCGGCATGGCGCTCGGCTCGGCGGTCGGTGACGCGTACACCAGTGCGCAGTTCCTGCCCGGCCAGATCTACGAGCTGCTGCTCGGCGGCATCCTGTCCAGCGTCCTGATCCCGCTGCTGGTGCGCCGGCGCAAGGCCGACGCGGACGGCGGGCAGGCGTTCATCCAGACGCTGCTCACCTTCGCCATGGTGGCGCTGGGCGTGGCGACCGCGCTGGTGGTGGCGGCCGCTCCGCTGGTCACCGCGATCCAGACGGCCGGCACGGCTCCCGAGGCCTACCGCGACCTGGTCACCCAGTTCGCCTACCTGATCCTGCCGATCATCTTCTTCACCGGCCTGTCCGCGCTGATCGGCGCGGTGCTCAACGTGCACGGGCACTTCGCCGCGCCGATGTGGGCGCCCATCCTCAACAACATCGTGCTGATCGCCGCCTGCGGCGTCTTCCTGGTGGTCTTCGGCACCGACACGAAACTCACCGCGGAGAACGTCACCGGTGGCCAGATCGCGCTGATCGGCGGCGCCACCTTCCTCGGCATCGTGGTGCAGACCCTGGGCCTGCTCCCGGCGCTGCGCAAGGTCGGCTTCCGGTGGGGGTTCCGCTGGGCGCCGCGCTCGCTCGGCCTGCGCGAGATCGGCAGCCTGGCCGGCTGGATGCTGCTGTACGTCGCGGCCAACCAGGTCTCGGTCTTCGCCGTGGTCCGGGTGCTCAGCGAGGTGGCCGGCAAGGACAGCGCCAGCGTCCTCGCCTACAACAACGTCTTCCTGCTCACCATGATGGCGCACGGCATCGTGGGGGTCTCGGTGATGACCGCGCTGCTGCCGCAGATGAGCGCCGCCGCCGCCGAGGGCCGGTACGCCGACGTCAGCGCCGACCTGACCCGCGGCATCACCCTGGTGTCCGCCGCGCTGGCCCCGGTCGCCGTCGTCTACGGCGTGCTCGGCAAGCCGATCGCGGTCACCCTGTTCGAGGGTGGCAACTACTCGCACGAGGCGGCGCTGGCCACCGGCACCGTGCTGAGCCTGGCCGCGTTCGCCGTGCTGCCGCTGTCCATCAGTTACCTCTGTACCTATGCGTTCTACGCGCTGCAGGGCAACAAGACCGTCGCGCTGATCAACATTCCGGTGGTGATCGCCCGGATCGTCGCCTACTTCGTGGTCGCCGAACTGGTCGGTGACGCGCTCCTGGCGGCCGGCATGACCGCGGCCAACGCGCTGTCCTACCTCGTCTCCGCGGTGATCTCGCTCGCCGTGCTGCGCCGCCGGATCGGACGTCTCGATCTGGGCGCGGTCGCCGTGTCGCTGATCAAGGTGGCGGTCGCGGCCGGCATCGCGGCGGCTCTGGGTCTGCTGGTGGTCCGGTTCCTGCCCGGTTCCGGGGCTCCGGACGGCCGGATCGAGGCGTTGATCCAGCTGTTCGCCGGCGGCGCCGTGATCCTGATCGCCTATCTCGTGGCGGCCCTGATCCTGCGCGTCCGGGAGATTAGTCAAGTGATCGGAACGGTGCGCCGCAAACTCGGGCGCTGATCCACTTCAGGGCGCCCCTGATCAGGCGTTTCCCTGGCAACTCGGGCGCGATCTGCCCGCTTCGCACGCCTTTTCCCCGGTGCCGCGCCGGGGGGACGACCTGCCGGACCATGGCCTGGTACGGGTATGGTCGGTGTCGGCATGTGCGCGGGAGCACGTCGTCCTGAGCACCCCCATTATTCGACAAGCCAGCATGCACCCCTGAGGGAGGACTGGTGACCCAGGTCGGCGAAGGCCACGAGACCGCGGCCGACGAGGGCGGACCGGTCTTGACCTTCGGTGCGCCCACCGTCGGTGAGATTCTGGCCGAGCGTTACCAGCTGGAAGACCACGTCAACGACGACAGTGCGGGCCGTCAGGTCTGGCGCGGTGTCGATGTGGTCCTCCGGCGGGCGGTCGCCGTCGTGCTGCGATACCCGGGCGGTTCGTCCGCAGCCGAGATGTTGCAGGCCGCGGTCGCCGCGAGCCGTGTGATCCACCCCAATCTGGTCGGTGTCTACGACGCGATCGACGAGGACTCCCGGGCCTACGTGGTCCGTGAGTGGGTCGACGGCGAGTCGCTGCGTGACATGGTCGGCGCCCAGGGCCCGTTGGACCCGTCCCGCGCCGTCGCCATCGCGCACGCCGTCGCCGACGCGCTGACCTCGGTGCACGCCACCGGCATGGTGCACGGCAACGTGCACCCCGGCAGCGTGCTGATCGCCGACGACGGCCGGGTGGTCCTGGCGGACGCCCGCTCCGACGGCACGGACACCACCGAGTCGGACATCCGTTCCGTCGGCGGCATCCTCTACTTCGCGCTCACCGGCCACTGGCCGCACGCCGAGATCGGCAACAAGGCGCTGCAGGACGCCAACCGGGACAGCGCAGGCAACCCGGCCGCCCCGCGGCAGATCCGGGCCGGCATCCCGGCATACCTCGACGATCTGACGATGGACCTGCTGGACCCGCGGGTGGCCGCCCCGGCCGCCGACGCTCTCACCGCCGAGCTGGGCCGTCTGGACGCCGCGTCGGAGGACGAGGAGTTCGAGGACGTCGGCCCGCTGCGCTTCGTGCAGGGTGGCGGCGGCTCCGGCGACTCGGCGAAGAGCGCTCCGAAGATCCTGCTCGGCGTCGGCGCCCTGGTGATCATCGCGATCATCGGCCTGGTCTTCGGCATCCGGGCGATCAGCAACTCGACGAGTTCCCCCGACACCCAGGCCACCGCCCCGGTCGAGGCCGGCGCCGGCGAAGGCGCCGATCCGTCCGGCGCCCCCGCCCCGGTGGCCGAGCCGACCAAGCTCAAGCTCACCGCCGACATGGTCCGCATCGTCGACCCGCCCGACGGCACGCGGGACGACACCGGCAAGGCGAAATACGTCGTCGACGGTGACAAGAACACCGCGTGGGAACTCTCCTGGTACAACAGCCCCAAGTTCGGCAACCTGAAGCCGGGCATGGGTGTCCTGATCAACCTGGGTGAGGCCCGTGCCCTCTCCGAGGTCCGTGTCTCGACCTCCAACCCGGGTGCCGTCATGGACGTCCGCACCGGCACCACCGACCCGGGCGACACGTCCAGCGGCGACGACAAGGTCGTCAAGGACTACAAGAAGCTGGGTGACGGCGACGCCGAGCGCACCGGCAACAACTGGGCGTTCTCCGGCTTCGAACCGGACCAGAAATACCAGTACGTTCTGGTCTTCCTGACCGAGCTGCCGAAGAACGACACCGGCCAGGGCTACCGCACCACGGTCACCGAGATCGAGCTCTACGGCTACTGATCCACGGTCCACGTCGAAGGGCCGGTCTCCTCCAGGGGAGGCCGGCCCTTCGACATGCCCGGGGTTCGGACCTCGTCGGTGGCACCGTCCCCCGCCTGGTTCATCGGTCACGGTGTGCACGACCGTGGTGACGACGGGAGCCGGTTCGTGGCATACATTGCTGGGGTGAATTCCCGGGACGGGTCAGCCGGGCCTCCCGGCGCGGACGGGTCCGCGCCGAGCGACGCCGCGCTGATGCACGCCCACGTGGCGGGTGATCCGCAGGCGTTCGGCGAGCTGGTCCGCCGGCACCGCGACCGGCTGTGGGCCGTCGCCGTCCGGACGCTCGGCGACCGTGAGGAGGCCGCCGACGCGGTCCAGGACGCCCTGCTGAACGCACATCGCAACGCCGGCAGGTTCCGCGGCGATGCGGCCGTGACGACCTGGCTGCACCGGATCGTGGTCAACGCCTGCCTGGACCGGGTCCGCAAACGGCAGGCGCACCCGACCGTCCCGCTGCCCGGGGAGCATCGTGACGACGACCGGCCGTCCGGCCGCGAGCCGGTGGCGCCCGCGCCCGACCAGGACACCGTCCTGGTGGTGCGGGAGGCCCTGGCCGCGCTGCCGTCCGACCAGCGGGCCGCGATCGTGCTGGTGGACGTGCAGGGCTACTCGGTCGCCGAGGCTGCCGTGATCCTCGAGGTCGCCGAGGGCACCGTGAAGAGCCGGTGTGCGCGGGGCCGGGCCCGGATGGCGCAGTCGCTGGGCTACCTGCGCGGGAAGCCCCGGGACGGCGGGGTGGCCGAGGACACGCCGGCGCGGGGGAACCGTACGGGCGGCGGGACCGTCCCATCCAGGTCGGCGTCGGTGACACCGCTGCCGACCGGACGTGATCGGAGGGACCAGTGACCGGCGCCGAGTTCGAGGGGGTCGACTTCGACCTGCTCGCCGACTACGTCGGTGGCGCCCTGGACGGCACCCCGGACGAGGACCGGGTGGCCGCGCTGGTCGCCGGCGACCCGGCGTGGCGGGAGGCGCACGAGCTGCTGGCGCCCGGGATGGCCGCGGTCGGCGCCGCCCTGGGTGGGCTGGATCCGGAGCCGATGCCCGGCGATGTCGCCGCCCGGCTGGACGCGCTCTTCGCCACGCCCGCCGCACCTCCCGTGGAGGACCTGGGGGACGGGGCTTCCCGCGTACCCACCAAGGTTCTGGATCTTGAGGAACACCGGCGCCGTCGCCGTCCGCGCCGGCTCGCGCCCCTCGGGGTGGCCGCCGGTGTGCTGGCCCTGGCCGGTGCCGCGATGAGCTGGCTGCCCGGGGTGTCTCTGGACGACGCATCCGATTCCGGGTCGGCTGATTCCGAGGCTGCCGGCGCCGCCGGTGAGGTCTACGCCCAGTCCGGCCCGGCACTCGCCGCGGCACCGCCGGCCGAGCGGATCGCGCGCAGCGGCACCGACTACACCGCCGAGACCCTCACCCAGAGCCCGGCGCTCGGTGCCCCGGCCGCCACCGCCAGCGACCAACCACGCATCAGTGCGCAGAACGAGCCGTCGACCGACCTGGCCCTGCTGCTCGACTGCCTGGCCGCGATCGCGCGGGAGAACGGCGGTGCGCCGCTCGACGTGCAGTCCGTCGACTACGCGCGCTACCAGGGCGCCCCCGCCACGATCGTCCGGTTCAGCGCGGCGAACGGCACCTGGGTGTGGGCGGTCGGTCCCCGGTGCGGCACGCCCGATGGCGGCGCCGACGCCCTGGAGCAACTCCCGGTACGCTGACCAGCACCCCCACGTGAGGCCGGACACGAACCGGACCCGGGGGAATGGTGAATGCCTAGCATGACGTTCTAGCGTGCAGTGTCGTCCACGTTTCGGGGCGGCGAAAACAGACTGAGGAGTCGGCAGTGGACGAGGTCCGCAATCTGATCATCATCGGTTCGGGGCCGTCCGGCTACACCGCTGCGCTGTATGCGGCCCGGGCCAACCTCAAGCCTCTCGTGATCGAGGGTGTGCAGTCCGGTGGTGCGCTGATGACCACCACCGAGGTGGAGAACTTCCCCGGTCACCGCGACGGGATCATGGGTCCCGAGCTGATGGACAACATGCGCGCCCAGGCGGAGAAGTTCGGGGCGGAGTTCCTGACCGACGACGTCACCCGGGTCGAGCTGACCGACAAGCCGACCGAGGCCGGCACCGAGGGCCTCAAGACGGTCTGGGTGGGCGAGCAGCAGTTCTTCGCCCGCGCGGTGATCCTGGCGACCGGTTCCGCGTGGCGTCCGATCGGCGTGCCCGGCGAGCAGGAACTACTCGGCCGCGGTGTCTCGTCCTGCGCGACCTGTGACGGTTTCTTCTTCAAGAACCAGCACATCGTCGTGGTCGGCGGCGGTGACTCGGCGATGGAGGAGGCCACCTTCCTGACCCGCTTCGCCGAGACGGTGACCATCGTGCACCGCCGGGACAGCTTCCGGGCCAGCAAGGTCATGCAGAAGCGCGCCCTGGACAACGACAAGATCAAGGTCGAGTGGAACTCCACGGTCGAGGAGATCCTCGGCGAGGACGGCAAGGTCGGCGGCGCCCGGCTGAAGAACGTGCTGACCGGTGAGACCAAGGTCCTGGACGTCACCGGCGTCTTCGTGGCGATCGGCCACGACCCGCGCAGCGAGCTCTTCAAGGGCCAGGTCGAACTGGACGACGAGGGCTACGTGAAGGTGGACTCGCCCAGCACCCGCACCAACGTCTCCGGTGTCTTCGCCGCCGGTGACCTGGTCGACCACACCTACCGGCAGGCCATCACCGCGTCCGGCACCGGCTGCGCCGCGGCACTGGACGCCGAGCGCTTCATCGCTTCATTCGTCGAGCTGTAAAGAAAGACCTGGAGGGTCCTCGTGGGAGCAACCAAGGTGGTCACCGACGCCACTTTCGCCAGCGACGTGCTGGAGTCCGACAAGACGGTGCTGGTGGATTTCTGGGCCGAGTGGTGCGTGCCTTGCAAGAAGGTCGACCCGCTGCTCGCCGAGATCGCCGCCGAGCTGGGCGACAAGGTGGAGATCGTCAAGGTCAACATCGACGAGAACCCGCAGACCACCCTGGCCTACCAGGTCATGTCGGTCCCCACCCTGACGATCTTCAAGGGCGGCGAGCGGGTCAACTCGATCACCGGCGCCAAGCCGAAGAGCTTCCTGGTCAACTTCATCGAGTCCGCGCTCTGACGTCCCTTTGCACGCCCCGCGTCCGTTCTCGGACGCGGGGCGTACGCTTCCCAAGGTCGTCCTTTCTCGCCCCCTAGGGAGTCCTGAGTGCGGTCCATCCGACGCGGCGAAACCGGCCCCGCCGTTTCCGAGATCCGATCGATCCTGGTCGGTCTGGAATTGCTCGGTTCGGCCGAGCCGGACGTCTTCGACGAGGCGCTGGAGTCCGCGGTCCGCGCCTTCCAGCAGGACCGGGGACTCGGCATCGACGGCATGGTCGGCGACGAGACGTGGCGCGCGCTGGACGCGGCCCGGTGGCGGCTCGGTTCCCGCACGCTGTTCCACTCGGTGCCCGACCCGCTGGTCGGCGAGGACGTCCGCGCCCTGCAGGAACGCATGCTGGAGATGGGCTACGACACCGGTCGCCCGGACGCCGTCTACGGCACCCGCACCGCCCGGGCCGTGGCGCAGTTCCAGCGCGAGGTGGGCCTGTCCACCGACGGTTCCTGCGGTCCGCAGACGATGAAGGCGTTGCGCCGCCTCGGTCGCAAGGTCGTCGGCGGGCGCCCGCAGTGGCTGCGCGAGGCCGAGGCGTTCCGCCAGTCCGGCCCCAACCTGGTGGGCAAGACCATCGTGATCGATCCCGGACACGGCGGCGGCACGGACACCGGCGTCGTGGTGCCTGACGGCCCGCTGCGCTGGACCGAGGCGGACCTGGTGTTCGACCTGGCCTCCCGGCTGGAGGGCCGGCTCTCCGCGGCCGGCATGCGGGTGCACCTGACCCGCGGGCCGTCGCCCGCCAAGCCGATGACCGGTGTCGAGCGGGCCGCGCTGGCCAACAGCCTCGGTGCCGACCTGCTGATCTCGCTGCACCTGGACGGGCACGCCACCGAGGCCGCCGAGGGTGTGGCCACCTACCACTACGGCACCGGCACCGGCCTGAGTTCCACGGTCGGCGAGCGCCTGGCCAACCTGGTGCAGCGCGAGATCGTGGTGCGCACCGGCATGCACGACTGCCGCACCCACGCGAAGAGCTGGGACCTGCTGCGTCTCACCCGGATGCCCACGGTCCGCGTCGACCTGGGCTACCTCACCTCGCCGGTCGACCGGGAACGGCTGATCGACCCGCTGTGCCGGGAACAGATCGTCGAGGCGATCCTGGCCGCGGTCCAGCGGATGTATTTCCCGGTGGAGCGGGACGTCCCCACCGGTTCGATCGACGTGCGCCAGCTGCGGATGGCGCTCAGTTCTCGGCCGAGCTCGTAGCGGGAATCGGGCGGAGGAGCTTCTCCGGGCTCATCGAACCGAGGAGCTTCTCCAGCGCGTACTCCACGTCCGACTTCCAGGACAGCGCGGTCCGCAGCTCGAGCCGCAGCCGCGGGTAACGCGGGTGCGGCCGGATGGTCTTGAACCCGACCGACAGGAAGAAGTCGACCGGCACCAGGCAGGCGCCCTGCCGCTCGTCCTCCTCGTCGATCTCGCCGGCCTTCGCGTCGCCGAACGCCTCGATCGCCTTGACGCCCCGCTTGGTCAGGTCACGGGCGACACCCTGCACCAGCATCCGGCCCAGCCCACCACCGGCGAACTCGGGCACGATCTTGGCGGTGGTCAGCAGGGCCGCGTCGGCGCTGACCGGTGAGGTCGGGAAGGCCATCGACCGGGGGACGTAGGCGGGTGGCGCGAACATCACGTAACCCGCCGGCATGCCGTCGACGTAGGCCAGCTTGCCGCAGGACCCCCACTCCAGCAGGGTCTGCGAAACCCAGGCCTCTTTCTCCAGACCGGGGTCACCCGTCGCGCAGGCCCGCTCGGCGGAGACCGGATCGAGCTCCCAGTGCACGCACTGACGGCACGGCCGGGGAAGATCTTCGAGTGTGTCGAGGGTCAGGTTGACCAGGCGTCGCGACATCGGCGGCCCCCATGAGGATCAGTTCATGAAGCACGATCAGCCGCGCTCCGGGCGAATCCTACGCCGGAATCGCCATGAACGGGAGCAGGTCGGGCAACCCTGGCCGTGAGACGCCGGGGTCGAAACCCGGTGTCGGCGTTTACTATCGGGAGCGTCTCAACCACCGATTTCACCGAGGTGAGAGCCGCATGACCGGCACCACACAGGACGACTACACCGATCGGTACGCGCGACGCGTCCGAGGGATGACCACGTCCGAGATCCGCGCCCTCTTCTCCGTCGCCAGCCGCCCCGAGGTGGTCTCGCTGGCCGGCGGCTCGCCCTACATCGCCGCCCTCCCCCTCGACGCGGTCGGCGAGATGCTCAACAACCTGGGTGCGGTGCACGGTGCGACCGCGCTGCAGTACGGCACCGGTCAGGGCAACGTCGAGCTGCGGGAACGCATCTGTGAGGTGATGGCCCTGTCCGGCATCACCAACGCCTCCCCGGACGACGTGGTCGTCACCGTCGGCGGACAGCAGGCCCTCGACCTCATCGCACGACTGTTCCTGGACCCGGGTGACGTGGTGCTCGCCGAGGGGCCGACCTACGTCGGCGCACTCGGCGTCCTCCAGGCTGCCCAGGCACAGGTGCGGCACGTCGCGATGGATGCCGACGGCCTGATCCCGGAGGCACTCGAGGAGGCGATCGCCGACGCGGCCAGAACCGGCCGACCGGCGAAGTTCCTCTACACGATCCCGACCTTCCAGAACCCGGCCGGTGTCACCCTCTCGGAGGAACGCCGGGAGCGGATCCTCGACATCTGCGAGCAGGCCGGTCTCCTGGTGATCGAGGACGACCCGTACGGGATGCTGTCCTTCGAGGGCGACGCCCCGCGCCCGTTGCGGGCCCGCCGCCGCGACGGCGTGTTCTACCTCAGCACGTTCTCCAAGACCTTCGCACCGGGCCTGCGGATCGGATGGATCCTCGCGCCGCACGCGGTCCGGGAGAAGCTGGTCATGATGAGCGAGGCCAACGTCCTCTGCCCGAACCCGTTCGGGCAGGCCGCCGTCACGCAATATTTGACGACCATGCCGTGGCGTCAACAGATCAAGGTCTACCGGGAGATCTACCGGGAGCGCCGTGACGCCCTGCTGGACGCCCTCGACGACCTGATGCCGGACGGTTCCACGTGGACCCGGCCCGACGGCGGCCTGTTCGTCTGGGTCACCCTGCCCGACGGGCTCGACTCCAAGGCGATGATGCCCCGGGCCATCGCCGCCCGGGTGGCGTACGTGCCGGGCACCGGTTTCTACGCCGACGGCACCGGCCACGCCAACATGCGCCTCAACTTCAGCTTCTCCGCACCCGAACGGCTGCGCGAGGGCGTACGCCGGCTGTCCGGTGTGATGGAGCAGGAGCTGGCGATGCGGGCCATCTTCGGCGGGGCCGCCGCCCTGCAGCCGCACCGTCGTCGCGGCCCGGCCGCCGCCGACGTGCCCGGCCCCGACTTGGCATGATCACTGCCATGGGTCTGCGTGACGATGTACGCGTTCTGGTTCTGGCCGGCGGTCTCTCCTACGAACGTGAGGTGTCACTGAAGTCCGGGCGCAGGGTGCTCGACGCCCTGCGCGCGACCGGCCTCAGCGCCGACCTGCACGAGGCGGACATCTCGCTGCTGCCGACGTTGCAGGCCGACCCGCCCGACGCGGTGGTGATCGCGTTGCACGGCGCCAACGGCGAGGACGGCACCCTGCGCGGGGTGCTCGACCTCTACGACATTCCCTACGTGGGCGCCGACGCACAGACCGCCCGCCGCATCTGGGACAAGCCGTCGGCCAAGTCGCTGCTGCGCGAAGCCGGCATCCGCACCCCCGACTGGATGGCGCTGCCCCACGACCGCCTCTCCGAACTGGGTGCGGCAGCCGTCCTCGACCGTCTCGTCGACCGCCTCGGCCTCCCCCTGATGATCAAGCCGGCGCGCGGCGGTTCCGGTTTCGGCGCCGCGGTGGTCCGGGAAGCGGCCGAGTTGCCGGCCGCACTGATGAGCTGTTTCGCCTACGACTCGACCGCCCTGGTCGAGCAGTTCGTGACCGGCGCCAACGTCGCCGTCTCGATCATCGACCTGGGCACCGGCCCGGAGACCCTGCCGATCGTGGAGATCGTTCCGCACGACGGGGTCTACGACTACGCGGCCCGCTACACGGCGGGCCGCACCACCTGGCACGTGCCGGCCCGCCTCGACACGGCGATGACGGCGAAGGTGGCGGAGACCGCACTGGCGGCCTACAAGACCCTCGGCATGCGGGACTTCTCCCGCATCGACGTGATCGTCGACGAGAACGGCGAACCCCACGTGATCGACTGCAGCGTCTCACCCGGCCTCACCGAGACGTCGCTGCTGCCGCTCGCCGTCCAAGCCGCGGGGGTCGACCTGGGCGCGGTGATGAGCGCTCTGGTGGAACGGGCGGTCGCCCGCAAGGCACCCTGATCTCGCTGCCCCACAAGCTCTGAGGGAGGGCCCGGCGCCGATGCCGTTCCCTCCCTTCTTCTTGTACGAGCCACACCTCATTCAAAAGCCACTACGCCTCCCCGGGTGGCCCTCGGCGATTCGGCCGTTCTCCCCTGAGCCACCCGTCCGCCGCCGGGCACCGTCCCCCAGAGGTAGGGCGGAGACCGTGGAACCGACCGACGACCAACCGTCCTTCGGGAGAAGACCGAGCCTGACGAGCGACCGGATCCGCCCGGCATGAAGAGGTAGACCGGGACAGCCGGCGAGGTGGTCGAACGACAGACAGCTTCGCCGCGGCCGCCGTTACCCGTCTCCGATCGGTAGCCGTCGCGGACCCGGAACACGACGGTTGTACGCCCGCATGTGAAGCCCTGCCCCAGTCATGTGGCGAAGTCGGGCTCGGACCCTTGACCGCCGAGACTCCGAACAGCCGGAGCCCAACACCGCGGCAGCTTCAGACGACAGGCTCCTCAAATCGCGGCGTCCCCACTCGGCCGTCACCCAGCCGCCAGAGTCCCCAAGCCGAGTCGCCCCCACTCGGCCGTCACCCAGCCGCCGAAGTCCTCAAGCCGAGTCGCCCCCGATGGCAGCGTCCCCGGCCGGGCACGGCACGGGCGTCCCCTCGCCGGTCCAGCCGACTCCGGGAACCGCGCCCCAGCTGT
This sequence comes from Actinoplanes rectilineatus, assembly GCF_000962825.1. Classification (GTDB taxonomy): domain Bacteria; phylum Actinomycetota; class Actinomycetes; order Mycobacteriales; family Micromonosporaceae; genus Actinoplanes; species Actinoplanes rectilineatus. The sequence continues at coordinate 55,444 of NZ_JZKF01000061.1, forward strand.
CGATCACGGCACCGCCCTCCTACACCGACCGGATACCGGGAACCTGACCGACGGCGCCCCACACCTCATCGTGCCCGGCATGCACGGTCAGGAGCATGCGAGGTGCTTGCTTCGACGCGTCATCAGCTCCCCGGGACAGCGCAACCCGGGCGGCCGTCGGTCACGGCCGTCGGTCACGGCCGTCGGTCACGGCCGTCGGTCACGGCCGTCGGTCACGGCCGTCGGTCACGGCCGTCGGTCACGGCCGTC
>NZ_JZKF01000062.1 GCF_000962825.1 Actinoplanes rectilineatus
CGAACATCGACCGCCACACCTACAAGGCCACCACCAGCATCAACGTCGTCACCGACGAGCCTTGACGCATGAGCCATCCGCCTAACTGAACGGCGTTGCATCTAGTCGTCCAGCGCGGACGACCCCAGCCACCGATAGAGGGTCGCCGCCCCTTCCCTGATCTTGCCGATTTCGACGTGCTCCTCGCGGGAGTGCGCCAACGCCGGGTCGCCCGGCCCGTAGTTCAGGGCCGGCACTCCGAGCGCCGCGAAACGGGACACGTCGGTCCAGCCCAGCTTGGCGGCCGGCTCGGTGCCGGTGGCCGCCACGAACTCCCGGGCCGGCGCCGCGTCCAGTCCGGGCAGGGCTCCCGGCGCGGTGTCGGTGACCTCCAGCTCGAAGCCCTCGAAGACCTCACGCAGGTGGGCGAGGGCCTGTTCCTCGCTGCGGTCCGGGGCGAACCGCAGGTTGACGTCGACCGTGCACTCGTCGGGGACGACGTTGCCGGCGACACCGCCGGCGATGCGCACCGCGCTCAGTCCTTCGCGGTACGTGCAACCGTCGATGGTCACGGTCCGCGGGTGGTAGTCGGCGAGCCGTCGCAGCACCTCGCCGGCCGCGTGGATGGCGTTGACCCCGCGCCAGGCCCGTGCGGTGTGCGCCCGCCGGCCGTGGGTGCCGATCCGTACCCGCATCGTGCCCTGGCAGCCCGCCTCGACCACGCCGTACGTCGGTTCGAGCAGGACCGCGAAGTCGGCCTGCAGCCATTTCGGGTGGGCCTCGGCGACCAGGTTGAGCCCGTTGAACTCGGACTCGATCTCCTCGGCCTCGTAGAACAGGTAGGTGGTGTCGTAGACCGGGTCGGGGAGGGTGGCCGCCAGGTTGAGGGCGAGGGCCACGCCGGACTTCATGTCCGCGGTGCCACAGCCGAAGATCAGGTCGTCGACGACAGTGGACGGCCAGTTCTTGTTGATCGGCACGGTGTCCAGGTGCCCGGCGAGGATCACCCGCTGCGCGCGCCCCAGTTTCGTCCGCGCCATCACCGTGTTGCCCAGGCGACGCACCTGCAGGTGCGCGACCTGGCGGAGGGCGTCCTCCACGCAGTCGGCGATCACCTTCTCGTCGCGGGACACGGACTCGAGGTCGACCAGGGCGCGGGTGAGCATCACCGGGTCGACCAGCACGTCCGGGGTAAGCGGGTTGGCCATGTGCGCACCATACCGGGGTGGCGCGCACCACCCGATGGCTCGCTCAGGCCGGGGTGATGTTCGATAGGGTTCACGTCGTGGAAACCGCGATCTCGACTTCGCCCGCCTGGGGCATCGGCCTGGCCACCGTGACCGCTGAGGGGCAGGTTCTGGACACCTGGTTCCCCGCGGGCTACCTGGGTCTGGGTGAGGAGCCGGCCGGTGTTCCGGCGCTCCCCGCCGGGCAGACCGGCCCCAAGCTGCTTCCCGGACTCTCGGTCGTCGAGGTCCGCGTGACGGTCAAGTCGCTGGCCGACCCGATCGCCGACGCCTCGGACGCCTACCTGCGGCTGCACCTGCTGTCGCACCGCCTGGTCCGGCCGAACGCGCTCAATCTGGACGGCGTCTTCGGCAAGCTGGCGAACGTGGCCTGGACCTCGGCCGGCCCGTGCCCGCCGGAGCGCGTCGACGAGCTGCGCTTCCTGGAGCGCGCCGCCGGCCGTCAGCTGGTGGTGTGGGGCATCGACAAGTTCCCCCGCATGATCGACTACGTGGTGCCGTCCGGTGTGCGGATCGCCGACGCCGACCGGGTCCGTCTCGGCGCCCACCTGGCGTCCGGCTCCACCGTGATGCACGAGGGATTCGTCAACTTCAACGCCGGCACGATCGGCACCTCGATGGTCGAGGGCCGGATCTCGCAGGGCGTGGTGGTCGGCGACGGCTCGGACATCGGTGGCGGCGCCTCGATCATGGGCACTCTCTCCGGCGGCGGCAAGGCCAAGATCCGGATCGGTGAGCGCAGCCTGCTGGGTGCGAACTCGGGCATCGGCATCTCGCTCGGCGACGACTGCGTGGTGGAGGCCGGGGTCTACGTCACCGCCGCGTCCAAGATCTCGCTGCCGGACGGCCGTGTGGTGAAGGCCATCGAGCTCTCCGGTGTGAACAATCTCCTGTTCTGGCGCAACTCGGTCTCCGGCGCGCTGGAGGCCAAGCCGCGCAAGGGCACCGGCATCGAGCTGAACAGCGCGCTGCACACCAACGACTGATCACGTCACACCCGCAACGCCGAGGCGGCCGCCGTCCGTACGGCGGCCGTCAGTGTGTTCAGGGTCGGCGAGTCGATCCGCCAGTACTGCCAGTGCAGCGGCACGTCGAGGTACCGGCCGGGGGCGATGTCCACGTACCGGCCGGCCTCGATCTCCGGACGGGCGTTCTGTTCCGGGACCATCCCCCAGCCCAGGCCGAGACGGATCGTCTCCTCGAAGGCGGCCGCGGCGGGCACGTAGTGGACCGGCGGTTCGGGCGTACCGTCCAGGAAGCGGTGCTGGAGCCGGTCCTTGCGGTTGTAGACCACCATCGGCGCCCGGGCGGGGTCCACTCCCGGGGCGGCGACCGCGAGGTACCGCATGACACCCAGCCGCTCCACCCGGCAACCTTGGACCGCCACGTCCTCCGCGGTCACCGCGGCCATCGCCACCCCCGCCCGCAGCAGGTCGGCCGAGTGGTCCTGGTCGTCGGTGTGCAGCTCGAACAGCACCCCGGGCACCTGGGTGAGGGCCGGCGGGAACCACGTGTTCAGCGAGTCCGCGTTGACCACCACCGCCAGCCGGGTGCCGTCGCGGGCCTGGTCCATCGCCTCCCGTTCGAGCAGGGCGACCTGCCCGGCGAACCGGACCAGCGCCTGGCCGGCCGTCGTCGCCGTGCACGGTTTGGCCCGGCGGACCAGCACCTGTCCCACCGACTGTTCGAGAGCCTTTATCCGTTGGCTGACCGCCGATGGGGTGACGTGCAGCATCCGGGCCGCGGCCTCGAAACTTCCCTCGGTCACCACTGCCAGGAACGTCGCCAGCTGCACCTGATCCACGTAAGAAAATCTAATCCAACGTCAAAATCTTTAGCTGGAGTACGCCGTGAGCCGTCCGTAGCGTTCGGCCCATGCTCTCCTCCGCTGTGGCCGGCTTCGTCGCGTCCGCCGTCCTGATCATCGCCATCGGCGCGCAGAACGCCTTCGTGCTGCGTCAGGGTCTGCGCCGGGAACACGTACTCCCGGTGGTGCTCACCTGTGCCCTCTCCGACCTCGCGCTGATCTGCGCCGGCATCGCCGGTCTCGGCGCGGTCCTGACCGCGCGCCCCGGCCTGGTCACCGTGATCCGCTGGGCCGGGGCCGCGTTCCTCCTGGGGTACGCCGTGCTGGCCGCCCGCCGTGCCCTGCGCCCGGAACGGCTGGAGGTCACCGGCGGGGCACCCGCCACCCTGGGCGCGACGCTGCTGACCTGCCTGGCCCTGACCTACCTCAACCCGCACGTCTACCTGGACACGGTGCTGCTGCTCGGCTCGGTCGCCCAGCAGCACGCCCACCGTTGGGCGTTCGGCATCGGCGCGGCCGTCGCCAGCCTGACCTGGTTCGCCGCGCTCGGTGCCGGCGCCCGACGGCTCGCCCCGGTCCTGGCCCGCCCGGTCGCCTGGCGGATCCTGGACGGCCTGATCGCCACGGTGATGGCCGCCCTCGGCATCGCCCTGATCGTGCAGGCTTGACTCTCGAGCAGGTCGAGACACCAAGGTCGGGTGACGTGGAGAGCGACACACGAGGCATCGGTGAGGTGGCCCGGGCGAGCGGGCTGAGCGTCAGCGCGCTGCGGTTCTACGACGGCGCCGGCGTGCTGGTCCCGGCCGTGGTGGACCGGGCGACCGGCTACCGCAGATACACCGGCGAGCAGATCCGTGCGGCCCGGCTGATCGCCGGGCTGCGACGGGTGGGCATGCCGGTCGCCGAGATCGCGCAGGTGGTGAGTGACCTGAGCGACCCGGCCCGGGTACGCCACCGTCTCGACCTGCACCTGGCCCGCCTGGAAGCCGGCCTGGCCGACGCCCGTCGTGAGCTCCTCCGCCTGCACACCCTGATCGACCTGGAGGAGAACCTGATGACACGCATCATCCTGCCCGCCGCCGACCTGACCTCGGCCCTCGACGCGGTACGGTTCGCCGCGCCGTCCGGCCCCGGCCCGATCCCGGCCGGCCTGCTCTTCGAGACCACCGACGGCCTGCTCACGCTGGTCGCCACCGACCGTTACCGGCTGGCCGTCGCCTCGGTGCCGGCCGAGACCCAGGGGCAGCCGGCCCGGCAGTTCCTGCCGCTGGCCTTCTGCGACGAACTGCGGGCGTTCCGGTCCGGCCCGGTGACTCTCGACCTGCACACCGATGGGGTACGCGCGGAGCACGGCGGCCGTGTGCTCGAGGAGAAGCCGATCGCCCTGGACTTCCCGGACTACCGCCGTCTGCTCGCCCCGGCGGGCCCGGTCACCCGCCAGGTCACGGTCAGCACGGAACACCTCCGCGCACAGTTGGCCGGCACACCGGTGATCGACCGGGAGCACGACGGCAGCGCGTACCCCGTGACGGTCCTCGACCTGAATGCCGCGGGCGAACTCCGCCCGATCAGCGAGGACGAGTGGAAGTCCGGTGGTGACACCCACATCGCGGTGAACCGGGAGTTCCTGCTGCAGGCGCTGGACGCCGGCGGCTCCGGCCAGCTGCTGCTCGAACTCGACGGCCCGGTGCACCCGCTGGCCATCCGGGTGCCCGGCGACGAGACCCGTTTCTCGCTGCTGATGCCGGTCCGCGCGTAAGAGCCCGCAGACCCCCACCGGGGGTCGTCTGGTAACCGTTCAGCCACAGTCCGGCACCGGTCCCGGAAAGGACGCGTGATCGAGTCGTCCGGGGGACCGGTGCCCGGTTACTTTCGTGGGCGTGCGCAGCAACCGGCAGGAGGACGAACTCAACGCCGCGGCTACCGGCGCCTCCATGACCGGGTGGGAGTTCGCCTGGCTGGACGGCCTGGCCGTGGCGTCCGAGCCGTCGTGGTCATATCCCGATCTGGCCCGTCCCCTGGTCCGGCACGCCGCCAGCGTCCTCGACCTGGACACCGGCGGCGGCGAGCTGCTGGCCGAACTGGCCCCACTCCCCCGCCACACGGTGGCCCTGGAGACCTGGTCCCGCAACACGCCCGCGGCGAGGGAACGCCTCGCCCCGTTCGGCGTCTCGGTCCTCACCGAACTCCCCGCCGGCGAGAACGAGTTCGACGTGGTCCTGAGCCGCCACGGCCGCCTCCCCGCCGACGACATCGCCCGCCTGCTGCGCCCCCGCGGCGTGCTGCTCACCCAGCAGGTCGGCAGCGACGACCTGGCCGACCTGAACGTCGCGCTGGGCGCCCCGCCCCCGCAGCCGCGCCGCTGGGACGCCGCGGCCGCCGTGACCATGCTGGAGGCCGCCGGCCTGCGGGTCACCGACGTCCGCGAGGAACACCCCGCCATGGTCTTCCGGGACATCACGGCGGTGGTCCACCAGCTGCGCACGGTCCCCTGGCAGATCCGCGACTTCTCCCCGCAGAAGTACGAACGGGAACTGGCCCGCCTGGCAGCCACCATCCGGGTCCGCGGCGAGTTCACCGTCCGCTCCCACCGGTTCCTGGTCCAGGCCGTCCGGCCGACAGAGGCATAACCCGGAAGCCTCTTTCAGGGGATGACTGTCTTACCTGGTTAACCCGTTAGTGTGCCGCGGCAGCAACCCCGTCCATGCCGGCGGAGCCGTACCGCGGGGGAGATTCGCGTTTCCCGGCCCCCGCCGGGCACGCACCGCGGGCTGAGAAATTCTCGGGCTTGACCCCGCCCCGCCGCGATGCCTGCCGACATCCATCCCGCTGAGGCCGAGTCCGGTCGATCTCCAGCCGGGTCACGGGCCACACCCGGCGCGGATCTTCTCACCCGGTCGGGGTAGCCGGATCAGCTCGCTTGGGGCGGCGTTTTGCCCGCAAAGGGTCGGCAGGAAGAACTATCGCCGTGGTTGAGCGTTTCAGACATCTTTGTCGCAGCGCCGGAACGCCTCGAGGCTCCGGCGACAACCCGCTTAACGACGCACACCCCGCAAGGGTCGCTCCCGGCCCGCCCTGGGTTGCTCGACGCTGACTCGTTCCAGGAGGAACACCACCATGAGCAAGACCACCAAGCGTTCCGTCGCCGTCGTCACCGCCGCCGTCGTGGCCGTCGGCGGAGCCGGTGCCGCGTTCGCCGCCTGGCTGCTTCAGGGAGAAGGCTCGGCCTCCGCGGCCTCGGGCCAGGCTGCGGAACTCGTCGTCACTCCCAACACCACCAGCACGACCGCTCTCGTCCCGGGCGGAACCGCTGACGTCAAGTTCGAGGTGGCCAACCCGAACACCTTCCCGGTGGCCGTCACCGACATCACGTTCTCGGACTTCAGTTCCAACAAAGCGGGCTGTGGCGCCGGGGACATCGCATTCGTCGACGCAGCCCTGCCGGCGGGGGCCACGGACCTCGTCGTCCCGGCGAAGACGGCAGGCGGCAACGGCACCAAGACCATCGAATACGCGGGCTCCCTGCGCATGCTCCCCAACGCCGCCGACGAGTGCCAGGGCGCCGTCTTCAGCTTCAAGGTGGCTCTGGCCGCCCGGAGCAACGCCGCCTGATCACCAGCCGTGGGGGATACCCGGGTCCCGGGTATCCCCCACGGCTTTCCCTATCCCATGACTTCTCAGACAGGACTGGCACCGTGCTCGCATCATCGCTCCGGTCTCGATCCGTCATTGCCATGACAGTTGCCGCCACGCTTGCCGTCAGCGGCGGCGCCGCCTGGGCCTACTGGCGGCTTGGCGGATCCGGGGCCTCGAGCGCCGCGGCGGGATCCGCCCTGAACCTGACGCTGACCGCACACCCTCGCCCCGATGAGCCGCTCTTCCCCGGATCGACGTCCGCGCTCACCGTCCGTGTCAAGAACGACAATCGGTTCCCCGTTCTGGTGACCACGATCCGCGGCGGCGCCGGTCCGGTCACCGTGGACACCCCGCACAAGAACGCCGGATGCAATCAGACCGGCATCTCCCTGACGGCGTCGAGCTACAGCGTGGCCTGGCGCGTTCCCGCGCGAACCACCGAGAACTTCCTGATCTCCCAAGCGATCCGGATGACCAACGCGTCCGACTCGGCGTGCCAGGGAGCGACCTTCGGTGTACCGCTCACCGCAAGTGGGAGAAGCGATGCGAGCTAGATCTCGGGTGCAGCGGGCGGCTTGGCGGGCGGTGGCCGGCGTGACGGCGCTGGCCTGCATCTGGAGTGCGGCCGGGACTCGTACCTCTGAGGCGGAGGTCGCGAACGTCTCGGCTGTCGCGTTCGAGGTGAGTTCGACGCCTGTTGTTGATCTCTATCCTGGGGCCGCGAAGCGGACCAGGCTGACGTTTGCGAATCCCTATCCGTTCTCGATCAGTGTGCGCTCGGTGGAGGCCAAGGTCGCCTCGACCTCGAAGCGCGGTTGTCAGCCCGCGGCGGCGAATCTGCGGATCGGGCAGTACCTGGGCACCCTGCCGCTGAGTGTGCAGGCGCGGGGGCGGCGGAGTGCCGGAGAGCTCGAGGTGACCATGCCGAACTCGGTCGCGGACGCGTGCCAGAGGACGACGTTCCAGCTGAAGATCACCGCCAGCGCCGTGCGGGTCGGCCGATGAGGCGGGTGGGTGCGGTCGCTGTCATAGCGGCCGGGGTGGCCGGCGTCTCGGTTCTGGGCGCCGGCCTCAGCGCGTGGGCCGGCTGGGTCGTTCCCGGCAATGCGCCGGTGATCACGGCGAAGGCGGCGCGGATGCCGGAGATGGCGAAGCCGTCCGCCTCCGTCGCGCTGGTCGGGACGAGGATCTCCTGGAAGGCGGTGCGGTTCGAGCAGGGGCAGCCGGTGGGCGGATACGTCGTCACCCGACTGATCGACGGGAAGCCGCCGGTGACGGCCTGCACCGGAGCGGCCGGAGCCGTGTCGTGCGTGGACCGGGACCTGGCGACGATCGTGACGGCCCGCCGCTACACCGTGCACGCCGTTGCGGGCACGCGCTGGACCGGCCCGGCGAGCGACCCGCTGAAGGTTCCCGGGGTGCCACCGGCGAAGAAGGACACGGCTACCGTCTCGGAGCCGGATCTCGCCGGGAAAGGCAAGAAGAAGACCGAATCGGCGGTCACCGTTCCTGAACCGGCGCTGACGCCGGCACCGACACCCACGAAGGCGCTCCCCACCACGTCCTCGCCCGCTCCGACGCAGACCCGGGAGACCACCGAAGCCGTGACCTCTCCGGCCACGGTCACCCCCTCCGAGGAGCCGACCCCGTAGCCGCTTCACGCCAGCGGCTCGCCTCCGGGGAGATCTTGGTGCGCTGACCACCGCCCGCGATGGTCAGCGCACCAAGATCGGTAAGCAGGCGAGCGGGCAGCGATCCTCGCGGATTTGGCGGGAGGGGTCCGATGAGCTACGGCGGTGTCCGCGCTGATGACACCCGTAGTGGAACTGATCGGTCGGAAGGCGGCAAAAGGTACACTTCGCTCGAGATACCTCGGGCGGGGTAAGCCGGTCGGTTGTACCTGTCCGATTTACGCGTCCAGAACGGCGGACGGAAAACCGATCACATCGGACATCTCTATCGGGGAACGTTGTATGAGCGCCGACCACGGCATCATTCCCGCCGGCCTTCGAGGAGGAACGAGCCGCATGCCAGACCTGAGCGATTCGCTCGCGGCCGTCGTCGGGGAGGCCGCATCGTGAATCGGCGTGACGTCCTGACGAGTTTCCGTGCGGGCGAAGGACTCTCGCGTCACCCCGTCGCCGACAGCGGGCAGCCGATCGAGGCGACCATCGGGCGGCCGACAGGGACGACCATCGGGCAGTCGCTGCAGGCGAACAGCGGGCAGCCGCCGGAGGCACACATCTCGTTGGCGACGGCGGATCATGAAGAGCCGACCTGGGAGGTACGCCGGAAGCCGCGCCGACGGTTCGACCGGCGGGCGCGGGTGATCCTCACCGCGGCGGCGATGGCGGCGTTGCTGGCGAACGCGGGCGCGGCGTGGGCGTACTGGCGGCTCAACGGGCCGACGGAGCCGTTCGACGGGCCGCGGACCGTGGTGGAGATCGCGCTGAGTGGGAGTTCCGACCCGAGCCAGGCACCGCGGGCCGATCAGACCGCCGATCTGACGGTGACCGTACCCAACCAGCATGGCGTGCCGATCCGGATCACGTCGATCGCCCGCAGCACGGAACCGGTGATCGCCGACGACGCGCACCGCGAGGCGGGTTGTGTGGACCCGCGGGTCGAGGTCAACCAGCGGGTCTTCCCGGTGTCGTGGGAGGTGCAGCGGAACACCATCGGCGCGTTCGTGCTGACCGGCGCGCTGACCCTGAGTCCCGGGTCGCCGGAGGCCTGCCGCGGGGCGACGTTCAGCGTCCCGGTCCATGCGCAGGCCCTGGTCCCCGCCTCCTGACGAGACGCCCCGGCCACGGCGCCGGAACCGCCGGCCCACACACCAGGGAAGCCCGGACGGCTCTAGGAGGCCCGGAGGACCGTCGGGTCGGTGATCGTGACCCGGAGTCGTACCCGCGCCTCGACGACCTGCTCCTGCGGGGACAGGTCGAACGCCGGGGCGTCGGCGGCCATCTCGGCCACGCCGCCGCCGAACGCGCGGAACATCGGGCGCCCGCCGCCGGTCTCCGCCTCGGCGATCTCGACGATCCGGTCCACTTCGGCGCCGACCGCGGCGGCGTAGTCCCGGGCGCACTCGAGAGCGTCGGCCACCGCCTCCCGGCGGACGTCGGCTCCGGCCCGGCTGCCGGGGCGCAGCTGCCACCAGGGGCCGTCGATCGTGGTGAGTTCCTGGGCGGCCAATTCGGCGAGGATCTCACCGAGCACCCCGAAGTCGCTCACGGTCACCGTCGTCGAGATGTTTCCGGTGTACGCGGAGACCTTCTCCCGTCGTTTCATCTCGGGGTGCACGCGAACCCCGGTGGTCTCGCGTTTCTCGACGGCCGGGCCGTGCCGGTCGAGCACCGCGGTGACGTCGGCAGCGCGGCGGGTCAGCCGGTCCACCACGGTCCTGCGGTCGCGGTCCGAGGCGGACACCGTGGCCGAGAACACCGCCAGATCCGGCGGCACCTCGCGGTGTGCCTGCCCGTGCACGACGATCTCGGTGGGTTCGGTGGTGGTCACGATCCTCCTCGGCAGGCCAAGCGGCGGCAATACGTGAGACGGCGGCGAAGCGCCGGAACGGCACCAGACTGAAACGGGGTGCAACGGGACCGTAGGACATCGCCACAAGGCGGCACCCGGGCCACGTCCTGAAACGGCGACACGGCACCGGGATCTCGTCGCGGTGACGATGGTTCCCGATGCCGTGGCAACGAAACAGCAGAACGGAACAGCGGTCAGTCCGTGAACGGCTCCGCGAGCCGGTCCGCGGCCGCCGACACCCGCTCGTCGGACGCGGTCAGGGCGACCCGGACGTGCCGGGCCGCGGACGGGCCGTAGAAGGCGCCCGGCGCGGCCAGGATGCCGCGAGCCGCGAGCCGGTCCACGGTGGCCCAGCACTCCTCGTCGCGGGTGGCCCACAGGTAGAGGCCGGCCTCCGAGTGGCTGATCTCGAACCCCGCCTTGACCAGTGCGGTCCTCAGCACGTCGCGACGGGCCGCGTAGCGGGCGCGCTGCTCGTCGACGTGCGTCTCGTCGGTCAGTGCGGCGACCATGGCCGCCTGCACCGGCGCCGGGACGATCATGCCGGCGTGTTTGCGGACCGCCAGCAGTTCCCTGATGATCGCCTTGTCGCCGCCGACGAATCCGGCGCGGTAGCCGGCCAGGTTCGACCGTTTGGAGAGCGAGTGCACGGCGATGACGCCGGTCGGGTCGCCGTCGGTCACCCGGTCGTCGAGGATCGACACCGGTGTCGATTCCCAGCCCAGAGTGAGGTAGCACTCGTCGCTGACCACCGTGACGCCGCGCTCGCGGGCCCAGGTGACGACCTTGCGCAGGTGCTCGACGGGGAGCACCCTGCCGGTCGGGTTGGACGGCGAGTTGATCCAGATCATCGCGATCCGGCGGTCCGGGCCGAGCGCGGTCAGCGAGTCGGACCGGATCACCTCGGCGCCGGCCAGCCGGGCGCCCACCTCGTATGTCGGGTAACAGACCGACGGGATGACCACCCTGTCGCCGGGGCCGACGCCGAGCAGCGTCGGCAGCCAGGCGACCAGTTCCTTGGAGCCGATGGTGGGCAGCACGCCCAGCTCGGCCGAGGTCCGGCCGTGCCGGGCGAGCCACCCGCCGATGGCGTCACGCAGTGCCGGGGTGCCGGCCGTCAGCGGGTAGCCGGGCGTGTCGGAGTTGTCGGCGAGGGCCTGCCGGACGACCGGCGGGACCGGGTCGACCGGCGTGCCGACGGAGAGGTCGACGATGCCGTCCGGGTGCGCCGCGGCCTTGGCTTTGGCCGGCTCCAGCAGGTCCCAGGGGAAGTCCGGCAGGGCCGACGACCGAGCGTTCAGTGGTCGCCGCCGCGCGGCGCCTGAGCGGCCACGAATGTCGCGTCCTTCTCGATCTTGCCGACCTTGGAGGCGCCACCGGGCGAGCCGAGGTCCTCGAAGAACTCGTAGTTGGCGTTCGTGTAGTCCTTCCACTGCTCCGGGACGTCGTCCTCGTAGAAGATCGCCTCGACGGGGCAGACCGGCTCACAGGCCCCGCAGTCGACGCACTCATCGGGGTGGATGTAGAGCATCCGGTTGCCCTCGTAGATGCAGTCGACCGGGCATTCCTCGATGCATGCCTTGTCGAGGACATCGACGCAGGGCTCAGCGATGATGTAGGTCACGGGTCTTTCCCTTCAGAGCCACGCCGCGGGAACCGCCGACGACGATTGCAAAGCCTAGTATTCCCGCCGAGGGAGGTACTACGTGCTCCGACAGCAGGATGTGGGACACCGGGTGGTGGTACGGCGAATTGTAGGCGTAACCGGTGAGCGCACGCTCTTCACGGATGCGCTCGGTGAGCTGGTCGACCTTACCGAGACCGATCTCACACTGGCGACTGACAAGGGCACCCTCCGTGTGCCCCTGGCCGAGGTCCACCGGGCGAAGCGGGTTCCGCCCGCCGGCCGGCCCCGCGCCGCCGAGGTGACAGCCCTCGAGCTGGCAGCCGATCTGGCCTGGCCGGCGCCGGTGCGCGCCCGGCTCGGCGGCTGGATCCTGCGGGCCGCGGACAACTGGACCGGGCGGGCCAACTCGGCGCTCGCGGTGGGCGATCCGGATCGGCCCCTGGAGGCCGCCATCGACGCGGTGACGGCCTGGTATGCCGGCCGCGGCCAGCAACCCCTGATCAACGCCCCGATGCCGCTCGCCGCCCCGGTCAATGCCGCTCTGGACGCCCGCGGATGGGGCACCCGCCCGCTGACCCTGGTGCAGACCACGCCGCTGGCGCCGCTGCTGGCCGCCCCGGCCCGGTCCGACCTGCCGCCGGTGGATCTGGCCGACGCCGCCTCCGACGACTGGTACGCGATGGTCGCCGAGCACAAGGGCACCCTGCCGGCGACGGCGTTACGCGTGCTCAACGGCGTACCCGACAAGGTTTTCGCTCATGTCCGCGACGCGGAGGGTGACCTGATCGCGGTGGCCCGTGGCGCGGTGACCGGCCCGGACCACTGGCTCGGCATCTCGCTGGTGCAGACCGCGCCGGCCGCACGCCGGCGCGGCCTGGCGCAGCACGTCGTGCGGGCGCTGGCGCAGTGGGGCACGCAGCATCGCGCGACCCGGGCCTATCTGCAGGTGGAGGAGCGGAACACACCGGCGGTCACGCTGTATGGCCGGATGGGTTTCAGCACCCACCACACCTATCTGACGCGGGAGGCGCCGCCGGGGTGACCCCTCAGCGGCCGACCACCCGGCGTGGACGGTTGGTGCGCTGCGCGGAATACGCCTGCAGCGCACGCGACCGGTAGTCACGGCCGAGCACGACGGCCAGGCCGTAACCGAGGGCGCTGCCGACGATCGCGCAGCCGGCGTAGAGCCAGACCTGCAGGAAGAAGTCGCCGGCGCCGTTCGCGAACGGGGCGTTGCCGTTGAGCAGCGGTCCCACCAGGACGGTCAGCAGCATGCCGCCGAGGGCGCCGAAGCCCACGTCGGGCAGCCAACCGGACGGCGCCGTGCGATGCGCGCGGAGGAAGGTGAGCACCCCCAGCACGAGCGCGATCAGCGCGAACATCGCGGTCGAGCCGCGGTTCTGCGCGATGTTGTCACCGTCGAACCCGAACCGGACCACCAGGCGTGCCACCGCGTTGATCGCGAACAGCCCGGCCGCCAGCACCGTGATCCGGAACCAGCGCTGCTGCGTCATTGTTCCTCCCAGCGAACGTGAAAATCTGTCGAACTCTCGTGCATCTTCGCGGATGGTGCGCGGGGATTCCTAGAGGCGTGCTGAGAGTCAGCTGGCAGTCGGTGGTTTAAGAATCATTTTGTACGCATAGACGGCGAACGTCAGGCTGCCCGCGGTGATGGTCAGCAGGACCGTCCAGTTGTCGCCCTGGAACAGCAGGTCGCCCTCGGCCTTCCGGGTGCCGGCGGCGGCCAGCATCAGCAGCGTCCACAACGCCCAGGGCACGCCGACCGCCCACCGGCGTCCGGTGGTGGTCTCGGCGAACCAGGCGATGGCCAGGTTGAGACCGACCGCGACCGGGGTCGCGATCGGGATCAGAGCGCCGCCACCGGTCCACGGCGAGTCGCCGTCGAGCAGCGCCGCCACGCTGCCGACGCGGAACGCGCTCAACTCGATCTCGACGAGGGCGGTGACCAGGGTGGCGAGGATCGACACGACCACGCCGCCGGCCCGGATCACGCGCTCCCAGCCGGACCACGGCACCCGGGGTGCGGCCGCCGGCTCGGTCTCCACCTCGGAGGTCGTCATCAGTCGGCGATCTCCAGGCCGCTGAACAGGTCGTCCTCCCACTCGTGCGGTCCCGCACCGGGGCCACGCGCGCCCTTGGCGAGAGTGAAGTACTCCACGCCCATGAACTCGCCGCCGAAGTCGCCGGCGATGCCGTAGAGCCAGGAGTTGTCCGGGATCTGGGTGGCGTGCGCCTTCATCGCGGCGGTCTTCTTGGCGTAGTGGTCGGTGCCGTCCATCCGGGCCGCGATCTCCGCGTCCGGCGTGCCGAACGGCAGGTCGGTGACCGACTCGACACCGGCGAACGGGTTGTCGTCGAGCTCGCGGAAGGCCGCCATGCCGTCCTCGAGCACGCTCAGCGGCATCGCCGTCCAGTAGATCTTCTCCGGGCCGATGTCGCCGGCCAGCTCGGCGGCGCGCATCGCGACCCGGTGGGCCTGGATGTGGTCGGGGTGTCCGTAGAAGCCGTTCGGGTCATAGGTGATCATGACCTGCGGGCGGATCTCCTTGATGATCTCCACCAGGTGCGCCGCGGCCTCGTCCAGGTCCGCCTGCCAGAAGGCCCGCGGATCGTCGTTCGTCGGCAGGCCCATCATCCCGGAGTCGCGGTAGCGGCCGGCCCCGCCGAGCATCCGGTGGTCGGTCACCCCCAGCGCGGCGCAGGCCCGCTCCCACTCCACCAGCCGGTAGCCGCCGAGCTGATCGGCCTGCCCGGCCGCCAGGCGCTCCAGGGCCGGCACATGGATCTCGCCCTCCTCGCCGAGGGTGCAGGTCACCAACGTGACGTGGGCGCCGGCGGAGACGTAGTGCGCCATCGTGGCGCCGGTGCCGGTCACCTCGTCGTCGGGGTGCGCGTGCACCAGCAGCAACCGGCGGGCGGGCAACGTGTCTGTAGCGGTCACGGCCGATACTGTACGCGCGACCACCGACGACTTCGCCCGCCCAGCCCGCGGTTTCCCCTCCACGAGGCGGTGGCGATCAGCGATGCTGTGGAGCGTGGAGTACCCCGGACTCGCCGGGCGTACCGCTGGCTTCCGCCACGGCGCCCCGCACACGGTGACCATCGGCGCCGACGGAGCCCGCGTCGCCTTCCTCCGGTCGCCCGGACCCGACGAACCGGACGACGAACTGTGGCTGCTGGACCTGGCCGGCGGCGTCGAACGCCGGGTGGCGCACGGTCCGGTGGCGTCGTACGCGACCGACCGCCTCGCCCGGACCGCGGCGTTCGCCCGGCACGGCGAGCTGTTCCGCGCCGATCTGCTCACCGGCGAGGTGACCGCGATCGGTGGCGAGGGCCCGGTCCACGATCCCCGGCCCGACCCGCAGGGACGCACCATCGGGTACGTGGCCGACCCGGACGGCTCGGCGGCGCTGCGGATCACCGGCCCGGACGGCGACCGGCTGCTCGCCGGCGAACCCGGCAACGCGTGGCGCGAACACGGCGGCAAGATCTGCTGGGGTCTCGCCGGGAGCGGCTCGACGGAGTTCGAGCGGACGCGCGGCTGGTGGTGGTCGCCGGACGGCCGGCAGATCCTCGCGGTACGCACCGCCGGGGCGGCCAGCCTGCACCTGCTCGACCTCGACGAGGGCTGGGTCGACGTGCACTGGGACCGGGAGACGTACCCCTATCTGGCGCAGGTGCGCTGGGCCGGCGGCGGGCCGCTGATCACCGTGCTGCGCCGGATGCAGCAGCACGGCCTGGTGCTGTCGGTCGACCCCCGGACCGGGGAGACCCAGGTGCACGCGGAACTCGCCGACGCCCGCTGGGTGGAGCCGATCCCGGGCACACCCCGGCACCTGCCGGACGGACGCGTGCTGGTCGGCGGGGAACTGGCCCACGACGGCTTCGACGCACGCTGCCTGTTCGCCGACGGCAGCCTGCTCACGCCGCCCGGGCTCTACGTGCGCCGGGTCGCCGGGACACTGCCCCGCGCCGACGGTCCGGCCGGGGCGCCCGACCTGATCGTGGAGGGCAGCCTGGGCGACCCGGCGGTGCGGGAGGTGTTCCGGGTGCGTACCTCGCTGGGTGGGGGCGGCCCGGAGGTCCGCCGGATCACCGGGCTGACCGGGACACGGCCGGTCACCGTGGGCGGCGACGTGATGGTGGCCGGCGACCGGGTGTGGCGCGGCGACACCGAGGTCGCGGCGCTGCGGTCGCTGGCGGCCGACCTGCCGTACCGGCCCGAGCCGGTGCTGGAACGGGTCACCGACCGGCGGCTGCCGGCCGCGGTGCTCTACCCCCGCGGTTTCCTCGCCGGAACCCGGCTGCCGGTGCTGCTCGCCCTCGGCGAGGGCCCCGGACACCAGCAGGTGCTCGCCGACCGGTCCGCCTGGCAGGAACGGCAGTGGTGGGCCGACTCCGGCTTCGCCGTCGTCAGCATCGACGGCCGGGGTACGCCCGGAGTGGCGCCCAGCTTCGAGAAGGCGGTGCACCGCCGGCTCGCCGATCTGGCGCCGGCCGACCTGTCCGACGCGTTGCGCGCCCTGCTCGGCAAGCACCCGGACCTGGACCTGAGCCGGGTCGCGGTGCGCGGCACCGGGCTGGGCGGCTGGCTGGCGGCCCTGGCGGTGCTGCGCGACCCGGAGGTCTTCCACCGCGGGGTGGCCCGCGATCCGGTGCTGGAGTGGGCGGACCTGCCGCGCGCGCTCGCCGAACGCTACCTGGGTGACCCGTCCGACTCGGGGCACGTCTACCAGCACCACAGCCTGACCGCGGTGGCCGAGGACACCCCCGCCGCCGGCCGGCTGCTGGTCATCGGGGCGGAACTGCCCGGGGCGACCTCGCTGCCGGCCGCGGGACTCGAGGAGGAACTCGCCTTCCTCCAGCGATCCGCCTGATCCTCTTCCTCCAGCGATCCGCCTGGTCCCCTCGTCCATCGATCCGCCTGATCCTGCCCGGAGGCGGCGCATAGGGTCGGGACATGACCCACTTCGATGAGGCGGGCGCGGCCGTGCAGGCCGCGCTCGACGCCGGCGCCCGCTATGCGGACGCGCGCGTCATGGTGCGCCGCACCGAGGTTATGTCGGCACGGGACGGGGCGGTCGAGGACCTGAGCTCCGACGAGAGCGCCGGGCTGGGAGTCCGGGCACTCGTCGGCTCCAGCTGGGGCTTCTTCGCCGTACCCGAGCTGTCGGAGTCCTCGGCACGTACGGCCGGACGCCGCGCCACGCAGATCGCCGCCGCGAGCGCCGCGGTTCCCGGACCCCCGATCGAGCTGGTCGGCGCCACCGCCGTGACGGCGAGCTGGACCAGCGACTGCGTGATCGATCCGCTCGGTGTACCGCTCTCCGACAAGGGCGACCTGCTGGTCCGGGCGACCGCCGCGGCCACCGGCGCCGGTGCCGACATGGCCGAGGCCAACTACGCGATCTGGGACACCCGTAAGTGGTTCGTCTCCAGCGAGGGCCACCGCATCGACCAGCACATCCGGGAGTGCGGCGCGGGCGTGACCGCGATGGCCTTCGGTGACGGCGAGATCCAGCGGCGGTCCTGGCCGTCGCACCGGGGACAGTTCGGCACCCGCGGCTGGGAACTGGTCGAGGAGATCGACCTGGTCGGCAACGCACCCCGGATGGCGCAGGAGGCCCGGGCGCTGCTGACCGCGCCGCTCTGCCCGTCCGGCGAGACCACGCTGGTGCTCGGCGGCGAACAGCTGGCCCTGCAGATCCACGAGTCGGTGGGGCACGCCATCGAACTGGACCGGATCCTCGGCTGGGAGGCGGCCTTCGCCGGCACCAGCTGGCTGGACCTGAGCAGGCTGGGTTCACTGCGGTACGGCTCCGAGCTGATGAACATCACCATCGACCCGTCCTTCCCCGGCGCGCTGGGCAGCTTCGGGTTCGACGACGAGGGCACCCCCGCCACCAAGCGGTACGCGGTCCGCGAGGGCATCTGGGAGGGCGTCCTCGCCGGACGGGACTCGGCGGCGCTGGCCGGACTGGACTACGCGGGGAGCGTCCGCTCGGACGGCTGGGCCCGGCTGCCCATGGTCCGGATGACGAACGTCGGCCTGGAACCCGGTCCGCACACCCTCGACGAGATCATCGCGGCCACCGACGACGGCGTGTTCATGGACATCAACCGGTCCTGGTCGATCGACGACCGTCGGCTGAACTTCCAGTTCGGCTGCGAGGTCGGCTACGAGATCAAGAACGGGAGGCTGGGCCGGATGCTGCGCAACCCGACCTACACCGGGATCGGCCCCAAGTTCTGGCAGTCGATGGACATGCTCTCGAACGAGACGGTCGCCTGGGGCACGCCGAACTGCGGCAAGGGCCAGCCCGGCCAGATCGGGCACACCGGCCATCCGGCGGCGCCGGCTCGATTCACCGACGTCCGGGTGGGGGTACGCGGATGAGCGCCGAACTGCCGATCGCGGCGAGGATGGTCGAGCTGGTCCGCGCGCTGGCGGGCCCGGACGCGGAGGCGGAGGTGGTCGTCCGGCACGACACCGAGGCGCTGACCCGCTTCGCCACCTCGATGATCCACCAGAACGTGGCGGAGGCGACCACGGGCGTACGCCTGCGCCTGCACCTGGACGGCCGGACCACCGGCGCGTCGAGCACCGTCACCGGGCCGGACGGCCTGCGCGCGCTGGTCGAGCGGACGATCGCGGCGGCCCGGGTCAGCCCGCCGGACGCGGCGTGGCCGGGGCTCATTCCGCCGGCGGCTCTGCACCTCTCCTCCGGCGGTCTCGGCGCGGACGGCTTCGACGAGGCCACCGCGCGGGCCACCCCGGAGCAGCGGGCCGCCCTGGTCCGCGACTTCGTCCGGGCGGCGGACGGGCTGGAGACGGCCGGGTACTGCCGGACCGTCGCCGTCTCGGCCGCCTTCGCGAACACCGCCGGTCAGGCGGTGGAGGGCCGGGCCGTGGAGGCCGCGTTCGACGGGATCGCCCGCCTCGACGGCGCCGACGGGGTGGCCCGGCTGGCCTCGCCCCGGCTCGCCGACCTGGACGGGGCGGCACTCGGCGCCCGGGCCGCGGCCAAGGCGCGGGCCGCCCGGCAGCCGGTGGAGCTGCCACCGGGCCACTACGAGGTGGTGCTCGAACCGGACGCGGTCAGCGATCTGCTGGACAACCTCGCGATGTTCGGGTTCAACGGGCGGGCGTTCGCGCAGCGCCAGTCGTTCGCCGAGCCCGGAGTGCCACAGTTCGACCCGTCGGTGACCATCGTGGACGATCCGCGCGGCAGCGGTCTGCCGTTCGACGACGAGGGCACTCCCCGGCAGCAGCTCGTGCTGGTCCGCGAGGGGGTGACCACGGCCGTCACGCACGACCGGCTCTCCGCCGCGCAGGCCGGCGGCGTCTCGACCGGGCACGCGTCACCGTCGTCGCGGTCGTGGGGGCCGATGCCGGCGCACCTGCGCATGGAACCCGGGCCGGCCGTCGTGACGGACGGGCCGGACTTCGTCGTCTCGTCGGCCCGGCCGCTGGTCGCCGGGGTCCGGCGTGGACTGCTGGTCAGCGATTTCTGGTACACCCGGGTGCTGGACCAGAAGAGCCTGGTGGTGACCGGCCTGACCCGCAACGGGGTGTGGCTGATCGAGGACGGCGAGATCACCGCGCCGGTGGGGAACGTGCGCTTCACCCAGTCGTACCCGCAGGCTCTGGGTCCGGGCCGGGTCCTCGGGATCGGCGGCGAATCGGTGCTGCTGCCGCAGGCCTGGGGACGCGCGCGATGGGCCGCCCCGGCGCTGCGACTGTCCGAGTGGAACATCACCGGGAACGCGTCCGGCTAGATCCATTACCGCATTGGTGATCGTCTTTGGGGACCAGGATGGCTGATTGGTGATCCCGGTCCCCTTTTCGTCGGACGTACGGCGTAACGTGTGCCCCAGATCACTGTCGATGGTTTCCGTGAGGAGACGGGCATGACGACGACGGCACCACGCCCCCGCGCGGCGATCACCGCGCGGACACTGCGGACGGACCGGTGGTGGCTGGCCCCACTGATCACTTTCGTCGGACTGGGCGCCTGGGTGACATATGCGACCGTCCGGGTCTTCATGCACCAGTGGTTCTTCGTCGAGGAGTTCCACTACCTCACGCCGTTCTACTCCCCGTGCCTGACCGACCTCTGTGGACCGGCTGCCATGTTCGGCACGCCGCTGCCGAGCTTCTTCCTGATCCCCGAAGCGGCGTTCACCCTGCCGTTCCTGCTGCTCTTCCGGCTGACCTGCTACTACTACCGCAAGGCGTACTACCGGGCGTTCTGGCTGTCACCGCCGGCCTGCGCCGTGCCGGACGGGCACCGGAACTACTCCGGGGAGACCCGGTTCCCGCTGGTCTTCCAGAACGCACACCGGTTCGCCTTCTACGCGGCGGGCGTCATCTCGGTGATCAACACGTGGGACGCGGTCCACGCGCAGACGACCGGCCTCGGACTGGGCAACGTGATCCTCTGGGCCAACGTGATCCTGCTCTGGGCGTACACACTGTCCTGTCATTCCTGTCGGCACATCGTCGGCGGACGCCTGAAGCACTTCTCCCGGCATCCGATCCGCTATCGCCTGTGGACCCTGGTCTCGGCACTGAACGCCCGGCACATGCAACTGGCCTGGATCACCCTCGGCACTCTCGCGCTGACCGATTTCTACATCATGGGCCTGTCCGCCGGCTGGTTCTCCGACCTGCGCGTCATCAACTGAGGAGGACCGATGACCACCTCCGTCGAACGCCATCTGTACGACGTCGTCGTGATCGGTGCCGGTGGTGCCGGACTGCGCGCGGCGATCGAGGCCCGGCTCGCCGGGAAACGCACCGCGATCATCTCGAAGTCGCTGTTCGGCAAGGCCCACACGGTGATGGCCGAGGGCGGCGCGGCAGCCGCGATGGGCAACGTCAACTCGCGCGACAACTGGATGGTCCACTACCGCGACACCCTGCGCGGCGGGAAGTTCCTCAACAACTTCCGGATGGCCGAACTGCACGCCAAGGAGGCGCCGGAACGGATCTGGGAGCTGGAGACGTACGGCGCGCTGTTCGACCGCACCAAGGACGGCAAGATCTCGCAGCGCAACTTCGGCGGCCACGAATACCCGCGACTGGCACACGTCGGCGACCGCACCGGCCTGGAACTCATCCGCACCCTTCAGCAGAAGATCGTCTCGCTGCAGCAGGAGGACTTCGCGGCGACCGGAAACTACGAGTCCCGGATCCGGGTGTTCCAGGAGACCACCGTCACCGAGCTGCTGCTGGACGGCGACCGGATGGCCGGCGCCTTCGGCTACTACCGCGAGACCGGCGAGTTCCTGCTGTTCGAAGCCCCCGCCGTGGTGCTGGCGACCGGTGGTGTCGGCCGCAGCTACAAGGTCACCTCGAACTCCTGGGAGTACACCGGCGACGGCCACGCGCTGGCCCTGCGCGCCGGAGCCACCCTGATCAACATGGAGTTCCTGCAGTTCCACCCGACCGGCATGGTCTGGCCGCCCAGCGTGAAGGGCATCCTGGTCACCGAATCGGTCCGCGGCGACGGCGGCGTACTGCGCAACTCCGACGGCAAGCGGTTCATGTTCGACTACGTGCCCGACGTGTTCCGCAAGCAGTACGCGGAGACCGAGGACGAGGCCGACCGCTGGTACACCGACCCCGACGACAACCGCCGCCCACCCGAACTGCTCCCCCGCGACGAGGTGGCCCGGGCCATCAACAGCGAGGTCAAAGCGGGCCGGGGCAGCCCCGCCGGCGGCGTCTTCCTGGACGTGTCCACCCGGATGCCGGCCGAGACGATCATCCGCCGGCTGCCGTCGATGCACCACCAGTTCAAGGAACTGGCCGACGTCGACATCACCAAGGAGCCGATGGAGGTCGGGCCCACCTGCCACTACGTGATGGGCGGCATCGAGGTCGACCCGGACACCACCGCCGCGCACGGCACGGTGCAGGGCCTGTTCGCGGCCGGTGAAGTGTCCGGCGGCATGCACGGCTCCAACCGGCTCGGCGGCAACTCCCTCTCCGACCTGCTGGTCTTCGGCAAACGGGCCGGTGAACACGCGTCCGCCTACGTCGACACGCTCGACCGCCGGCCACGACCGGCCAAGGTGGACGTGGCGGCGGCGGTGGAGGTGGCGTGCGCGCCGCTGGTACGGGCTGACGGCGAGAACCCGTACACACTGCAACAGGATCTGCAGGCGGTGATGGGTGACCTGGTCGGCATCATCCGGCGCGAAGGCGAACTCAGCGACGCCCTCAAACGTCTCCACGAGCTCCGGGCCCGGGTGGCGAACGTCGCCGCGGCCGGCGGCCGGCGGTACAACCCCGGCTGGCATCTCGCCCTCGACCTGCGCAACATGCTGGTCGTCTCGGAATGCACCGCCAAGGCTGCGCTGGA
Organism: Actinoplanes rectilineatus; assembly: GCF_000962825.1. Lineage (GTDB taxonomy): Bacteria > Actinomycetota > Actinomycetes > Mycobacteriales > Micromonosporaceae > Actinoplanes > Actinoplanes rectilineatus. The sequence goes on from NZ_JZKF01000062.1 coordinate 22,225, forward strand.
ACGCGAGGAGTCCCGCGGCGGCCACACCCGCGAGGACTTCCCCCGGATGGACCCGCAATGGCGCCGGATCAACCTGGTCTGCTCCCTCGACGACACCGGCGACGTGCACCTGGACCGCAAGCCCGTGCCGCGGATGCGCGACGAGCTGCTCGGCCTCTTCGACCGGGCCGAACTGGCCAAATATCTGACCGCCGAGGAACTGGCCGAGAGCGAGGCAGAGTGAAACGCCACTTCCGTGTCTGGCGCGGCGACGCGTCCGGCGGCGACCTGCGTGACTTCGACGTCGAGGTGAACGAGGGCGAAGTCGTCCTCGACATCATCCACCGTCTGCAGGCCACCGAAACCCCCGATCTGGCCTGCCGCTGGAACTGCAAGGCCGGCAAGTGCGGCTCCTGCTCCATGGAGATCAACGGCAGGCCGCGCCTGGGCTGCATGACGCGGATGTCGACGTTCACCGAGGACGAGACCGTCACGATCACGCCGATCCGGACCTTCCCGGTGATCCGCGACCTGGTCACCGACGTGAGCTTCAACTACGAGAAGGCCCGCGAGACGCCCGCCTTCACCCCGCCGGCCGGGGTCGCGCCCGGCGACTACCGCATGCAGCAGATCGACGTGGAACGCAGCCAGGAGTTCCGCAAATGCATCGAGTGCTTCCTCTGCCAGAACACCTGCCACGTGGTCCGCGACCATGAGGAGAACAAGGAGGCCTTCGCCGGCCCGCGGTTCTTCATCCGTGCCGCCGAGCTGGACATGCACCCGCTGGACGCCCGGGCCGACCGCAAGGAGTACGCCCAGGCCAGTCAGGGCCTCGGCCTCTGCAACATCACCAAGTGCTGCACCGAGGTCTGCCCGGAACACATCAAGATCACCGACAACGCCATCATCCCCATGAAGGAGCGTGTCGTGGACCGCCGTTACGACCCCCTGGTCCGGCTCGGCCGCAAGATCTTCCGCCGCGACCAGCTGGAAGCGCCCGCCCCGTCCGCCGGGCCCACCGGCGTGGCCTCCAGCACCCCGATGTCCAGCAGCCGGCTGCCCGAGGCCCCGCCGGTGGGCCCGGACGGACGGCTCGAGGTCGCCGAACTCCTCGCGCCCCAGCAGGGCGGGCTTTCCCCGTACGGCGAGGACGTCACGTTTCCGCTGCCGCCCGAGCGCGTGGTCTACCACCATCCGGAGCCGCGCGACCCCGAATGATCGTTCTCGGCCGATAGGGTCGGCGCATGCCCTCACTGGTGACTCCCGCACTGCCGGCGGGGACGCTCGCCGCCCTCGAGCAACCGGTGCTCGACGGGGCGGACGGGGTGCGGTTGCGGCCCTGGCGGGAGAGCGACGTGCCCGCCGTGGTGAACGCCTTCGCCGATCCGGGCATCCAACGCTGGCACTGCCGCACCCTTGACGAGGACGAGGCCCGGGAGTGGCTCGCCCGCTGGCCGCGCGACTGGCACGCCGAGGTCGGCGCAAGCTGGGCCATCCTGTCAGAAACGGCCACACGACAGGACAGTCCCGGCACGGAACTGTTCGGATCGGTCGCGGGTCAGATCGGGCTGCGACGGATCGACCTGGAGGAGGGCCGGGCCGCCATCTCCTACTGGGTGGTCCCGGCCGCGCGGGGACACCGCATCGCGTCCCGTGCTCTGGCTGCCCTCACCGGGTGGGCGTTCGGCACCCTGGGCCTGCACCGGCTCGAACTCAGCCACTCCACGGCCAACCCCGCCTCCTGCCGGGTCGCCGCACGGTCCGGCTTCACCGCCGAAGGTGTACGCCGCAGCGAGGCCCGCCACGCCGACGGATGGCACGACATGCACGTCCACGCCCGCGTGCACTCCGACTGAGCCGTCCCGCCGGACCGTGGCCGCCTGCCCGCCCGCTCCGGTCCTCAGCGGTTCAGGGACCCGTACTCCATCCGCCACCGCTTCCAGCGCCACCGCTGCCCCGCCATCGCTTCCAGCGCCATCGCTTCCAGCGCCTCCACACGCCTCCACTGCCGGCGCCTCCACCCACCTACACCGCCAGCGCCTCCACCACCAGCGCCTCCACCCGCCTCCACCACCAGCGCCTCCACCCGCCTCCACCGCACGCGCCTCCACCCGCCTCCACCGCACGCGAGCTCGAACAGTCGCATCGTGGAGGCAGAACGGAAGCGGCGTGAGAGGTCAAGCGGACGCGGTGCGGGCGGGGCGGTGCTGGGCCAGCCAGCGCATCACCTCCAAGGCGTGCATCGCGGGCTCGGCGATCGGGTGGAAGACGTGCTCGACGGTGCCGTTCTGGATGATCAGGGTGATCCGGCGGTAGAGGACCATGTCGGCGCCGCCGATGGTGGGCAGGCCGAGCGCGGCGGCCAGGGTCATCCGCGGGTCGGGCAACAGCGGGTAGGGCAGGCGCAGACGGTGGACGAGCTCGCGTTGGTAGCCGGTGGACTGGGCGGACAGGCCGAACACCCGGGCGGCGCCCGCGGTCAGCAGCTCCGCGTGGTGGTCGCGGAACCAGGACGCCTGCTCGGTGGAGCCCCGGGCACCCGGGATGTGCAGGAGACTGTCCGGCAGGTCGACGCCGGGACGGCCGGTGAGCGGGTAGACGAAGACGACACTGCGGCCGGGCCCGAGATCACCGAGGTCGATCGGGCGCCCGTCGGTGGCGTAGAACTCCAGCGACGGGACGCGGACGCCGACCAGGCTCGCCGGATCGGCGCTGGCGCGACCGGGTGGCGGTGGCGGGATCCGGCCGGCCGCTGAATCCAGCCGCTCGTGCAGACCGTCACGCTGGGCGGTGAGCCGGCCGATCCGCTGGTGCAGGGCGTCGATCGCGCTGCGGTAGGTGGCCACCGCCGCCGCGCAGACGTCTGCCTCCCGCCCCTCGGCCAGACTCTCGACGAACGGCCGGGTCTCCTCGACGCTGAGCCCGAGCGTGGTCAGCTCGCGGATCTGCTGGACCAGCCGGATGGCGACCGGATCGTATTCCCGGTAGCCGTTGGTCAGCCGCCGGGGCACCACCAGCCCGGCCGACTCGTAATACCGCAAAGCGCGCACCGTCGTGCCCGTGCGCCGCGCCAACTCACCCACCCGCATGCCGCGACCCTAAACCCGCACCCAAGGGTCCGGGTCAAACCCGTTCGGGGGCACGAGAACAGGGCTCCCCTCGTCAACAGCGATTCCCCTCTTCAGTACCGCTTCCCTCTTCGGTACCGCTTCCCTCTTCGGTACCGCTTCCCTCTTCGGTACCGCTTCCCTCTTCGCCATGAACCGACCGTAAAGCCGTCCCCAAGGGCAGGGTCAAGCCCGAAAAACGGGCCGGGACGAGCGCGCCGATCACTCGAACATGAGTACTAAGATGGCGGGCATGACCGGCGCCTACCAGCCTTCCATGCTCGACCTGATGTCCGGGCCGCCCGGCGCGCTCACCGCACTGACCGGCCGCCTGACGCGGCATCAGCTGACCGCGGGCGCCTGGGTCGACGTCCTGCCCGGGTGGCTGACCGGGTCGGACACGGTCTTCGAGACCCTGCTCGGCATCGACTGGCGCGCCGAGCGACGGCAGATGTATGACGGCGTGGTCGACGTGCCCCGCCTGCTGCGATGGTTCGGCGGACAGGAGATGCTGCCGCACCCCGCACTGACGGAGGCGAAGGCGGCGCTGAACGCCCACTACGCCGAGGAGCTCGGCGAGGAGTTCGTGACCGCGGGCATGTGCCTCTATCGCGACGGGCGGGACAGTGTCGCCTGGCACGGGGACACGCTCGGACGGTCGGCGCGGCACGACACGATGATCGCGATCGTCTCCTTCGGATCACCGCGCAACCTGCTGCTGCGACCACGGGCCGGCGAGCACGAGACGCTGCGGTTCTCGCTCGGGCACGGCGATCTGATCGTGATGGGCGGCTCCTGCCAGCGGACCTGGGAGCACGCCGTGCCGAAAACGGCCAGAGCGGTCGGGCCGCGGGTCAGCGTGCAGTTCCGGCCAGCCGGCGTCGCCTGACCACCCGAGGAGCAGGCCACCCGAGGAGCAGGCCACCCGAAGAGTAGGCCAACCGAGGAGCAGGCCGCCCAAGAAGTAAGGCCGGCCGAGAAACTGAGCGGCCGGGCAAGCCCACCGGAGAGCGAACCAGCCGGGAGACGGACGGAACCCGCCGGTCCGGCGGTCGACCAGAGGAACCGGAGGTCGCATGGCGCAGGCGCGAGAACCGGCCCGGGGACAGGGCGACGCAGCGAGCCGAGTGAGACGGGCAATGCGTGGTCGCGCGCCCTACCATCACAGCAATCCATGAAGGACAGATCTCGGAGAGGTTGCCGCGACCGGTTTTCCGACGGTTCGCACCATCTCCGAGCTGGGAATCATCGCTTCAGGTAACGACGGCGTTGCAAGTGGTTGACGAGTGGGCCGAGAAAGTTACACTCCAAGTGTAAATAGTTGACCATCACTTCCTACCAGGACTTCCACCGGTCCGGCGAGGTGCCCATGGCAACAGATGACGTGGCAACAGATCACGTGGCAACGGATCACGTGGCAACGGATCACGTGGCAACGGATCACCGGCCCGACGAGCTCGGGCTGCACCACATCTCGGTTCGCTTCGGCGGCCTGACTGCTCTCGACGACGTGTCGCTGCGCGTGGCGCCCGGCCGGATCGTGGGTGTCATCGGGCCGAACGGGGCGGGCAAGACCACCCTCTTCAACATCGTCTCCGGTTTCGTCACCCCGTCCGAGGGTTCGCTCACGCTGGGCGGCCGGCCATGGCGGCCCCGGCCGCACCACCTCAACCGGCTGGGCATCGCCCGCACGCTGCAGGGCGTCGGCCAGTTCAACGGCATGACCGTGCTGGAGAACGTGATGGTCGGCGTGCGCGGGCGGCACGCGGAGTCCGAGGCCTGGACCGCTCTGGAACGGTGTGGTGTCACCCGCTTCGCCGGGGATCGTCCGGGGGCACTGCCCTATGCGGTCCGCAAACGGGTCGAGCTGGCCCGGGCGCTGGCGGCCCGGCCACGGATCCTGATGCTCGACGAGCCGGCCGGTGGGCTGGACGCCGACGAGATCCGCTGGCTGGCCGGCCTGATCAAGGACGTCGGCATCACGGTTCTGCTGGTCGAGCACCACATGGACCTGGTCATGTCGGTCTGTGACGAGATCCTGGTCCTCGACTTCGGCAAGCCGATCGCGCTCGGCACCCCGGCCGAGATCAGCGCCGACCCACGGGTCACCGAGGCCTATCTGGGCACCGCGGCCTGACCGGCACGTACCACCAGAACACCACCAGCAAAGCACGCGAAGACACCCGCACGACGGCCCTGAAGGAGGGACGCCGATGAGCACCCGTACCCCGACGACGGCGGGAGACCGCCGATGACCAGCGCGCTGCTGGAGGTCGAGGGCCTCACCGCGGGCTACGGCGCGGCGCCGGTCCTGCACGACGTGGACCTGACCGTCCACCCCGGAGAGATCGTCGCCGTGCTCGGCGCGAACGGTGCCGGCAAGACCACTCTGCTGCGGACACTCTCCGGCCTGGTCCACGGCCGGGGGCGGATCACCTTCGACGGGACCGATCTGACCGGTGTCCGGGTGGAACGGATGGTGCACCGGGGCATCGCGCACGTGCCGGAGGGCCGGGGCGTCGTCACCGAGCTGACCGTCGACGAGAACCTGCGGCTCGGCGGCCTGTGGCGACGGGACCGGGCGGACGCCCGCCGGGCGCTCGACGAGGTCTACGACCTGTTCCCACCGCTGGCGCAGCGCCGCGCGTACGCCGGTCATCAGTTGTCCGGCGGTGAGCGGCAGATGCTGGCGCTGGGGCGGGCGCTGGTCGGGCGGCCCCGGCTGCTGCTGCTCGACGAGCCTTCGCTGGGGCTGGCGCCGCGGGTAACCGGACAGATCATGGCGCTGCTGCGGGACCTACGGGAACGGACCGGCCTGGCCGTGCTGCTCGTGGAGCAGAACGTCCGCAGTGCGCTGTCGGTCGCCGACGCTGGTGTCGTGCTGGCGCTGGGCCGGGTGGTCGCCCGGGACCGGGCGGCGGCGCTGAGCACCGACGACGACCTGCGACACGCCTATCTGGGGTTCTGATGAGCCAATTCGTCTATCTGAGCTTCGACGGGTTGAGCCGGGGTGCGGTCTACGCCGCGTTCGCGCTGGCCCTGGTGCTGATCTGGCGGGCTGCCCGGATCGTCAATTTCGCGCAGGGTGCGATGGCGGTCGCCGCCGTCTACGCGGCGTATTCGGTGACCGCCGCGACCGGGTCGTACTGGCTCGGGTTCGTGGTGGCGATCGTGGCGGGGCTGGTGCTCGGGGTGACCGTCGAGCGGGTGGTGATGCGTTTCGTCGACCATTCGTCGCCGCTGAACGGCGTGGTGGTGGCGCTCGGGCTGGTGCTGGTGATCCAGGGCGTGCTGGGGATCGTCTACGGCAACGAGTTCCGGCCGGTGCCGACACCGTTCAGCCGGGACGCGTTCGAGGTGGGCGGGGTGGCGCTGCTCTCGCGCTACGACGTGTTCGTGTTCGCCGCGGTGGGCGCGGTGGTGCTGGCACTCACGCTTCTCTTCACGCGTACGAACGTGGGCCTGCGGATGCGGGCGGCGGCGTTCGCACCGGACGTGTCGCGGCTGCTCGGCGTGCCGGTCGGCGGGATGTTGACGCTGGGCTGGGCGCTCGCGGCGGCGGCCGGTTCGCTGGCCGGGATCCTGGTGATCCCGACCGAGCTGGGGCTGCATCCGACCGCGATGGACGGGGTGTTCGTGGCGGCGTTCACGGCGGCGGTGGTGGGCGGGCTGGACAGTCCGATCGGCGCGGTCGCCGGTGGGCTGGTGGTCGGGTTGCTGTTGTCGTATGTCAGCGGCTATCTGGGTGCCACGGTCGCCCCGATGGCGGTCCTGCTCCTGCTCGTGGTCGTGCTGCTGGGCCGGCCGGGCGGGCTCTTCTCCACCACGACGGCGAGAACGGCATGACGAGACCGAGTGTCCGGGAGTCACGGGACGCCGCTTCGGACGTACCCCGCGGGGAGAGACCGCGGAGCCTGCGCCGCCTCGCCCCGCCCGCGATGATCCTGGCCGGCGCCTTGGTGATCGTCGGGTTGAGCTTCCTGCTGCCGCCGTTCCGCAACTATCAGCTGGCTACGGTCGGCGCCTACTTCTGCGTGACCGGCGGCCTGACCGTCCTCACCGGACTCAACGGCCAGCTCTCGCTCGGGCACGGCGCGCTGATGGCGACCGGCGCCTACACGTTCGCGCTCGCCCAGAACCGCTGGTTGAGCCTGCCGGTGAGCCTGGTCGCGGCGATCGTGGTGACCACCGTGGCCGGTCTGGTGATCGGGCTGGCCGCGGCCCGGTTGCGCGGTCCCTACCTGGCCGGCCTGACGCTGGCGGTGGCGGTCGTGGTGCCGTCGGTGACCAGCACCTTCGACGAGATCTTCAACAGTGATCAGGGGTTGTCGGTGGCGCTCGACCCGCCGCCGGGGACGATCCCGGTCGAGCAGTGGCAGGCCTGGCTGTGCTGGGCGGGCGCGCTGCTCTCGACGTCGCTGCTGGCCGTGCTGGTCCGCGGGCGGTTCGGGCGGGATCTGCGCGCGGTCCGGGACGACGAGACCGCGGCCCGGCTGGCCGGTGTGGACGTGGCGCGGACCCAGGTGGCGGCGTTCGTGGTGAGTGCCGCCTGCGCCGGGCTGTCCGGCGCCCTGTTCGCGGTGCTCGCGCAGAGTGTCTCCCCCGGTGCGTTCCCGCTCACGCTGTCGCTGTTCCTGTTGATGGCGATCGTGATCGGCGGTCTGGGCAGTCTCGCCGGGGCGCTGGGCGGCGCGTTCCTGCTCGTCGCACTTCCCACGCTGGCCCAGGCGGTCGCCGAGGGGACCGGCTCGCCGCGGCTGGAGGGCAACCTCGCGCTGGTGATCTTCGGCGTGGTGCTCGTCGTCGTCATGCTCGCCGCTCCCGGCGGCCTGGCATCCATCAGATTCCGAAGAAGGAGGACCTCATGAGACGCACCGCGACGGCATTCCTCGCAGCCGCCGTCCTTCTGACCGCCGCTTGCGACGGTGACACCGGTTCGAGCGGCGCCGCCACTCCGGGCGTCACCGGCACCGAGGTCGTCGTCGGCACGCACATGCCGTTGACCGGCCCGGCCGCCGCCGGATACTCCAAGATCGCGCCGGCCACCAAGGCGTACTTCGACTTCGTCAACGCCGGTGGCGGCATCCACGGGCGGAAGATCAGCTACACGGTCAAGGACGACGGCTACAACCCGGCGAACACCCAGCAGGTGGTACGGGAGCTGGTGCTGCAGGACAAGGTCTTCGCCATCCTCGGCGGGCTGGGCACCCCGACGCACACCGGTGTGCTGGACTTCCTCAAGACCAACCGGGTGCCGGACCTGTTCGTGGCCAGCGGCAGCCGCAGCTGGAACCAGCCGGACAAGTATCCCGGCACGTTCGGGTTCAACCCGGACTACACCGTCGAGGGCAAGGTCCTCGGGACCTATGTGAAGGAGAACCACGCCGGCAAGAAGGTGTGCTTCCTCGGTCAGGACGACGACTTCGGCCGGGACAGCCTGGCCGGCATCACCAAGATCCTCGGGCCGGTGGCGGCCGAGGAGAGTTACGTGACCAGCAACCCGAACGTCGGGCCGCAGATGGGCGCGCTCAAGGCGGCCGGCTGCGAGGTGGTCCTGCTCGCCACGGTGCCCGGCTTCACCGCGCTGGCGATCGGAACGGCCGCGAAGATTGCCTTCAAACCTCAGTTCGTGGTGAGTAACGTGGGCGCCGACCCGACGACCGTCGGCAAGGCCCTGGGCGCCGCCGCGCCGCTGCTGGAAGGGGTGGTGGCGGCGAACTACCTGCCGCTGACCACCGACGAGGCGAGCCCGTGGATCCAGCTGTTCAAGAAGGTCAACACGGAGTACAACGGCAACGCCGAGTTCGACAACAACATCGTGTACGGCATGGCGGTGGCGTACCTGTTCGTGCAGGCGTTGCAGGCCGCGGGCCAGGACCTGACCCGCGACGGGATCGTCGCCGCCGTGCAGAAGAACGGTTTTCAGGGCCCGGGGCTGGTTCCGCTGCGTTTCTCGGCGACAGATCATGCGGGGTACGGGGGCACCCAGCTCACCCGGATCGAGGGCGGCAAGGCGGTGTTCTTCGGGTCGGCGTACCAGACCGACGACGGGGACGCGCCGGTCGCGCCGTACCAGGGACAGGCCGTGGCCCCGCCGTCGAACGGCATCCCGCAAGCATGACGACAGAAGGAGTTGAGCGATGGCCGACCAGGTAGCGATCGTGACGGGCGCCAGCCGGGGGATAGGTTTCGCCATCGCGCAACGCCTCGTGGCCGCGGGCGCGCGGGTGGCCGTGACCGGCCGGGACGCCGATGCGCTCGCCGCCGCCGTCAAGGAACTCGGCGGGCCGGACACCGCGATCGGACTGGCCGGCAAGGGCGACGACGCCGAGCACCGGGCCGCCGTGGTGGACGCGGTGCGGGAACGGTTCGGGCCGGTCACCACGCTGATCAACAACATCGGGATCAATCCGGCGTACGGGCCGCTGGCCGGTCTCGACCTGAACGCCGCCCGCAAGATGACCGAGGTGAACCTGATCGGCACGCTCGGCTGGGTGCAGGAGGCGCTGCGCGGTGGTCTCGGCGAGACCGGCAACGGCTCGATCGTCACCGTCTCGTCGGTCTCCGGGGTCCGCCCGGCGCCCGGGATCGCCTTCTACGGCACCACCAAGGCGGCCCTGATCCACCTGACCGAGGAGCTGGCCGTCGAGCTGGCACCGTCGACCCGGGTGAACGCGGTCGCGCCGGCCGTGGTGAAGACCCGGTTCGCCAGCGCCCTGTTCGAGGGCCGGGAGGAGCAGGTCGCGGCGACCTATCCGCTGAAGCGTCTCGGCACCCCCGACGACGTGGCCGGCACGGTCGCGTTCCTCTGCTCGCCGGACGCCGCCTGGATCACCGGGCAGACCATCGTGATCGACGGCGGTCTGACGCTGACCGGAGCGGTCGAGTGAAGCGGGTGGTGGTGACCGGCGCCGGTGGTGGGATCGGCGCCGCGCTGGCCCGGCGGTTCGCCGCCGACGGCGCCCGGGTCGTCGTCAACGACCTCGACGCCCGGGCGGCACGCGCGGTCGCCGACGACATCGGCGGGATCGCCGTGCCCGGGGACGCCGCCCGCGAGGACGACGTCCAGGGCCTGGTCGCCACCGCGTTCGACGAACTGGGCGGCATCGACCTGTTCTGCTCGAACGCCGGGGTGCTGTCGGCCGGCGACGAGACCACCCCGGACGAGGTGTGGCAGCGCGACTTCGGGGTCAACGTGATGTCGCACGTCTACGTGAGCCGGGCGCTGCTGCCCCGCTGGCTGGACGGCGGCGAGCCGAAACGGCTGCTGATGACGGTGAGCGCGGCCGGCCTGCTGACCCTGCTGGGGAGCGCCACCTACTCGGTGACGAAACACGCGGCGCTGTCCTACGCGGAGTGGCTGCGGGCCACGTACGGGCACCGGGGCCTGATCGTGCAGGCGCTCTGTCCGCAGGGGGTGCGCACCGACATGCTGACCCGCGGCAACACCCGGGGCAGTGGCAGTGCCGCGCTGCTCGAGGAGGGCGCGCTCGCCCCGGAGGCGGTGGCCGAGGTGACCGCGGCCGCGCTGCACGGCGACGATTTCCTGATCCTGCCGCATCCGGAGGTGGCCGGGTACGCCCGGTTGCGCGCGGCCGATCCGGGCCGTTGGCTGAACGGCATGAACAAGCTGCAGCGAAGCTTCGAGAAGTCATGAAAGGCCTGGACCTGGAACGCCTCCGGGCCTATCTGGACAGTCCGCCGCTGACCGCCGCGATGTTCGCCGGTGGCCGGTCGAACCTGACCTACGCGGTCACCGACGGCACCCACCGCTGGGTGCTGCGCCGGCCGCCACTCGGGCATGTGCTGCCCACCGCGCACGACATGTCCCGGGAGCACAGGGTTCTGGACGCGTTGTCCCGGGCCGGGTTCCCGGTGCCCCGGCCGGTGGCGCTCTGCACCGACACCACGGTGCTCGGCGCCCCGTTCTACCTGATGGAACACGTCGACGGGCGGATCCTGCGGGACGCTGCGGACATCGCCGCGATCGACCTGCGGGGTCTCACGCTCACGCTCGTCGACACCCTCGCCGACCTGCACGCCCTCGACCCGGACAAGATCGGCCTGGGCGATTTCGGCCGGCCGCAGGGGTTCAACGCCCGGCAGGCGCGGCGCTGGAAACAGCAGCTCGACGCGTCCCGCAGCCGGGAGCTGACCGGCATCGAGGAACTGCACGCCCGGCTGGCCGTCGACATCCCGGAGGGTGGGCCCGCGACCGTGGTGCACGGCGACTTCCGGCTGGACAACGTGCTGATCGCCGAGGACCTCACGGTCACCGCGGTGCTCGACTGGGAGATGTCCACACTGGGCGATCCGCTCAGTGATCTCGCCCTGATGCTGGTCTACGCCGGCCGGCCGCTGCTGGTCCGGGACGGGGAGCCGGTCGCCCCGATCGACCTGCCCGGGCATCCGTCACTGGGCGAGATGGCCGCACGGTACGCCGCCCGAAGCGGCCGTGACGTCGGCGATCTGCACTGGTACGTGGGATTCGCCGCGTTCAAGCTCGCCGTCATCCTGGAGGGCGTGCACTTCCGCTACACCAAGGGCCAGACGGTCGGACCCGGCTTCGACACGGTGGGCGCGATGGTGCCCGCCCTGATCGAACAGGGCCACCGCGCACTGGAAGGACACTGATGGACTTCGAGTTCGACGCGAAAACCGAGGATTACCGCAAGCGGCTGCTCGCCTTCATGGACTCGGTCGTCTACCCGGCCGAGGCCGAGTTCCACGCCGACGGCGACGGGTGGGGGCCGCCCGCCGTCCTCGGCACGCTGCAGAAGGCGGCCCGGGAGGCCGGACTGTGGAACCTGTTCCTGCCCGGTGAGCACGGTGCCGGCCTGACCAACCTGCAGTACGCCCCGCTTGCCGAGATCACCGGCCGCAGCCCCGCCGTCGCACCGCCCGCGCTCAACTGCGCCGCCCCGGACACCGGCAACATGGAGGTGCTCGCCGAGTTCGGCACCCCCGCGCAGCAGGAGCAGTGGCTGACGCCGCTTCTCGCCGGGGAGATCCGGTCCGCGTTCGCGATGACCGAACCGCAGGTCGCCTCGTCGGACGCCACCAACATCGGCACCCGCATCGTCCGCGACGGCGACGACTACGTCATCAACGGGCACAAGTTCTACATCACCGGCGCGATGAACCCGAACTGCAAGATCTTCATCGTGATGGGCAAGACCGACCCGGACGCCGCCCGCCACGTGCAGCAGAGCCAGATCCTGGTGCCCCGGGACACCCCCGGCGTCACCGTCCGGCGCGGCATGCAGGTCTTCGGATACACCGACGGCGATCACGGCGGGCATGCCGAGATCCTCTTCGAGGACGTACGCGTACCGGCCACCAACCTGATCGGCGAGGAGGGCGGCGGTTTCGCCATCTCCCAGGCCCGTCTCGGACCGGGCCGCATCCACCACTGCATGCGGCTGATCGGCATGGCCGAACGCGGTCTCGAACTCATGTGTACGCGCGCGCTGACCCGCACCCCGTTCGGCAAGCCGCTCGCCGAGCAGGGCGTGATCCAGGACTGGATCGCCGAGTCCCGGGTCCGCATCGAACAGGCCCGTCTGCTGGTCCTCAAGGCCGCCTGGCTGATGGACACGGTCGGCAACCGGGGCGCGCACACCGAGATCCAGGCCATCAAGATCGTCGTCCCGTCGACGGTGGAGTGGATTCTGGACAAGGCGATCCAGACGCACGGCGCCGCCGGCCTCAGCCAGGACACCCCACTGGCCGGCCTGTGGGCGAGCGCCCGCATGCTGCGCCTCGCCGACGGCCCCGACGAGGTGCACAAGCGTTCCCTCGCGCACCGCGAACTCAAACGCCACCGGAGCCGTCCGTGACCCCACAGCCCCGCATCGACGGCCGCACCGCACGGTCCGAACGCACCCGCAACGCGATCGTCGACGCCCACCTGCGCCTGATCAGCGAGGGCGACCTGCGTCCCACGGCCGACCGGATCGCCAAGGTCGCCGGCGTCTCACTGCGCGCCCTGTGGAGCCACTTCGCCGACATGGAATCCCTGATGACGGCCAGCGGCCAGCGTGTCCTGGAACACCGCGACGCCTCCCACCAGCCGATCGACGCCGGCCTTCCGCTGCCGGAGCGGATCGACGCGTACTGCCGGCAGCGCGCCCGCCTGCTCGAGGAGATCGGGCCGGCGGCCCGGGCGTCCGCCCTGAAGGAGCCGTTCTCGACCGGCCTGCAGCGGTACCGCAAGGTGCACGTGTCCCGCGTCCGCGACGAACTCGAGGCCGTCTTCGGCCCGGAACTCGGCGACGACCGGGAACTGGTCGAGGCCCTCACCGCGGTCAGCCTCTGGCCGACGTGGGACACGCTGCGCGGCGCCATGGACCTGTCCGAGGAGGGCGCGCGCACCGCCCTGACCCGCACGGTCACCGCCCTGTTCGCCTCACGAACCGACTGACGGCGACACCAGCCACGGGGCCGCTCCGCCCTCCACGGGGCGGCCTGTGGACATCTGGTCATCAGCTCTCGCCCGGCGATGCGGATGGGCATCACCAAGGGCCGGGTCTCGCAGATCGAGCGCGGCGAGGTCTCCACGGTCGAGGCCATCGCCCGTTACGTCGAGGCTCTCGGCGGCCGTCTGCAGATCTCCGCGGTGTTCGGCGACGATCAGTACATTCTTCGCGGGGCCGGAGCCGTGGCCGGGACCGGAGCCGGGGTGGACGCGGCGTAGGGACCGCGGCCACCCCGGGAGGCGCCCCTAGAGGACGACGACGGAGCGGGCTCCCTCGCCGCGGGCCATCCGGTCGAAGGCGGTGGGGACGTCGGCCAGCGTGATGCGGTCGGTGATCAGGTGGCTCAGGTTCAGCGTGCCCGCCACCACGTCACGGGCCAGGGCCGGGATCTCCAGGTCCGGGTCGGCCTGCCCGTACACCGAGGTCTGCAGGGTCCGCGCCGAGCTGAAGATGTCCAGCGCGCTCAGCTGGACCATGTCGTCGGCCGCGCCCATGCCGACCACCGTGACCCGGCCGCCGCGGCGGGTGGCCCGCCAGGCGGCCCGGATGGTGGCGGCCCGGCCGACCGCTTCGAAGGCGTGGTCGGCGCCGCGGCCGGACGTGCGGGCCCGGATGTCCTTGGACAGCGTGTCGGAGGAGACCACGAAGTCGGTGGCGCCGGCCGCCTCGGCCAGTCCTTTCTTGGTTTCGGCGAGGTCCACCGCGATCACCTGGGCGGCTCCGGCGGCGCGGGCCGCGGTGACCACGGACAGTCCCACCCCGCCGAGGCCGATGACCACGACCGAGTCCCCGGGGGCGACCTTGGCGGTGTTGCGGACGGCGCCGGTGCCGGTGAGCACCGCGCACCCCAGCAACGCCGCAAGATCAAAATCAAGCTCCGCGGGTACGGGGATGACCGCGTTCTCCGGAACGACCACCTCCCCGGCGAACGCCCCCACCCCGAGGGTCACGTGGACCGGTTCCCCGTCCACGGTCATCCCGTTCTCCAACGCCGCCACCCCGGACGAGGTGCTGCACAGCCACACCTCGCCGCGGTCGCAGAACCAGCAGGACCGGCAGGCCGGCTGCCAGTTCAGGACCACGTGGTCGCCGGCCGACGCCCGGCTGACGCGTTCGCCCGTCTCGACGACCTCGCCGGCCGCCTCGTGGCCCAGGACGAGCGGGTGCGGGGGCCGCAGCGTGCCGTTGACCATGGACAGGTCGGAATGGCAGACGCCGGCCGCGCGGATCCGGACCCGCACCTGGCCGGGGCCGATCTCGGGCAGGCGCAGCTCCTCGACGGCGGCCGGGACGCCGTCGGCGCGTACCACCAGGCCGGGCACGTAGTGGGTCATCGCTGGATCGCCTTCACCTGCTGGAACTCCTCCAGGCCGTGGACGCCGAGTTCGCGGCCGATGCCGGACTGCTTGTAGCCGCCGAACGGGGCGAACGGGTTGAACGCGCCGCCGTTGACGTCGACGGCGCCGGTGCGCAGGCGGCGGGCCACCGACAGGGCCCGTTCGTCGGCGCCCCAGACCGCCCCGGCCAGGCCGTACTTGGAGTTGTTGGCGATCGCCACGGCCTCGTCGTCGCTGTCGAACGCCATGATCGACAGGACCGGTCCGAAGATCTCCTCCTGGGCCAGGTCGCTGTCCGGGTCGACGTCGGCGAAGATGGTCGGCGCCACGAAGTACCCGGTGGGCGGGACCGGGGCGTCCGGTCCGCCGGTGACCAGCCGGGCGGTGGCGTGGTCGATGAAGTGGTTGACCCGGTCGCGCTGGGCGGCGGAGACCAGCGGCCCGAGCCGGGTGGTCTGGTCGAACGGGTCACCCATCAGATAGGCGGTGGAGGATTTGGCGGCCAGTTCGACCGCCTCGTCGTAGCGGCTGCGGTGGACCAGCATCCGGGTCAGGGCGGTGCAGGTCTGACCGGAGTTGAGGTACGCGTTGGCCACGCCGGTCTTGACCGCCCGGACCAGGTCGGCGTCTTCGAGGATCACGTTGGCCGACTTGCCGCCGAGTTCCAGCGAGACCTTCGCGATCCGGTCGGCGGCGGCGTGCGTGATCGCCCGGCCGGTGGCCGTCGAACCGGTGAACGACACCATGTCGATCTCCGGGTGGCCGGCGATGGCCGCCCCGACGACGGGTCCGGTGCCGGTGACCAGGTTGAGCACGCCGGCCGGCAGGCCCGCCTCGTGTGCCGCCTCGACCAGGAAGTACGCCACCAGGGGCGTCAGCTCGCTGGGTTTGAGGACCACGGTGTTCCCGGCGGCGAGGGCGGCGCCGACCTTGGCGACGACCTGGTGCAGCGGATAGTTCCAGGGGGTGATCGCACCGACCACGCCGACCGGTTCGCGGACCACCACCGAGTTGCCGATGGTCTCCTCGCGGGGTGGACGGGCCGCGATTTCCGCGTACCCCTGAAGGACCGTGAGGGGCAGGCCCGCCTGGACCGCCTTGGCGACCTTGAGGGGGGAGCCGAGTTCCTGGCCCACGGTGCGGGCGATGTCGGCGGCCCGGGCGGCGAGCGCCTGGTGCATGCGGCCGAGGGTCGCGCCGCGTTCGGCGGGTGATGTCATCGACCAGGTGCCGAAGGCGTGGCGCGCGGCCGCGACCGCGAGGTCGACGTCCTCGGCGGTGCCGGCCGGCACGTGCCCGAAGTTCTGCTCGGTGAACGGGTTCTCCACCGGGATCCGGTCGGCGGAGTCCGGCGGCACCCATGCGCCCCCGATGTACAGCTCGTCGCGGAAGACCGACGTCATCGGCGTACCCCCTGGTCGTAGCGGTCGGAGAGGCTGGTGATCAGCAGATCCAGCCCTAGTGCGAACGCGCCCTCGTCGACCTCGTCGTGGTGTGCGGCGAGTTCGTGGGCGCGGTGCAGGTGCGGGTAGCGCGCGTAGAGCTCCGGGTCGGCGGCGAAGCCGAGCGCGAAGGACCCGAGCGCGGACCCGGTGATCAGGTATCGCATCAGCGCGCCGATGTGCGTGGCCCGGGCCCGGGACCAGCCGGCGTCGATCAGCGCGCCGTAGACCGCCTCGGCCATCGCCAGTCCGGCCGGTCGCCGGCCGGGGCCGGTGGCCAGCACCGGGACGATGTTCGGGTGGGCGGTGAGGACCGCGTGGTACGACTTCGCCCACAGTCGCAGGCCGTCGCGCCAGTCGGCGCCGGTGAACACGTCGACGTCGACCTGGGCGACGACCGATTCGGCGACCGCGTCGACGATCTCGGCCTTGGTGGCGAAGTGGTTGTAGAGCGACGGGCCCTGCACACCGAGTTCGGTGGCGAGGCGGCGCATGGACAGCGCTGCCAGCCCCTCGGCGTCGATCATCGCGGAGGCCGCCTCGACGATGCGCTGCCTGGTCAGCAGCGCCTGCCGTGGACGAGCCATCGAAACTCCTGAGAAAAAGACGTTGTCAACTCTGGACGCGTTAAAACTTACGCCGCTAGTTTATGCCCAGCTGCGACGTACATCACTTCGCGAGCTTACGAAGATCGGAGGACACATGACGACGTTGTCCCTGGCCACCGTTCTCGCCGAGTCGGCACGCCGCTACCCCGCCAAGGTCGCGGTCATCGACGGCGGTGCACGGATCACTTACGACGAGCTCTGGGGTCAGACCCTCGCCTATGCCGCCGGGCTCCGGGAGCTGGGTGCGGGGCCGGGCAGCACGATCGCCGTGATGATCCCCAATGTGGCGGACTTCCCGCGGGTCTACTACGCCGCCCTGGCGGTCGGCGCCCGGATCGTGCCGGTCTCGCTGCTGCTGACTCCCGAGGAGGTCGGCTACATCCTGGCCGACTGCGAGGCCGATCTGCTGGTCACGCACTCCGCTCTGCTGCCGGTCGCCGCCGCGGCCGCGGCCGCCACCGGTGTCCGGCTGGTCAACGTCGGCCCGCTGCCACCGGAGTTGCCGAACCCACCGCAACGCCTGGAGGAGGTGTCCGCGCGGGTCCCCGCGCTGCCCGCCCATGTGACGCGGGAAGCCGAGGACGTCGCGGTGGTCCTCTACACCAGCGGCACCACCGGCAAACCGAAGGGCGCCCTGCTCACGCACCTCAACCTGGTGCTGAACACGGCGGTGAACGTGTTCGACATCCACGATCTGCGCCCCGACGACGTGGTCCTCGGCTGCCTGCCGCTGTTCCACACGTTCGGCCAGACGGTCGGCATGAACGCCACGTTCCGGCTGGGCGGCACGCTGGTGCTGCTGGCCCGGTTCTCCGGCGAGGCGGCGATCGACCTGATGCTGCGAGAGAACGTGACGATCTTCCACGGCGTGCCGACGATGTACATCGGGTTGCTGGAGGCGGCGGCGAAGGCGGAACGTCTGCCGTCGCTGCGGCTGTGCGCCTCGGGCGGCGCGTCGCTGCCGGTCGCGGTGCTGGAGAAGTTCGCGGCGGCGTTCGGCGCGCACATCTGGGAGGGGTACGGCCTGTCCGAGACCTCCCCGGTGGCCACCACCAACCAGCCCGCGTTCGGGACCGAGCCCGGCACGGTCGGCCACCCGATCTGGGGTGTCGAGGTGGAGATCGCCCGCCCGGAGATCCCGGAGCGCATCGAACTCCTGCCGACGGGTGAGCTGGGCGAGATCGTGATCCGCGGGCACAACGTGTTCGCCGGCTACCTGAACCGGCCGGAGGCGACGAAGGAGGCGATCGTCGACGGGTGGTTCCGCTCCGGCGACCTGGGCACCAAGGACGAGCGCGGGTTCGTCCGGATCGTCGACCGCACCAAGGACCTGATCATCCGGGGTGGTTTCAACGTCTACCCGCGCGAGGTGGAGGAGGTGCTCGCCCGGCACCCGGCCGTCCAGCAGGTGGCGGTGATCGGGGTGCCGGACGAGGTGCACGGCGAGGAGGTCTGCGCCGTGGTGATCCTGCAGGACAAGGGCCTGTCGGAGCAGGAGCTGATCGACTGGTCGAAGGAGCACCTGGGCCGGCACAAGTATCCCCGTCAGGTCAGGTTCACCGAGGCGCTGCCGATGGGCCCCAGCATGAAGGTGCTCAAGCGGGAGCTGCGCCAGCAGTACTCAGGTCAGTAGCTCGGGCAGCTCGGCGACGATCGGCTTGTCGGCGGGCAGCCACGGGACGCTGTCCAGCTGGTCCACGGTCAGCCAGCGCATGGAGCGGTGCTCCAGCGCCTTCGGGATGTCGCCGCCGAGCAGTTCGGCGGCGTAGACCCGGAGCAGGGCCCGGCCGTGGGCCAGCGGCACGTCCGGGCCGACCCGGTCGCCGACGGTGACCCGGACGCCCAGTTCCTCGACGCATTCGCGGGCCAGCGCCTGCTGTTCGGTCTCCCCCGCCTCGACCTTGCCACCCGGGAACTCCCAGCGCCCGGCCGCCTCGGGCGGGGAGCTGCGCTCGCAGGCCAGCACCCGGCCTGCGGTAATGATCACTGCCGCGACGATCACCCTGGGTGATGACGCGGGCTTGACGTACTGTTCCGGCGGCATGGATTCAAAGATCCCACAGAAGTTCACCGTTCAGGTTGCCCGTTGCGGCCCCGATCGTCACGCAAACACGGATATGTGGGCGTGGACACGGATGTCCGGAGCGGCGAAACTGTGGGGCACCGACCATGACGACACGGCGACAGTTCGGCCACAAGCCGGCAACGAACGCTAAGGGGGGTGCGACCATGCGGGCGCGGAAACGCCGGGACAAGGCCACCGACTATCTGACCGACGCCATCGACCTGCTGGGTGGCTGGACCAGGGACGGCGTGCAGCTGCGCCGGGACCTCGCCTGCGACGACAGCCAGCACGCCGCGCTGACCGAACGGATCAAGGTCGCGGCGGACACCCTGCACATCCGCCCGAACATCCGGCGCATCGATGGTCACACTCAGATCTGCCTGGGTCCCCAGGACGGCGCGTCGATCACTGACGGTGAGGTCACCCTCGCTGCCCGGATCGAGGACTTCTACCGTACGGTCGTCGAACGGACGTAGATCACGACGACTAAGGTTCGCCGCATGACTGACGCGGTGTACGACAGCAAGGGCCAGTTCGAGCAGATCCAGGACGGCCTGCTCGAGGGCGAGACGATCATCGCGGTGTACGACGCGATCGGCACGGGCACCGGATTCATCGGCCTCACCGACCGGCGGATCATCGTCCAGGACCAGTCCTACGTCGGTAAGCGTTTCGCGATCACCAGCATCCCGTACTCCCGGGTCAGCAGCGTGAGCGTGGTCAGCAACAAGAGCTGGGCCGGGCAGTTCTTCTCCTCCGGCACCATCGCGATCGCCGTCGGCACGAACACGTACGAGGTGGAGTTCCGCGGCTCCGACAAGGCGCACCACGTGCACAACGTGATCCTGAGCCGCGCCGCCTGATCACCGCCGGCTGGGCCCGCCGACCGCCTGCGTGAGATCCCAGACGTACCTGCGGCCGGCGGGCTTCTCGTCCCGCCAGATCACCTCCCAGCGCCCCCGGTGGTCGCGTTCCGGTTCGGCGATCCGGCCGTACCCCTGACGCTCCTTCACGCTCGGTGGCTGGTCGCTCTCCGGGAAGCTGAAGGTCACCTCGAAGCGGGTGAACGCCGACGGGGCGCCGCTGGCCGCCGGCAACCTGTCCTCCCAGACCAGCTGGTCCCAGCCGCGTTCGCGCAGCGGGCGCCAGAGCCCGACCGGGCGGTACTCCACCTGCCACGCGGTGGGGGTGGTCACCGCCGGGTCGAAGATCAGCCAGACCCGCAGCAGCCGGCTCTGTTCCAGCGGCAGCGCGGTGATGCTGCCGTCGACCGGGCGCAGCGCCTTGAAGTCGATGTCGTCCAGGCGGATCAGCCGGTCGGTGTCGGTGGGCACGATCGGGCGCATGGTCCGGTGGGTGACCAGCGGATCCGGCGTGGTGACACGTTTCTCGACGATGCGGTCGCTCTCGTCGTCGTCGCCGACGGTGACGAGCACCTCGAGGGTCTCCGAGAAGAGCGGTTTCTCCCGGTCGCTGATCCGCTGGATGGCCTCGAGGTAGTGCTGGTGGCCGGCCCGCTGCAGGCTGAGCGCCTTGGCGGCGTCGATCAGGTCGGCGTCGAGCTGCCGGATCCGGACGACGAAGGCGAGTTGCCAGAGGCGGACCACGAAGTAGAGCAGGCAGGCGAGGAAGACGGCGGTCAGGGCCCATTGGGCGATCCGGGTCGGCACCTCGGCGAGCTGCGCGATCCCGGATGCCAGGCCGAGGAGCACGACCGCGATGTTCAAGGTTCCCCTGAACAGGGTGTGGGACTTCGACGGGGTGTCCGGCATCAGACCAATGATGACGAAACCTGGTTTACCGATAAATCCTCACAAAGGGTGAATATCCTCCGGAAGGGTCGCCCGATCGGTTATGCCAGTTCTGAACCCCGGCGACGGTTACTCATCGGTAACCGTTGTTCTCCGCTTCCGGCCCGCCGCATGCTACCGAGGATCACGTCGATTCCCTCTGGAGGCGAACCCCGGTGCTCACCCACCTGCAACGGCCGTCGACCCGCAGATACAGCACCGCGATGCCGGACACCGGAGGTGAGGGGGGACAACCGTACCGGCTGGCACACGTCGCCAACGCCGCCTTCGCCGTCGCGTTCCTGGTCTCGGCGGTCCTGGTGGGTCTCGCCACGGTCGCCCTGCATTGACGGACCGCGGCGAAACCCGAGGGTTCAGCGGTAACTGCCGCCCTCGCCGCCACGGAAGTACGTCATCGTTCTCCTCATTCTCTCCCTCGGGCCGCGTGGTGCGCCCGTTCAAGCCTAACGACGCTCCGGCCCTCAACTCCGAGGTTCCGGCAGGACACGTGTCCGCAGCGGCGTCTCGGTGACCGTGCCGTCCGGGTTGCGGCGCAGGGCGTACCCCCGCGGGCCCTCCCGGTCGGCGACCACCTCGGCCAGTGCCGTACCCCGGTAGAGCAGGCCGGCGCCGTCGTCGGTCGCGTACCCGTCGGCGAGGGTGCCCGCCCCGATCAGCTCGTGCATCTTCGGGCGGCGCTGCTCCTCCGCGTCGTAGTGCACCCCGTTGCTGTACGGCAGCCAGCCCAGCCCGTCGGTGAACCCGCGCAGCTCCAGGCCGTAACTGTCGGTACTGCCACCGCTGTGCCAGCAGATCGACCCGGCCGAGACACCGCTCATCACCACGCCGGCCTGCCACGCCTCGTGCAGGATCTCGTCCAGTCCGTGCACCCGCCAGAGCGCGCACAGGTTGGCCACACTGCCGCCGTCCACCCAGACGATGTCCTGGGCCAGGAGGTGCGCGCGGATGTCGTCCACGTTCGGCATCGGGAACAGCTGCAGGTGCGACATGGTGAAGTCGGTGCCGGCGAACGCGGCGTAGAAGGCGCCGATCCGCGTCTCCGGGTCACCGGTGGCCTGGGTCAGCACGCAGATCTTCGGCTTGCGGGCGTTGGCCAGCTCCGCCGCGAAGTGGTGGATCGCCCCGGGCCGCAACGAGAGCGGGCCGTGGGCGCCGCGCCGGAAGAACGCGCTGGTCGCGAGAATGGTGGGTTCGTCAGCCGTCACCGCAACATCATCGCGCAGGCGTCGACCGTGTCCAGGACCAGATCGGCGGCGATGTCGGCGGCTGCCCCCAGCCGCAGCGGGTCGCCGTCGACCGCGGCGAACGCGGCCTCGGCCCGCCGCCGGAACTGCTGCGGCGCGCCGGGCAACGCGTCCGCGGCGGCGATCGCGCCCTTCTCGTTGATCAGCCACCGGCCGGCGGCGCCGTGCAGGGCGTGCGCGCACACCCCGGCCAGCCGGAACAGGCAGCCGGCCACGTAGGTGGCGTCGCCCCGGGAGATCGCCTTGCGGGCCAGGCCGACCATGAAGTCCGCCTCCCAGAGACCGGCCACCAGGGCTTCGGCGAGCGGCCGCGGATAGACCAGGGCACTCTCCCGCAGGGCGGTCAGTTCACCGGTCGGGTCGGCGAGGATCCGCCCCAGGGCCAGTTCACCGGGGTAGAGGAAGTCCGGCACACCGAGCGGATGCCCGGCCTGGACGTGGAACGCGTACCGGCCCTTCTCGGCCTCGGCCCAGCAGGCCCGGACACGGTCCAGGTCACGGTAGATCCAGTCGACCGCGTGCCCGTCGATGCGCAGCCAGCCGCCACCGTCCACCCAGGTGCCCCACTCGCCGGGCGGGGTGACCCGGCTGCCGCTGCCGGCCACCTCCTCGGCCAGCCGGCCCAGCCGCTCGGTGTCCAGCGGGGCCCGGTAGTACAACCCCAGATCGGTGTCCGAGTCCGGGGTGTGCGTGCCGCGCGCCCGGCTGCCGCCGAGCATCACCCCGGCGACACCGGGCACCGTGAGCAGGCGATGGGCGAGTTCGGTCAGATCAGCGTCGGTCAGCCCCATCCCCCTACGGTGATCTTCCGGCCAGAGCGGCGCAATCAATTACCCGTCTCCGCCCTCGTCAGCACAGACTCGCCGGTTCCCGGCGCAGGCTGTCCAGCGCGCCCGGCCCGAGCAGTTCCAGTTCCTCCACCGAGAAGAGCAGCGCGCCGGCACTCTCCGGGCCCCGCACGGCGCCGCTCGGCTCCGGCCGCGCCACCGGGACCGCGTCCTGGTCCTGCGGGCACAGCGCGGCACGCCCGACCGGCACACAGACGTGCAGGTCACGCTGGCAGTCCTTGGCGTCGCCGGCCCACTGCGCGCCGAAGACCACCACCCGGTGCCGGGGCTTGCGGGTGACCGTGGTGTCCAGCAGCCGCCGGTCGGTCTGTTCACCGTCGGTCATGGTCACCAGGTAGCGCACCCGTTCCTCGCCCGGCTTGCCCGGCGTCTGCACCCGGCGGACGCCGCGCGGCAGCGACGAGTCACGGACCAGCTTGGTGTGGAAGGGGATCACCCGCGTCTCGGTCTCGGTGCGGGTGGTGACCACCGGCTCGGCCGTGGTCTTCCCCTTCGCCTTGGTGTCCGCTTTCGCCTTGCGGTTCTTCTTCCCGGCCGGTTCGGTGCGGGCTTTCTTGGGGGTACGCACGGAGCGCGGTTCCGTGCGGGCGGCGCGATCGCCGCCGTCCCGGTCCGCGCCGGCCGACGTGGCTGCGGGCTGGTCCGCGGCGGCCGACGTCCGTCCCAGCTGGTCCGCGGCGCTGCGGGCGGCAAGCCCCGCCGCGCCCGGTGCCCGCTGGTGCCGCCGGGGCAGCGGTTCGGCGGCCGCCGCCTCCCGGCTGACCACCTCCGCCTCGTCGTCGAGCAGCGGATCGGCGACGTCGACCGGGTCGGCGACGGACGGCGCCGCGGCCACCGGATCCTCCGGCCCGCCCCCGGTGAGACCGGCCACACCGGTCGCGCCGCCCCCCACGACGGCGAGGATCGCGGTCGTGCCCACGGTCATCCGGACGCCGAACGGCAGCCGGGCCCACCAAGACTTTCGTGGCATTTCGAGCAGATGCTGCCAAGAGTCACTAGTTGTCTGGTTTTGCACCAAAGCATTGTGACTCGTCCCGGCTCGCAGGCAAGGCGCCGCGAGTCCCCCGAAAAGCTGACGCCATGCCCCGTTACCAGCCTCGCGCGTTGCTCCGGCGAGGCGCAGAGTCACCAGCACCCCGGCCGTACCATCGGTGCCATGTCCGACACCGCCGACCGGCTCGTCCCGCTGAGCCCGCACGAAGAGGCGGTGATGCGCGCCCTCGGCCGGTTCCTGCTGGTCATGCCGCGCGCCCTGGACGCCGACCTGATGCGCGAACAGCGCCTCTCCCTCAGCGAATACTCGGTCCTGCGCCACCTGTCCGAAACCACCGGCCAGTCGATGCGGATGAGCGAACTGGCCTACGCGTGCGACATGTCACTGAGCGGCATGACCCGACTCGCCGCGAAACTCGAAACCCAGGGCCACCTGCGCCGCATCCGCTGCACCGAGGACGCCCGCGGCGCGAACGCCGTCCTCACCGAACGGGGCCTGACCCGCCTCCGCGAGGCCTGGCCCACCCACCTGGCAAGCGTCCGCCGCCACATCTTCGACCACCTCGACGGCATCGACCCGGCCCGCCTCGCGGCGGCCTTCGCCGCGATGGCCACCGAGCCCTGAACGAACCTTTGTCATCATGTGAGGCGTGATCACCACCAGCCCGGACACCAGTCCCTACACCAGCACGGCCCTGCCGGACCGGATCGCCCGGCTCGTGTCCGAAGTGCTCGCACCGGCGGTCCTGGTCGCCGCCCTGCTCATCGTCGTCGGCTGGCACGCCGGCGACACCCCCGGCGTGTCCCGCTGGTGGGGACTACCCGGCGCGCTGTTCGCGGCGGTCATCCCCCTCGGGTACGTGCTGCACGGCGTACGCCGAGGCCGCCTGACCAACCACCACATCCCGGAACGCGCCGACCGCCGCATCCCGCTGCTCTTCGGCACCGTGTCGCTGATCGCCGGCCTGGCCCTGCTGGTGGCCCTGGGCGCCCCGCGCGAGGTACTGGCCCTGCTGGCCGCCGGCGGCGTCGGCCTGTTCGTGTTCGCCCTTGTCACCCACTGGTGGAAGATGTCCATCCACGGCGGCGTGGCAGCCGGCACGGTGGCCGCCCTGACCGCCGTCTACGGCCCGGTCGCCCTGCTCGGCGTCCCGCTGGTCCTGCTCGGCGGCTGGGCCCGCATCCGCCTCACCGCGCACACCCCCGCCCAGGTCGTCGTCGGCGCCCTGGCCGGCGCACTGATCGCCGGCACCGTCTTCCCCCTGCTGCGCTCATGACCTGGACCATCACCGAACGCCCCTGGAACGACCCGGACGGCACAGCACTGCGGGCCGCGCAACGGGCCGAACTGGACACCCGCTACGGCAGCGACGACCACGAACCCGGCACCCCACCGTCAGCCGCGGACATCGACGTGTTCCTGGTGGCCGTCCGCGACGGCCGGGCGATCGGCTGCGGAGCCCTGCGCCGCCTCGACGCCACCACCGCATCCAGCATCAGGCGTTGCGGAGAGCACCCACGGGATTCACACCGCCACAAGCCGGACGCGATCGCCACAGAGTTTGACCATGTCGTCGATGTCTGAGGTCACCATGACCACGGGCCGGTGCTGGCGCAGCGCAGCCTCGGCGACCACCGCGTCGATCGCGTACTTGTGCCCATGCAGGTTGGCCTCCATCAATAGCGCCGACGCCGCCCTCGCCTCTTCGTCACCCACTGGGATGACACGCAGCCCGGAGAGGACCCAGTTCAGGCGCGACCTGTTCGTACGGGCATGGACGGCCTCGATGATGGTCAGCGCGCTGATCACGACTTCCATGCCACGCGAGCGTGCCTCCGCAACCAGAGCCGCCACCTGCTCGTCATCGGCAAGCAGCTTGGAAAGTCCCTCGCTGTCGAGAACCAGTGTCCCCTCGTGACTCAGCCTGCGACGGGCCACTCGCCCTCCTCGGCGAACACTTCGTCGAAGACCTGCTTCGCCCGTTGACGAGCCTGCCCAGAGATCGGGCCCTGACGACTCTCATAGTCCGCCAGGTATTCATCGAGAATCTGACCGCGCAGCTCCCGTTCCACCGCCTCGGCGATGAACGCGGAGAACTCCCGCTTGCCGACCCGCGCACGAATGGCCTCAGCCGTTCCCTCAGCCAGCGACAGACTCACCCGAGTCGTCGGCCCTTCCCCGATGCTGTAGGTCGACTCACCCATGAAACGAGTGTGTCAAACGAGTAGGAAAGTCGCCAGCCGCATCGGCACTGGGCAGGAAGCCGACTTCAGCCATTCACCCTCACGGATGATCTGGCGGACGCGCTCGCGGCTGTAACCGGTGGCCGCCACGATGTCCACCTGGCGCATGCCGCCACGGTCGGCGGCGCGGATCTGGTCGGCGAGGTCGGCGCGGGCCTGGTCCACCTTCCCGCGCGCCTCGGCGACGATCCGGGCGGCCCGCTCCTGCGCGCGAGGAACGCCGTCCTCCGCCGCGCGCAGCTTTCGTACCGCCGCTCCCAGATCAGCCATGCGGCCATCGTCC
This sequence comes from Actinoplanes rectilineatus, assembly GCF_000962825.1. Lineage (GTDB taxonomy): Bacteria > Actinomycetota > Actinomycetes > Mycobacteriales > Micromonosporaceae > Actinoplanes > Actinoplanes rectilineatus. The sequence continues at coordinate 48,664 of NZ_JZKF01000062.1, forward strand.
ACGGCTCAAGGCCATGGCATCTCAACGGCCAGATCATTTGGCGCAGACTGAGAGACATACTGTCGGCGTGCGGTCTCAGCCCTGCGACCCGGACCGCGCCGGCTGGTCGGAGGCGCTCAGGTTCAGGAACATCACGTGCAGGCCGACCAGGCCATAGTCGGGATGGTCGAACGCCTCCGGCACCGTGGTCAGGACCTCGAAGCCCAGGGAACGCCACAGCCGCACCGCGACCTCGTTCGTCTCGACGACCGCGTTGAACTGGATGCTGCGGTAACCGGCGGCGCGCGCCCACGCGACGACGTGTTCGCCGAGGGCGCGGCCGACGCCCCGGCCGGCATGCCGCGGGTCGACCATGAAGCTGGCCGTCGCCACATGCGCACCCCGGCCCGGCCGGTTCGGGCCCATCTTGGCACTGCCGAGGATCGTCGCGCCGTCCACCGCGACGACGGTGCGGCCCGGCGGGGACTCCATCCACCAGCCGCGGGCCTGTTCCAACGAAAGATCTTCAGGGAACGCGTACGAGTGACCGCGCGCCACGATCTCCCGGAAGAAGGGGTGGATGGCGGGCCAGTCGCCGGCCCCGGCGTCTCGGATCATCACCGAGTCACCGTAGGCCGATCGACCGGCCGGACACCACGGCGCAGCGGCCAGACACGTGTCGTGGTCAGGGTGCGAAGCCCGTCCGCGTGGTGATTACGGGCGCGCTGGACGCCCCAAGTCACCACACCCCTGGTGGTGTGGTGAATACGGGCGCGCTGGACGCCCGAAATCACCACAGAGGCAGACCCTGACTGCGGAACGTGTCTAAACGTTGAAGCGGAACTCCACCACGTCGCCGTCCTTCATGATGTATTCCTTGCCCTCCATGCGGACCTTGCCGGCGGCCTTCGCGGCGGACATGGAACCGGCCTCGACCAGGTCGTCGAAGCTGACGATCTCGGCCTTGATGAAGCCGCGCTGGAAGTCGGAGTGGATGACGCCGGCGGCCTCGGGAGCGGTGGCGCCGACCGGGACCGTCCAGGCGCGGGCCTCCTTCGGGCCGGCCGTCAGGTAGGTCTGCAGGCCCAGCGTGTCGAAGCCGACGCGGATCAGGCGGTTCAGGCCGGGCTCGGACTGGCCGGTGGACTGCAGCAGCTCCAGGGCGTCGGCCTCGTCGAGCTCGATCAGCTCGGATTCGATCTTCGCGTCCATGAAGACGGCTTCGGCCGGGGCGACCAGGGCGCGCAGTTCGTCGAGGAACGTCTCGTTGCCCAGTTCGGCCTCGTCGACGTTGAACACGTACAGGAACGGCTTGGTGGTCAGCAGGTGCAGCTCGGCGAGCAGCTCCAGCTCGATGCCCGCGGCCTTCGCACCCTGGTAGAGGGTGGTGCCGTCGTTGAGCAGCTTGAACGCGGCCTCGGCGGCGGCCACGACCGGCGCCTTGTCCTTCTTGAGTTTCGCCTCTTTCTGCAGGCGGGGCAGCGCCTTCTCGACCGTCTGCAGGTCGGCCAGGATCAGCTCGGTGTTGATCGTCTCGATGTCGTCGGAGGGCGACACCTTGCCGTCGACGTGCAGCACGTTCGGGTCGGAGAAGGCCCGGACCACCTGGCAGATCGCGGACGCGTCGCGGATGTTCGCGAGGAACGCGTTGCCCCGGCCCTGGCCCTTCGACGCGCCGCGGACCAGGCCGGCGATGTCGACGAAGCTCACCGGCGCCGGCAGGATCTTCTCACTGCCGAACAGTTCGGCGAGCTTGCCCAGCCGCTCGTCGGGCAGGCCGACCACGCCGACGTTGGGCTCGATCGTCGCGAACGGGTAGTTCGCGGCGAGCACGTCGTTCTTGGTCAGGGCGTTGAACAGGGTGCTCTTGCCGACGTTGGGCAGGCCGACGATTCCGATGCTGAGGCTCACGGAACGTGAGTCTACGGGTTTGCCCGAGCCGCGCCTCAGGTCCGCTTCAGCGGAAGAACTTCCGCAGTTCGGCGGCGACCAGAGCCGGCCTGCCACTGTTGTCGGCGGCGAGATGCCCGACGCCGGTCAGGGTCACCCGCCGCGCTCGCGGCAGGACCGGCTCCAGGCCGGTGAGAACCTCTTTCAGGTACGCCGGGGAGCGTGTCCCGCCGAGCAGCAGCGTCTCGGCCGTCACGCCGTCGTAGGTGCTGAGCGGTCCGGCCGCCTCCTCGACGACCGCCGCGTCCAGTCGCATCGTCGGGATCAGTTCACCCAGCTCCCTGCCGCCGCCGGTGCGCAGGGCCAGGCCGGCGAGCGGGATCAGGGCGGCTCTCGGGACGAGACGGGCGCCCCCTGTCCCCTTGACCACGGTCGCGAACGCCGCCGCGGGGTGACCACGGGAGAGCTCCCGTTCGTACGCTGAAAGCCAGGAGAGCGGATCGTGACCGCCGTGCTTGAGCGGTGGTTCGTAGAGCGCGAGGCGTTCGACGGGGATCTCCATGGCCGTGCGCAGCGCGATCACCGCGCCGGAGCTGAGGCCGAAGACGTTGCCGGCGCCGGTCTCGCCGAGCAACGCGGCCAGGTCGTCGATCTCGGCGCGGAGGCCGTGGCCGGTGGCGGCGGGCCCGCTCTCGCCACGGCCGCGGCGATCGGGGACGTGGACGGTGAAATCGCGGGCGAGCAGGCCGGCGAGTTTCGTGAAGTTGGCCGAGGTCTGCAGGCCGCCGTGCAGCAGCACGACTTTGGGGCCGCCGTCGCCGAACGTACGCCACCGGATATCGACTTTCGCCATTGTCGTCACCATAACGTCAACCGTAGTTGACAGATCGGCAAGCGTCAACCGCGGTTGACAACCCTCGACACGGTGATGTCCGAAACCCGCCAGCCAGGCGGCGGGTACGCGGAGCAGACTCGACGGCATGGAGCTGGACTTCGAACGCTGCTACCGCGCCGTCGACAGCCGCGACCAGCGGTTCGACGGATGCTTCTACACGGCCGTCCGCACCACCGGCATCTACTGCCGGCCGTCCTGCCCGGCCGTCACCCCCAAACGAGAGAACGTGACATTCCATCCCAGCGCGGCAGCCGCCCAACGCGCCGGATACCGAGCCTGCCGCCGATGCCGGCCGGACGCCGCACCCGGATCACCCGAATGGGACGCGCGCGCCGACACCGTCGGACGGGCCATGCGGCTGATCGGCGACGGCGTCGTCGACCGGGAAGGCGTCAACGGACTCGCCACCCGGCTCGGATACACCGAACGACACCTCAACCGGATGCTCACCGCCGAACTCGGCGCCGGACCCCTCGCGTTGGCCCGGGCACAACGGGCCCAGACCGCGCGGATCCTCGTGGAAACCACCGACCTGGCGATCACCGACATCGCCTTCGCCAGCGGATTCGGCAGCGTCAGACAATTCAACGACACCATGCTCGAGGTGTACGCGCGATCGCCCGGCAAACTGCGGGAGACGCGACCGGCGGCCGGCGGCGAGCCAGGAGTCATCAACCTGCGGCTGGCCTATCGAGCCCCGCTGCACGCGGCCTCACTCCTGGAATTCCTGGCGGCACGAACACTGCCGGGCGTGGACGAAGTGGACGGCGACACGTACCGCAGAGGACTGAGCCTGCCGCACGGAACCGGAAGCGTGGCCCTACGCGCCGGAGAACGATGGGTCCACGCGACGCTGCGCCTCGAAGACGTCCGCGACCTGGCGCCGGCGGTGGCCCGATGCCGGCGGCTGTTCGACCTGGACGCGGACCCCGAAGCGGTGGACGGCGAACTCGGCCGGGACCCGGCGCTGGAAGGCGTGGTGCGCAAGGAGCCGGGGGTGCGGGTGGCCCGGGCGGTGGACGGGTTCGAGATGGCGGTCCGGGCGGTGGTGGGGCAGCAGGTGAGCGTGGCGGGGGCTCAAGCTGCGCTGCGGCGGTTGTTACGGGGTGTCTCGGATGCGAACGATGTCGGTGATGTCGCTGCTGTGGGCCCCTCCCCCTCCCCCGAGTCCTCCGCCGCCTCGCACACCGATCCCGCTGCCGCCGTGCTCGCCGGTTTCCCCAGCGCACAGGCCATCGCCGACCTCGACGACCAGGCGTTCGGCATGCCGAACGCCCGCCGCGCCACCATCCGCGCCCTGGCCGCCGCCGTCGCCTCCGGCACGGTCGACCTCAACCCGGGCGCCGACCGCGCCGAGGCCGTCGCCCGCCTGCAGGAGATCCCCGGCATCGGCCCGTGGACCGCCGGTTATGTCGCCATGCGCGCGATCGGCGACCCCGACGTGTTCCTGGAGACCGACCTGGCCGCCCGCCGCGGCGCCGCGGCGCTGGGCCTGCCGGACACGCCCCGCGCACTGGCCGAACATGCCGGGAACTGGCGTCCCTGGCGCTCGTATGCCCTGGTCAGGCTGTGGCGTTCCGCTTGAGAAGGTATCCCGGCGACGGGCCGCCAGGGCCGTCGTCCACATTCCCCGGTCATCCACAGGCCGCCGCGCGGGGATTCTCGCGACCGGCGACGCTGACCCGTAACGCGTGAGGAGACGAACATGCTGCGTCATTCGACGATGGACACCCCGGCCGGCCCGTTCACTGTGATCGTGAGCCGGGAGGGCGCGGTGCGCGCCTCCGGTTTCACCACGGATGTGGCCGAGTTGATGCGCCTGGTGCATCCGACTCTGGCCGGGCCGGTGGCGGAGGACGACGATGTGGGCCCGGCACGGACGGCGGTCCGTGACTATCTGGGTGGGGATCTGGCAGCGTTGGACGCGGTGCCGGTCGAGCAGGTCACCGGGGGCGCGTTCATGAGTCGCGCCTGGGACGTGATGCGCGAGATCAAGCCGGGGGCGCCGGTGACCTACACGCAGTACGCCGAGTTGGCGGGCCGGCCTGCGGCTGTCCGGGCGGCTGCGGCGGCGTGTGCCCGGAATGCGGTGGCGCTGTTCCTGCCGTGCCATCGGGTGTTGCGTACGGACGGTTCGCTGGGCGGCTACCGGTGGGGGTTGCCGGTGAAGTCCTGGCTGTTGGAGCACGAGAGGTTCGTTTAGCCACGGTTCGTCTAGTCACGGTTCGGTTTGTCCTGGGCGACGGCCGGCCGGGGCAGTCGGCCGTCGCGCGCGCGGTTCCCACACGACATCCGAACGGCCGCAGACGACGGCCACACCGGTCCCGCCGTCGCCGATGGCTGCATCGCATCGCTCGGACAGCCATGAGCGACGGCACAGCCAGGCTAGACACCTAATGAGTCAGTCAGGGTCTGCCTCTGTGGTGATTTCGGGCGCTCAGCACGCCCGAATTCACCACACCCACAACAGCGTGGTGATTTCGGGCGTCCAGCGCGCCCGTATTCACCACACCACCAGGGGTGTGGTGAATTGGGGCGTCCAGCGCGCC
>NZ_JZKF01000063.1 GCF_000962825.1 Actinoplanes rectilineatus
GGAGAGCTCCAGCACCTTCTTGGCGCGCGGCGTGAACGGGATGTGCCCGCTCGGCGCCTGCTGCCCCTGACCGATGATCTCCTCGACCTGCTGCCGGACGCTCTCCAGGGAGATGCCGAGGCTCTCCAGAGCCTTCGCAGCGACGCCCTCACCCTCGTGGATCAGACCGAGCAGGATGTGCTCTGTCCCGATGTAGTTGTGGTTGAGCATCCGGGCTTCTTCCTGAGCCAGGACGACAACACGGCGGGCACGGTCAGTGAACCGTTCGAACACGACACTCACGTCCTCGCTGCGGAGCCCCACGCCCCCCGACCAGGAAACGCACACGGACGTGCGGAAACGGACAGGTGTCGCGTGCGCTGAGTCGGAGCCTCTTGGCGTTGGCGCGGGAACCGCGTGGGGGATCCCGCAACGCTCGTGCAGGCGCGCTGCTCCCCGAGATTACAACGGATCCGGCCTAGGATGAGGCCGGGAGGAACACCATGAGCGGAGTCCGTGACCGGCAGGCTGTGCCGGACCGCGCTCGCAAGCGCGCGATCAGGGCCCTCGCGGCCGAGCTGGGCGTGGCCTATTCGGTCGCTGCGCGCCTGCTCACGGCCGAGAAGCCGGTATTGCCCGCCCCGCGGCGCCCGGCCTTTCCCATCGGCGAGGATGAGCACCGGGCGTGGATGTTCGCTGCGCGCGAACAACGCACGTTCCGGGCACGGGTCAGTGACACCCAGCTGGCGACGGGCCTCCCGCTGGGCCGTGCGGCCCACCTCACCCGGCGGTTCCCGCCGCTGCGGGCCACCGGTGGGATCGGTGCGCTCTATCACGGTGACGGCCGCGAGACGGTCCTCGCGATGCTGTACGCGACGGTCGTCCACGAGACGCCGAGTCTGCTCCCGCCCGCCGACGAGTTGGCCTGGGCCGCCGAGCTGGGGGAGGAGACCGCCGTCGACGTCACCTGCGCCGCGGTCGACCGGGCGGCCCGGCACCTGCTCGACGAGGAACGCTGGCGGCTGTGGCCGAGGATCGACGCGGCCCTGACCGCCGGGGAGTCCCGCCCGGACCGGCAGGTCCGCGACGCGGCGATCACTCTCGGCCGGGAACTGCGGTCGACGAGCCTGCGCGGCTCCCTCGACGGCGCCCGGCAGACCCTCGACGCGGTGCTGGTCGAGGTGTTCGAGGCGTTGCCGCCGGGCAGCCGGGTGCCGGCGGGGTCCGGTTCGGCGACGGTGGTCGGGGTGCGGTGGGGACAGGCCGGCCCGCCCACCGGCTATCAGGTCCGCGTCGACGGCGAGACGGCGACGACGGTCCTGCCCTACCCCTGATGGTCGGGTGACCGCGCTTTCATCTTCTACCGTCCGGGGCGTGGACGTTCGCGGCGGTGATGAGGCGCCAGCGCAGCGCCGTTCCCGCGGCCGGAGTCGTCGCTCCCGGCCGGTCCCGCAGCGACCGCGCCTCGAACGACTCGTGTTTCGGTGGGCGCAGCCGCTGCGCCTGATGGCCGCTCTCCAGAAGCAGCACACTGATCAGAACGGCGATCGAGGCGGCCGCCGTCCGCAGAACCCGGTGCGGGGAGCTCCGGCATCGGTGGGCCAGCACGAGTTGCAGGACCAGAACGAGGGCGCCGACGCCGAGGGCGGAGAAGTACACGGGTCAACCGTGCCGCCGGTGCCGCCCGGCCGATGCCACCGATGACGGATCGTCGACGGCGCCGGGCCGATTGTTGACGCCCCTGATACGCGCCCGGCTCCGACGGGGAACTGATCGATCAGGAACGGAGAAGCCGGACCGGGCTCCCCAGCCCTAGCGTGACCTCATCGCCCCACGAGCCGGGGAGAAACACGATGACGGGGAGAACGACAATGACGGGGAAGAACTGGATCCGGCAGAGCCACCGCTGGCTGTCGATCACTTTCACGGTGACCGTGGTCGCCACGGTCGTCGCCCTGACCCGTGAGGAGCCCGTCGTCTGGGTCTCCTACCTTCCCCTGCCGCCCCTGGCCCTGCTACTGGTGTCCGGCATGTACCTGTTCGCCCAGCCCTACCTGGCCCGTCGCCGCTGACCGGGCCCGGGCCGTCGAGCCGGCGTACGCCGCGGCGGCGGGCGGCCGGACAGGTGGACCCCGGGTCGGCGACCGTCCTCGGTGTCGGATCGGGCCGGTATGACCAGGGAGTCAGAGGTCGTCGAACGGGATCGACTCCCCGGCGTCCCGCAGCAGTGACACCAGTTTGTCGGTGGCGGGGAAGGGGACGCCGTCGATGCCGGCGACGGGCTGGGCCGGGCAGATCGAGTTGACGGTGGCCGCACCGGTCATCAGCGGCAACTCGACCGCGTCGACCGGGCGAATGCTCCACGGTGTCCCGTTCATGGTCAGCGCCAGCTGCAACAGCACCATGGTCACGCCCTTGAGCATCGGCGCCTCCGGCCAGATCACCCGGTCGCCGTCGTAGAACGCCACGTTCCAGGTGGTGCCCTCGCTGATCCGGTTGTCCGGGCCGACGAAGAGCGCGTCGTCGTAGCCGGCCAGGCGCGCGCGCCGAACGGCGTACATGGATCCCATCGTCGCCGCGTTCTTCTGAGCCGGCCAGTCCCGCTGATAGTGGTCGGTCCGGACGTGGAGAGGCCGGCCGGCGGTGTCGTCCACCGGATCGCTCACCGAGATCAGGACGTCCGGCGCCGCCCCGCGAGCGAGTGGCGCGACGAAACCGACCCGTACCGAGGCGTCGGTCTCGGTTCCGAGCGCGTGCCGGATGAGCCCGAGCAGCCGCTGCTCGTCGTCGATGCCCATCCGGTAGTCGAAGAACTCCTCGTTGCCGTCGGACAGCCGGGCCAGGTGCAGTGCCAGACCGCGGACCGCGCGGCCGCGTACCTGCATCGAGGTGTAGTGCCCGTAGTTCACGGTCGCCAGTCGCTGGATCTCGGCGACGTCCGACGGTACCCGCCCGTTCAACTCGATGTTCAGCACGCCGTTCAGCGTAGGCGGTGTCCGCGGCGGTGGAGATCATCAGCATCGCGTCGGGCCGGCTGGACACGTTTCGCGGTCAGCCTCCGTGTGGTGACAGGGCGCTGAGCACGCCCGTATTCACCACACGCCACGACGGGTGTGGTGATTTGCGGCGCTGAGCACGCCCGTATTCACCACGCTCCACGACGGGTGTGGTGATTTGGGGCGCTGAGCGCGCCCGTATTCACCACGCTCCACGACGGGTGTGGTGATTTGGGGCGCTCAGCACGCCCGTATTCACCACGCGGACGGGCTTCGCGCCCCCGGCCACGAGACGGCGTCTGGGCGCGGCCGCGACGCCGGTTCCCATGACGATCAGCCGGGCGGTGCCGTGGCGTGCCGCTCCCGGCCACGGGACCGGGCGCGACTCAGAACGGACCTCCTGCTGGATCACGCGGGCTGTACGGCGGTCGCCACCGCGCGGACCGCCGCTGCCGTCTCCGGCGTGTGCTCGGCGTGGCGGCGCAGGACGAACTGGTGCAGAGCCATCCATTCGGCGCTGGTCAGCGACCCGCACGCGAACGCGTCGTCGAGGTGGCCGCGAGCCTTGTCGAAGTCGGCGGCGGCCATCGCCCGGGATGCGGCGGCGTTCGCTGTCGCGCCGCTCTCCCGCCGAACCTGTGACCAGGCGGCGGCGTCCCGGTCCACCTCGGCCGGCATCCCGTTCGTGTCCAGCCACCCGGACAGCCACTGCCGGTCGGTGCCATCGGCGCCGGCCAACTCGGTGACGTACCGCAGTGCGCCACCGGCCTCGACCCGCTCGTAGCCCGGGCCGTGCTCGGCGAGCGCGAGCAGCAGTCGCGCCCGGCGGATCTTCACCAGCCGGCTGGTCAGGTCCGCTGTCAGCGACTCGTCCATGTCGGCCGGCCATTCCACGTGCTCTTCCCCCGCGATCATGACGGAGAGTATGCGCTTGTCCGGTCGGCTTCGGCGCGTGCCAGCCGTCCGGATGCGTCCAGGCTCACGTTTCACCACCATTATCGTGTACGGGGGTGCGCCGCCGCAGTCACCTTCCGTAGTGGTTGCCTGGATGGTGGTGCCGCCCAGCCCGGCTATTGGGCTGGTGCGGACGGTCGGATCAGTATCGAGTGCCGGGCTGACCTGCCGTAGGGGCAGGTCATGGAGCCACGACTGTACAGGGCAGGCCCTGCGTGGCCAGCCAGTTGCGGACCTGCGGGTACTGGCCGTAATCGCCGTCCATGACGATCCACCCGAACGGCGCGCCCGCGTCGGCCGCCTCGGTCGGCAACCCGATCGCTTGATCGAGTTTGCGGCGGACCCTGCCGTGGCCGGGATCCGGGCTCCACGGCAACGGCTGGCATGGCTGGTCCAGCGACTCGGCAGGTAGTGGCGGTGCCTGATGAACGCGTGACCGGCCGGGTCGGCGTAGGCGAGCATCACCGCGAACCGGCAATTCTCGATTTGATCGGTGGCGCCGCAGTGTCGCGGGGAGGCTCCGACGGACTTGTCTCCCTTCGAGAGGTTCCGGTTTCGGCGACCAGATCCTGTCAAACGATGGATCAACCCACATCAAGTCAGCTTCCTGCGCACGCGCATCGACCGAGAACCAGCCCGGCAGGCGACACCAGATTCGGGTCATCGAATATCACAGCCGTTTCCGGCGTGCCGTAGCGTCATCCCACCTGCGAGGTGCCATCGCGGTCGGCGAGATGGAAGCGTCAGAACTCCTATTCCTTTCGGGGCAGAGGCGCTTTCGGCCTTCGAGGGTGCCGTCGTTTCAGCATTTAGCGGTGAATCGGGCTCAGCGGGTCTAATGGATCTCCTGCTGAAGCGGTGTTTGGTTGCCGGTTCTGGCGCCGATCAGCTCAGTTCGAGGAATACCAGGATTGATAGATCGTCCTGATCGACTACCTCGCTGGTGGGTGGCGCCGTGATGTCGGCCGACACGCCGAAGTCCGAAAATGTGGTCACCACGCCGAGGTCGGGCCGGCCCACGTCGGCAAGAGCAATCTCCGAGAAACGGCCTTGCTCGTCAAGGTCGACGCTAACCGAATATTCTTTGGTGCTCGTCAGGCCGCTGTCGGCCTCATCGACGGTGTATGTGCCCGCGAATGAACGGTTGCCAACGGCGGTGGCGGCCGTGGCGTGGGTTGCCTGGTTGGCCAGGTTCCACGGAAAATTATCGTTGAAGATCGATGCGCCCTCGCGGAAAGGCGGTAGTGGGGAGCGGATCCAGCCTCCTGCAGCGAGGTGATCGGCCGAGGCCTGTGGCATCAGGACTGTGTGAAGTTTGTCGCCGGTGACGCGGATGTAGAGGTCCAATCCGACGCGGCGGACGACGTAGTCCTTGCCGTGGATCTCCCAATTTCCGGTCTGCGCGTTCACTATCCCGGTGAGGTCCAGTGGCTCGTAGTTCATCTTTCGGGAGAAGCGGGCGGACTCCGTACCCAGCCGCGCTTTCGCTGCAGTGAGAGCCTGAGCCGGGTCGGACGGGATCGGGGCGAGGGAAGGGAGTGTACGGGTTGCAAAAGCTCTGCCGCCTCCGTTCGTGGAGCAGCCAACTCCCGCCGCTACCATGAGTGCAGCCGCGCCCGTGGCCATCAATTGCCTGAATCGCATCCGCATCCTCTTCCGAGATTATGAAGGGCCGTCACTGTATCGGAAGGCTTGTATCGGCCGCGGGTGGATAACGCCGACGCGGCCCGAATCTTTGCCGCCAGATCTGGTGCATTGGATTCGGAAAACGGCATATCGTCCCAACTTTCCCTTGTCGGTGCGCATGAGTGTGAGTGGCAGTCGGCAGGGCCGCGCTGCGAGTGGGCTGGTGGTCGCCGGTTCGTGCTCCGGATGGCTCCGCTGGGGAGTGGCTTGTGCGCGCAGCGTGAAACTGCACTTTACATCGAAGATCTCACTCGTTTAGATTCATCGATCGACTGGCTGTTACGGGGACGCGCGGGGGATCGATGATGGCTGCTGTCCGGGGACGGGTTTCGCAGCGTTTGGCGGTGCTCTGCGCTGCAGGGCTGATAGGTGCAGGACTGCAGGTCGTGGGCCTTCCTGCGCCTGCCGTGGCGGCGCCGGTGGCGTGTGTCCGGGAGCAGGCGGACGAGGCGGCTGCCCAGCGGATGGTCGCGGTGTGCGGTCGTGCCGTGGAGATCCTGTCGGAGCGGACCGAGTATTCGCAGGTGTTCGCCAATACCGACGGGTCGCGGACACTCGAGCAGAGTGTCGAGCCGCAGCGGGCACGTGAGGGAACCTCATGGGTGCCGGTGGACACGACGTTGAAACGTACCTCGGCGGGGGTGGTGCCGAAGGCGGCCGTTCTGCCGATGGTCTTCTCCAACGGTGGGGACACCCTGGTGGGCCGGCTCGTTGACGGCGACCGGGAGTTGGCTCTGCGGTGGCCGACCGCGTTGCCGAAGCCGAAGCTCACGGGTGACACCGCGATCTACCCGAACGTCTTTGCGGGTGTTGATCTGCAGGTGACCGCTACGGCCACCGGGTTCTCCGAGGTGCTGGTGGTCCGGACCCGGAACGCGGCGGCGAACCCGGATCTGGCGTCGCTGACGTTCGGTCTGGACACCAAGGGCATCGCGGTTCGCAAGAGCGCCGCCGGTGGGCTGAGCGCTCATGACGCGGCCGGTGCGGAGGTTTTCGCGTCGCCGGCACCGTTGATGTGGGACTCGTCGAAGTCGACGGAGCGGCAGGAGGTCGCGGCGCCGCAGATGCCACCGCGGGATCTGAATCCGTCGGGGGAGGACACCCCGGGTGGCCGGGCCCGGCAGGCGGTGATGCCGGTCAAGGTCGACGCAGAGTCGGTCACCATCGCTCCGGATCAGGCGATGCTGGCGGATCCGCGGACCGAGTTCCCGGTGTACATCGACCCGATGGTGACTGGGACGATGTCGGGTGGGGCGTGGACGTCGGTGTGGAGTAAGTACCCGACGAAGTCGTTCTGGAAGAACACGACGGCGTTGACCGACGCGTCCTACACCGGTGCTGCGGGTGTCGGCCGGACCGCGGACTGTGTGGGGTGTGCGGACCACATCATCCGGTCGTTCTTCCGGATGGACCTGACCAAGGTGAAGGGTGCGGTCAGCAAGGCTGAGTTCGCCATCGAACAGCGTTGGTCGTGGACGTGTAATCCGAAGAGCAACGCCCGGGTGTGGCGGATGGGTACCGGCATCTCGTCCGCGACGACCTGGAACAACCCACCCACGGGCTGGGGCAAGTACGCGACGGCGCTGGCCGACCGTAAGTACGGTGCGGTGCACGGGTGCCTGGGCGTCGGCGCCGTCGAGTTCGACGTGACGAAGATGGTCAGTGACGCGGACAGCACCGTCACGTTCGGCATGAAGGCGATCGACGAGTCGACGAAGAATCAGTGGAAGCGGTACAAGCCGTCGACGGCGCGCCTGAACGTCACGTACAACAGCAGGCCGTCCGCGCTCACCGAGCAGAAGACGAACGGACTCGACAACTGCAAGACCGGTACCAGCCGCCCCTACGTGACGAAGACGACCGGAGTCACGGTGTCGGGCAAGCAGGCCGACGTCGACAAGGAAGCCGAACTCACGACGGTCTTCTCCTACTGGAACACCGCCACCCCCGCCAGTAAGAGCACGGTGACGAAGGCGGGCGGGAACGGTGTGGCAGTGACCGCTACTCTGCCGACGCTCGTCGACGGGGCCACCTACGGCTGGAACGCGACCACCAGAGATCGCGCCTCCGCCACCGCGGCCGACGTCATGACGGCTGGGTCGGAGAAGACCTGCGAGTTCACCGTGGATGCCACCCCGCCGCCGGCACCTGGCGGGTTGAGCTCGGAGGATTATTCATCGACGAAGCCGAGCGGCGGGGTCGGTTATCTCGGCACGTTCGCGATCGCCGCTCCGGTGCTGCCCGGTCTCACCGCGGCCCAGGCCCTCGCCCGGAAGAAGGACATCGCGTCCTACGCGTGGACCCTCGACGGCGGCGTGAAGACGGATGCTGGGACGGTCCCGGTCAACGCCACCGATTTCACCGGATCGATCAAGCTGACCCCCAAGACCGACGGCATCAAGACACTCCGGGTCTGGTCGAAGGACCGGGCCGGCCACGTGTCGGCGCAGGTCACCTATACGTTCACCGTGCTGAACGGCTCCGGGCCGGCCGCCGCCTGGGACTTCGACGACGCGGAGAACACCGCGACCGCGGCCGACACCACCGGCCATGGCAACACCCTGACCCTGACCGGCGGCACCCGGGTCGCGGGCCGCGGCAATGACGGCAACGCCCTGGCGTTCAACGGCACCTCCGCGCGGTCGGCGACCACCAGCGGGCCGATCACCTTCCCGAACATCAGTACCGGCGCCGCGGTCACCGTCCTCACCACCGCGAGCTTCACCGTGACCGCCCGGGTCAAGCTCGCCACGACCACCGGTGTCACCGGGCAGCAGATCGCGGTCGCGGCCAATGGCAGCCTGGCCTCGGCCTTCACACTCGGCTATGACGGTCCGGCCAACAAGTGGCGGTTCACCATCGCCGGCACCGACGTGGCGGGCCCCCCGCTCTATTCGGCGTACTCCAACGTGGCACCGACCGCCGGCAAGTGGACTCATCTGGCCGGTACCTACGACGCCTCCACTAAGAAACTCACGTTGTACGTCGACGGGGCCGCACAGACCACGACCGCGACACTGACAGGTGGATTCAACGCCACCGGCCCGGTCGTACTCGGTAAGCGCATGTGGAATGGCTCGGGCGACGGATATCTCAACGGCCTGCTCGACGACGTGCACATCCACAGCACCGTCGCGGCTACCGAGGCGATCGTCGCCGAGGCGGCGCCGCTGCAGCCGGGGATCAGCCTTCTCAACGGAGCCGAAGTGTCCGCCAACAGCACTATGACGGTCACCTTCGACGCGGGCGGCGACACCAATGTCACCAAGTTCCGGTACAGCGTGGGCGACGACGGCCTTGCCGAGACCGCTACTCCTGCCGCCACCGGCGGGACCGCGACGGCCACCATCGAGGTGGGAACCCTTCGCGGTGACCGGGTTCTGTACTTCGCGGCCGAAGACGCCATCCGCCGCGGTCCGCTGGACCAGCGGACGTTCGTGGTCGTCGCGCCGGCCAGCCTGCACGGCTGGGTCACCGACGAGGGTGGCAAGTTCATCGAGAACGCCGTGGTCGTGATGACACCGAGCACCGGCGGCGCGGCCGCCTACACCACAGAGACCGACGCTACCGGTGCCTATGACTTCCCTGAAGTGGTGACCGGCAACTACATCGTCCGGGCCACTGCCGCTGGGCGGTGCGGCTCGGCGGGCAGCCAGCCGAAACTGGTCGATAAGACCGGCGCCGACCTGAAGATCGTTCTGTACCGGATCAAGGACGCCGCCGGCTACCTGTGCACGGTGCGTACCGCGACGTTCGCCACCGGCACCACGGTGCTGGCGTTGACCGGCGACGACGCGTCCACCAAGGTGACCCTGCCGTTCAGCTTCCCCTTCTACGGCAACGCCTTCCAGGACCTGTGCGTCGATACCAACGGCCTGATCGTCTTCAGCGCCACCACCTGTGTGTCCTACCCGAACACCGGTAATCGGCAGCTGGGCTCGGCGGACGCGCCGAACGGCGGGTTGATCGCGCCGTTCTGGGACGATCTGGTGGTCGACGCGTCGGCGAGCGTGCGGACTGCCGTCAGCGGGACCGGTGCCACCCAGCAGGTGCTGATCGAGTGGAACAACGTGCACCGCAAGGGCGACACCAACCAGCGGCTCAGCTTCTCGGTGGCCATCGGCGCGGACGGCGCGATGACCACCAACTACTCGGGGCTCGACAACGCCGCCGAACAAGGCGACCATGCGCTGGTTGGAACCGAGTCGCCGGTCGGTGACGTCGGGTTCTCCTATTCCGCCGGTGACCCTGTGCTGGCCAACGGCACCGCGGTCGTGATCGCCGACGAGAACACCACCGCGTTCGACGTCCACGACCTGACCGGCAAGGTCACCAGTGCGACCGGTGCGGCGGTGGCTGGGGCAACCGTGACGGTGAACCCGGGCGGCCTGAGCACGACCAGCACCGCCGACGGGTCGTACACGTTCTACGGTTTGATCGCCGACAGCTACACCGTCACCACCTCGCAGGGTGGCCGCTGCGCGACGAAGGCGGAAGCGGTCGTCGACCTGGCCGCCGATGTCGTGCAGAACCTCCAGTACGGTGCCGACTACGGGCTGATGGGCTACGCCTGCTCCGTCGGTGCCTCCGGGTACGTGGCAGCCGACACCGTCACCGGGCTGACCGGTGACGACGTCGAGACCAGCGTCTCCCTGCCGTTCTCGATGCCGTTCTACGGACGGTCGCACACCTACGCGACGGTCTCCACCAACGGATGGGTGGGTGTCGGCGGTGGCTACCTGACCCCGCTCTGGAGTGACCTGCACATCGACGACCAGGCAAGTGTGCTCACCGCGTCACGGGGTACCGCACCGAACCGGTCGTTCGTGATCGAATGGCGCAACGCCCAGTTCGTCGGCACCACCGACCGGACCACGTTCCAGGCAGTGCTGCACGAGGACGGCCGGGTCGCCTACCACTACGGGGCGATGACCAGTGACGTGCAGAAGGGCAGCACCTCCACGGTCGGCATGGTGGCGATCTCCTTCCGCACCACGTCCTACTACTCCGAGTGGGAACCGGCGCTGACCGCCAACAGCTCGATCACCTACACCCCAGCGGCCTCCGGTGTCATCACCGGCGTGCTCACCGAGGCGGTCACCACCGAGCCGATCGCCGGCCGAACGATCACCCTCAACCCCGGCGGGCAGACCACCACCACCGCGCCGGACGGCACCTACCAGTTCACCGGCATCACGCCCGGCGCCTACTACGTGTTCGCCTCCGCCGTCAACGCCGGTTGCCTCGGCCAGTACGCGACCGCCGAGGTCTACAAGTCCCGGGCCGACGCGAAGACCGACCTGTCGATCAACAACGATGCCGACCCCTACTACACCTGCACCGTCACCGCACAGACGTTCACCGACGCTGACACCGTGCAGGCCGGGTGGACCGGCGACGACGCGGCCTGGCAGACGACCGCGCCGTTCCCGATCTCGGTGTACGGCGAGTCCACCACCACTCCCTGGATCAGCAGCAACGGCTTCCTTACTGTCGGCCCGGAAGGTGCGACCAGCTCGGACGCGACCGCGATCCCGGCCGAAGCCGAGGACGGCACCCCGAACGCCGCGCTCTATCCGTTCTGGCACGACTGGGTTGTCGACTCCTCCGCGGCCATCGCCACCAAGACCAGTGGCACCGCACCGAACCGGCAATGGATCGTCGAATGGCGCAACGTGGCGTCGTACGGCAACGACGAGGTCCGTACCTCCTTCGAAATCATCTTCAGCGAGAGCGGAACCGCCACCTTCGCCTACGCCGGCATCGACGACAACCCGGTCGAGCGCGGCGCCGAAGGCACCGTCGGTGTCGAGAACCCCGGCGGGACGACCGCCTTCCAGTACCTGTTCAGTGCCGATCTGCTTGACAACGGACTCGGCGTGAAATTCACCCCGAAGATCACTGAGGCGGGGTACGTCAACGGCACGATCACCTGCGCCGGCCAGCCGGTCGACGGCGCTGTCGTATCGGTCGGCGGGCAGAGCCTGACGACCTCCTCCGACGGTGGCTACTTCATCGGCGACGTTCCCGCGAAGACCCAGACACTGCTCGTCACTGTGCCCTCCGGCGAATGTGCAGGAACAGTGACCAGGACGGTGTTGATCGGTGAGCCGATGGCGGCTGTCGACATCACCCTCCAGGCGACCGCCCAGGGAACCGGCTACACGCTGACCGAGACCGACACCGCCTATACCGCGCTCGGCGCCGATTCCGTCCTGACCGGCGGATACAACACTTCGAGCACGGTGGAACTGCCGTTCGCGGTGCAGGCCTACGGGCAGAGCTACAACAGCATGGCAGTCGGCACCGGGGGCACGCTCGACTTCGCCGGGGCCGCGCTGCTGCCGTTCCGCGGTGACTGGGAGGCCGACAGCCAGTCCAGTATCCGCACCGCGGTTCGCGGCACTGCACCGAACCGGCAGTACGTGGTGGAGTGGCGCGACGTGCGGCACCACACCGACACGAACAGCAGGGTCACCTTCCAGGCGATCCTCGACGAGGCGGGCGGGTTCACCTACGTCTACCCGGACACCGACGCGTCGTACCTCCGCAGTGGAGGCGTCTCCACCATCGGCCTTCGCACCGCGGACGGCAGCGCGGCACTGATCTACGCCGACCGGCTCGCCGTCCTGAGACCCGGTGTCTCCCTCCGCATAGACCCCACCGACAACGCATGAACCGGCACCCCGAACCATCGGAGCATCAGATGAGCTCGTCGAAGGCCGCCGGCCGGCGGCTGCTGTCCAAACCACGTATGGCAATCGCCGCGAGTCTCGCGGTCACCCTGGTCCTCGGTCTGGGGCATGCCCCGGCCATGGCGTATAAGCCGGATCCGTACAAGGCGGAATCGTCCACCCCGGTGCCCGAGGTGGCGGTGAAGGCCGCGAAGATCGCCCCTGCGCCGAAGCTCGCCGAGCCCCCGCCGGCGTCGGCCAGGCCCGCACCGGTCTGGCCGAAGGCCGCAGATGAGATAGTCACGGTGGACGGCCAGCAGGCGACGTCTCTTCCGGTGCGTGTGGAATCGTCGGCGAAGAGGCAGGCCGCGCCGTCGAAGGTCCAGGTCGAGGTGCTGGATCGCGAGATTACCGAGCAGACGGGTGTCCGCGGGGTCCTGATGCGGCTGGGACGGGCCGACGGCCTCACCGGCAGCGGCACGACCAAGATGACCCTCGACTACAGGTCGTTTGCCACCGCGTACGGCGCGGACTGGTCCAGCCGGTTGCGTCTGGTGTCGATGCCGGAGTGCGCGCTGACGACGCCGGACAAGGATGGGTGTGAGAGCACCGCACTGGCCACCGACAACGATGTGGCGGCGCAGACCCTATCGGCGGAAGTCACCGTTGACGCCGCATCGACCCTGGTGGCAGCGACTGCGGCGACCTCAGGCCCGGCTGGCGACTACTCGGCGACGACGTTGACCTCGGCGTCGACCTGGTCGGCAGGCGGCAACTCCGGCGATTTCGCCTGGAACTATCCGATGACCGTGCCCCCGTCGCTCGGTGGGCCGGCACCCAGTCTGCAACTGGCGTACTCGTCACAGTCGGTTGACGGGCGGCACGCCGCCTCGAACAACCAGCCCTCTCGGGTCGGTGAGGGATTCGAGGAGCCCGCGGGTGGTTACATCGAACGGCGCTACATCGGCTGTTCCGACGACCGGAACGGGTCGGCGAACAACGACGAGAAGACCGGCGACCTGTGCTGGGAGACCGACAACGCCACCCTGTCGCTCGCGGGTCACTCCGGTGAGCTGATCTACAACGCCACCGAGGCCCGCTGGCATCTGCGGAGCGACGACGGCACCCGGATCGAACGCAAGACCGGCAGCGCCGCCACCAACGGTGACAACAACGGCGAGTACTGGGTGGTCACGACCACCGACGGCGTTCAGTACTGGTTCGGTGTCAACCGGCTTCCCGGCTGGACCAGCAGCAAATCCGTGACCAATTCGGTCCTGACCGTGCCGGTGTTCGGCAACGACCCCGGCGAGCCCTGCAACGCCACCGCCTTCATCGACTCCGACTGTATGCAGGCGTGGCGCTGGAACCTCGACTATGTCGTCGACACGCTCGGCAACTCGATGTCGTACTGGTACCAGAAGAGCACCAACAAGTACGCCCGCAACATGGACGAGTCCGACGCCGCCTCCTACGACCGGGAAGCCGTTCTGGACCGGATCGACTATGGCACTCGTCGCAGCGGTGGTATCGACTCGGTGCACGGGACGCTCGCGCCGATGAGGGTCGACTTCACCTACGAAGACCGCTGCCTGAGCGAGTGCGACAAACACAACGCGACCCGATGGCCGGATGTGCCGTGGGACTCCGAGTGCACCGGTGACACCTGCAAGGACCAGTTCGCACCGTCATTCTGGTCGACCAAGCGGCTGGCCACGGTCACCACTCAGGTCCGCGACGGCACCACCTATCGGGACGTCGACCGGTGGACACTGACCCACACGTTCCCAGATCCGGGCGACGGCACCCGGGCGGGTCTCTGGTTGTCGAAGATCTCGCACGCTGGCCTGGTCGGTGGCACCGCCACCCTCCCGGATGTGGAGTTCACGCCGGTCCAGAAAGCGAACCGGGTGGACATCACCGGTGACTTCGCCACCGCGATGAACTGGATGCGGATCGCGCGGATCCGTACCGAGACCGGTGCGACGGTCAGCGTCGTCTACTCCGAGCAGGACTGCACCGCGGGTGCGACCCCAGCACCGGCAACCAACACCAGTCGTTGCTATCCGGTCAAGTGGGTGCCTGAGGGTTACGAGGATCCGGTCACCGACTGGTTCAACAAGTACGTCGTCACCACCATCTACGAGCAGGACAACACCGGGGGTGTGCCGCCGCTGGGCAGCCCGCAGAAGACGTACCAGTACACGTACTACGACGGTGCGGCCTGGCACTACACCGATGACGACGGTCTGACCAAGAAGAAATACAAGACCTGGTCGGACTATCGGGGCTACGGCAGGGTCGGTGTGACCGTCGGCGACGCCGGTGAGTCGGTGTACTCCGAGACCCGCTACTTCCGTGGCATCAAGGGCGATCGGCTCAACGCCGACGGCGGCGTGAAACCCGGCGATGTCGACGGGATCGCCGACGAGGACTGGTTCGCCGGTCAGGTCCGGCAGTCGACGACCTTCCTCAACGGGCCGGGCAGCGCCGTCGTCTCCAAGACGCTGAACACCCCGTGGGCCTCGGATCCGACCGCCAGCCGCACGATCAACGGTGACACCGTGACCGCCCGTTTCACCGGCGTGTCCACGATCACGAACCACGTCACTCTCGACAACGGCCGCGGTGAGCGGGTGACCAAGACGGTCAACACGTTCGACGAGTACGGCATGGTGACGAAGGTCGACGACCTCGGCCAGGACGGTGTCTCCGGTGACGAGCAGTGCACCGTGACCACCTACACCCCGCGCAACACCAGCGCGTGGATCCTTGACCACGCGCACAGCGTGAGGAAGTACGCGGTCGCCTGCGGCGCCACGACCGGCACCCTCGCCGAGGCCCAGGTGATCGGGGAGACCCGTACCACCTTCGACGCTCTGGCCTACGGCACCGCCCCGACCAAGGGTCTGCCGACCCTGGCCCAGGAGATGTCCGCCTGGAATAACGGGAACCCCACCTTCGTCACGATCGGCAAGACCGCCTACGACGCCCACGGCCGGCTCACGACGGCCACCGACGCGAACGGCTATGCCATCACCACGGCATACACGCCCGCGACCGACGGACCGCTCACGTCGATCACGACCACGAACTACCTCGAACACACCACGACCGCGACGATCGACCCGGTGTGGGGCGTGCCGACGGCCACCGTCGACGCGAACGGCAAGCGAACCGACAGCGAGTACGACCCGCTTGGGCGTCTGACCAGCGTGTGGATGCCCGGCCGCGTCAAAGGCACCGACACCCCGAACGTCAAGTACACCTATGCCCTCAACACTGGTGCGCCGTCAGTGGTCTCGACCTCGGCGCTCAACGCGGCCGGGGACTACGTCACCTCGTACACCCTCTACGACGGTCTTCTCCGTCCCCGGCAGACCCAGTCGCCGTCGTCGTCGGGTGGACGGATCATCAGCGAGTCCTTCTACGACAGTGTCGGCCGGGAGCATTTGACGTACGGCGCCTATCACGCCAGCGGCAACCCCGGCACAACGCTGCTTGCCACCACCGACTCGGCGACCGTGCCGACGCAGACC
Source organism: Actinoplanes rectilineatus (assembly GCF_000962825.1). GTDB lineage: Bacteria > Actinomycetota > Actinomycetes > Mycobacteriales > Micromonosporaceae > Actinoplanes > Actinoplanes rectilineatus. The sequence goes on from NZ_JZKF01000063.1 coordinate 15,829, forward strand.
CGGACTCGCTATGACGGTGCCGGCCGGGCCGTCGCGAGCATCTTCGAGCCCTATGGTGTCGCACGGTGGCAGACCACCACCGCCTACGCCGGCGACCGTACCGACACGACCCCGCCGTCCGGAGGCACCGCGACGTCCGTGGTGACGGATGCCCGCGGCCGTGCGACCGAGCTGCGCGAATACCTCGGCGCCACACCCACGCCGTTCACCGCGAACAGCTGGGTCAGCACCGAGTACAAGTACGACGCCCGGGGCTACCAGACCCAGCTCGTCGACCACCTGGACAACGACTGGAGCTACACCTACGACCTCCGCGGACGTCAGACGCAGGTCGACGACCCGGACCGGGGGAAGACCACCTTCACGTACGACAACCTGGGCAACATTCTCACGTCGACTGACGCGCGTGGTGAGAAGATCGCGTACGCCTATGACGCGCTCAACCGTAAGACCGAGGTCTATGACGACCAGATCGGTGGTGTCATCCGGGCCCAGTGGACCTATGACACCATCGCCAAGGGGCAGTTGTCGGAGTCGACCCGGTACGTCGGTTCGGCCCTGTATCAGGTCAAGATCCACGACTACAACGACAGCTACCAGCCCGGCAACACCGAGATCGTCATCCCGACGACCGAGACCGGTCTGACCGGGAACTATCACTACAACACCACGTACAACCTCGACGGCTCCGTCCGCTCCAGCAGCCTCCCGGAGACCAACACCGGCCTGTCCGCGGAACGACTGACCTACGCCTACAACGCGTTCGGCCAGCCGACGACCGTCGACAGCCTGTACGGCTCCACCAACCAGGCTTACGTCACCGGTACCGACTACAACGCCCTCGGCCAACTCGACCAGGTCAAGCTGTACACCGGAACCGGGGATGGCGGCCGCGTCTACACCAAGTACACACGGGAGCTGGAGACCGGGCGGCTCACCAACATCCGTACCGACCGTGACTCGGTCGCTCCCTACATCCTGACCGACACCACGTACCAGTACGACGACGCGGGCAACATCATCAAGGTTGCCGATGCAGCCCCCGAAACCGTCGACGACACCCAGTGCTTCACCTACGACCAGCTGGCCCGGTTGACTCAGGCGTGGACTCCGGCCTCCGGTGACTGCAACGCCACACCGGCGGCCTCGGCACTGGGTGGTCCGGCGCCGTACTGGCTCAGCTGGACCGTCGACGCGATCGGCAACCGCACCAGCGAAACCGTCCACACCAGCTCCGGGAACGCCACCACCGGATACACCTACCCGCCGTCCGGGGCCAACAGCGTGCGCCCGCACGCCTTGACCAGCACCACCGGCGCGAAGGCCGGCAGCTACACCTACGACGCCGCCGGCAACACCCTCACACGGCCCACGGCCAGTTCCGGCACCCAGACTCTGACCTGGGACCCGGAAGGCCACGTCGACAGCGTCACCGACAGCACCGGCACCACCCGCTACATCTACGACGCCTCCGGCAACCGCCTCGTCCAGCGTGACCCCACCGGGCGGACCCTCTACCTGCCCGGGCAGGAGATCCGCTACAACAACAGCACCGCCACAACCAGCTGCACCCGGTACTACAGCCATGCCGGCGCCACCATCGGCTCCCGTACCAGCAGCGGCCTGACCTGGCTGTCACCCGACCACCAGGGCACCGCCAGCATCGCCGTCAACGCCGCAAACCAGCAGGCGACCACGCGGCGGCAGACGCCGTACGGAACGCCCCGTGGCGCCACCGTCGGTGCCTGGCCCAACAACCGCGGCTACCTCGGCGGTACCACCGACAACACCGGCCTGACCCACCTCGGGGCCCGTGAGTACGACCCGGCCATCGGCCGGTTCATCTCCGTGGACCCCCTGCACGTCATCGGTCAGCCGCAGCAGTGGAACGGGTACGCCTACACCGAGAACAGCCCTGTCACCTACAGCGACCCCAGCGGCCTCGGCAGAACACCCTGGGACGACCAGAACAACGAGCCCCGCGGTGATGGCAGCCCCAACACGGGCAGAGGTCACGACGGTGACGGCGGCGACGGCGGTTCCGACGGCGACGGCGGTGGCGACGGAGGGGTGGACGTCACCGACAATGGCGATGGCTCTGTCAACGTCGGAGGCGTAACGGTAAGCCCCGATCAGGTCTACGACTTCGAGGCGTTCAAGAAGAAAGTCAATATCGCCTACTACTCGTACCTCAACGACTGGGGAAACGAGTGGAAGGCCATGGACGCCGACACCAAGCTACTCTGGACGATGTACCACGCCTGCAATACTGAGGGATCAGTGTGCTCGTCGATCTATGCCGCGCAGATCAGGGACACACTGCACTCCAGGGTCAAGTACAATTCCGGCTGTACTGGCGAGTGTCTGGCGCGACACGAGTACATGACTGCCTCAGCCAATGCGATGCTCGATCAGTACGTCTCAGGTTCGGGTTCTGTGCGAGCCCTGAAAGTCTCGCGATCAGCGACGATTGTCGGCGCTTCACAACTTAAGTCGATGGCCAGAGGCGAGCGCATCGCCTGTGTCGGAAACAGCTTCACCGCTGATACCGAGGTCCTGATGGCGGACGGCAGCACCAAGGAGATCGCCGATGTACGCATCGGCGACCTAGTTCTCGCCACCGATCCGGAAACCGGCGAGAGCCGTGCGGAAAAAGTCGCCGCCCTCATCATTGGCAGCGGTTCTAAAAACCTAGTTACGATCACCGTCGATGATGTCGAAGGATCTGATTCTTCCGAGGTCACATCGACCGACAAGCACCCATTCTGGGTTCCTGGGATGAACGAATGGGTCGCCGCCACCGATCTGCATGTCGGCCAGTTGCTGCGGACCGGTGCTGGCACGCGGGTGCAGATCACGGCGATCGAACGCTGGGTGAAACCGCAAGTCACCGTACACAACCTCACCGTCGACGACCTTCATACGTACTATGTGCTCGCTGGCGATACGCCCGTACTTGTTCATAACTGCGGAGTTACACTTCTCGGTAAATATCGCGGTACTCGTCCTGGGGACCCCAACGCGCTCAAGAATTTCATGGACGATCCGGACTTCAATGTCCTTGAGGTTCCGGCGAAGGGCACGGGGCGTTGGCGCTGGAACAAGAATAAACGGTTTATCGACGATGCCATCGAGCGAGGTGATGAGATCAGACTCATGCAGGATCCTGCCGACTTTCAGTATGACGGCGGGATTTACAAGAAGGAACTTCAGTACTTGCAGGGGCTCGGATATTCTTGGGAGTCGCGCGGGGCGTACTGGGTAGCCAAAAAAAGGGGTAAGTAAATATGAATGATAATCGACTCGGTTATTTCTCCACGGATGCTGTGGACGCGTTGGATTTCCTCGGGAACGACTTTGGTTTTGAGGGGCCACAAACGCCAGAATCAGGATATGTTGGATTCGCGTCGGGTCGTTGGGCGATTTGGGCGGTGCTGGAAGAGCGCAACAAGACTGTAGACACGTTTGTCAACTATGACATGGGCGAGAGGGTCCTGAGTGCGTCGGTCTGGGGACTGGTACGAAAGGCAAAGTTAAAAGGAGCCGGTCAACCCCAAAGCAGTGCGATAACGCGGTTGGGAATGCAGAAATCGCTGACTGCGCAGGCGCGCGCACTCCGTATCGTGCTGCCGCTGCTCTTCGCAGAAGGGGGTGCCGGCCTGATGGAGCGGTGAGTGACCGATCTGATGGCAGGGCACTTGCGTTCTCGTGCGTCACCTCGCACGGCTGCTGTCCACGTGACGCCGTGCTCGGGGAGTCCCTCGGGAAACGCGGGCCGTGACCTGCTCTTATCAAGCAACTCTGATCCGCGTCTGGTTCCGCAAGCAAGAGGAGGTCACATTGCTGGGTGCCGGGTTCGGGATCTCCCGAGCAACCGCCTAACGCTACCTCGACGAGGAGCCGTGGCCATGGTTCCGGATTTACGTCGCCCTGACGGCCGGCGAGGAGAATTTGGGCTGCCGGCGGCCGATCACTCGGCTTGCTCTAGGCGCTTTTCCAGGCCGGCGATGACGATGTCCAGGTCGAAGGCGAGCTGGGTACGCGTGCCGGACAGTTGATCGCCGGTGAGCAGGTGCATGTATGCCCCCGGCTCCTCCGCCAGCACCGTGCGCATCGCCTGGACCTGCGGGTGGACGCCGCCGTGCCCGGCGGTGAGGATCGCGTCGCGGGCCGACGTGTAGACGATCTGCGTGACCAGGGTGACGGCGCGGGCCGCGTCGTCGGGGCTGAAACCGGCGCCGACCAGGGTGGACAGGATGCGCTCGCCGGTCTCGAGGGGCTGCAGTCCGGCGGTGAGCGGCATCCGCACGTACTCGAAAAGGGCCCCCATGCCCGCCATGCCGTCGTGGATGGTGGTGGCGAAGTCGCGCAGCGACCGCCGCCAGTCGCCGGGCGGTGCTGCCGGTGGTGTGCCGACCTGGGTGGAGAGCACGTCGAGGGCGACCAGTTCGAGCAGGCCCTCCCGGTCGCTGACGTGATAGTTGAGGGTTTTGCGGTCGACGCCGAGCTCCTCGGCGACGGCCTGCATGGTGAGGGTCTCCGGGTTCATGGTGCGGGCGGCGGCGACGATGCGGGCCCGGTCGACGCGGGCGGGTCGGCCGCGGCGGGGGCGTCTCGGTTCCGGCACGATGACAATCTTATTTCCCGGAGGGGAAAATCAGCTACCGCAGGCTCTTGACCTGTGACATCGGCGACGCCTAACTTTTTCCCCCACCGGGAAAAACTAGGGAGTACGCCCGTGACCGTCACCGAGAACCAGCACCCGCCGACACGCCTCCGCAGGCTCCTCACCTGGATGTTCCCGGCCAACGTCAGCCTGTTCCTGCTCTGGGGAGCGGTCCCCGCCATCCTGCTGCCGCTGCAGATCGAGGCGATCGACCCGGCCGCCAAGGCGACCAACCTGGCGCTGGTCGCCACGGTCGGCGCGCTCGCCGCGATGCTCGCCCAGCCGCTGGCCGGGACCCTCTCCGACCGGACCCGCGGCCGCTTCGGCCCCCGGGCGCCGTGGATCGCCGGTGGCGCCCTGATCGGCGGGTTGGCCCTGCTCGACATGGCCGCCGCGAACACCCTGGTACAGATCGGCATCGCCTGGGTGATCGTGCAGATCGCCTTCAATTTCGTGCAGGGCCCGCTCAGCGCGATCACCCCGGACCGGGTTCCCGTCGAGCGTCGCGGCACGTTCTCCGCCGTCGTCGGGTTCGCGTCGATGTTCGGCTCGCTCGGCGGGCAGATCATCGGCACCCGGTTCGCGGAGAGCATCGGTACCGGATACGTCACGTTCGCCGGGATCGCCGTCCTCGGACTCGGCCTGCTCCTGCTGCTCAACCCGGACCGGGACAACCGCGACGAGCCGCGCCGCCGGTTCGACCTGGCCGCACTGGGCCGCAGCTACTGGTTCAATCCGCGACGACACCCGGACTTCGCCTGGGCGTTCCTCGGCCGGCTGCTGCTCTACCTGGGCTACTTCCTGATCCTCAACTACCAGCTGTACATCCTGCAGGACCACATCGGCCTCGGCGACGATGCAGTCTCCTTCGTTCCGGTCGTCGGCGGTCTGATGCTGGTGGCCACCCTGCTCACCACCGCGATCGGCGGTCCGTTGTCGGACCGGGCCGGACGCCGCAAGCCGTTCATCTACGTCGCGTCGGCGGTCTGTGCGGCAGGCCTGGCCGGTCCGTGGCTGCTGCCCACCACGACCGGGATGATGATCTTCGCGGTGGTCACCGGTCTCGGGTTCGGCCTGTTCGGCTCGGTCGACCAGGCCCTGGTCACCCAGGTTCTGCCGGCGAAGGAGGACTTCGCCAAGGACCTCGGCGTGGTCAACGTCGCCGCCACCCTGCCGCAGATGCTCGCCCCCGCGATCGCCGGTGCGGTGGTCGGCCTGGCCGGTTACGCCACCCTCTTCCCGGTCGCGATCGCCCTCATGATCCTCGGCGGCCTGGCCGTCGCCCCCATCAAGTCCGTGCGCTGAAAGGTTCGCCGTGTACCCCTATCAGGACCCCACCCTCCCCGTCGGCCAGCGGGTCGAGGACCTGCTCGACCGGATGACCGTGGAGGACAAGGCCGCTCTGCTGTTCCACCCGCTCACCCTGGTCGACGACTTCGACCGGCCCGGGTTCATGGACGCGCCGACGCTCGGCGCGATGCTGGACCGGGGGATCACCCACATCAACATCCTGTCCGCGCCGTCGGCCCGCGCCATCGCCGAGTGGCACAACGCGGTGCAGGAACGCGCCCTGCGGCACCCGCTCGGCATCCCGGTCACGGTGGCCAGCGACCCGCGCCACCACTTCACCGACAACCCGGCGACCGCGCTGCTCGCCGGGCCGTTCGCCCAGTTCCCTGAGCCGCTCGGACTGGCCGCGATCGGATCCGCCGACCTGGTCGCCGCCTTCGCCGACCTGACCCGGCGCGAATACCTGGCGGTCGGCATCCGGACCGCCCTGCACCCGCAGATCGACCTGGCCACCGACTCCCGGTGGGCGCGGCAGAGCACCACGTTCGGCGAGGACCCGGAGCTGTCGTCGGCGCTGGGTGTCGCGTACATCCTCGGTCTGCAAGGAAAGCAGCTCGGGACGGAATCGATCGCGGTGATGGCCAAACACTTTCCCGGAGGCGGGGCACAGAAGGACGGCGAGGATCCGCATTTCTCGTACGGGAAGGAGCAGGTCTACCCGGGCGGCGGCTTCGACCTGCACCTGGAGCCGTTCAAGCGGGCCATCGCGGCGGGCGTCGCCCAGCTCATGCCGTATTACGGAGTACCGGTCGGCACCGCGTACGAAGAAGTGGGCTTCGGTTTCAACAAGGACGTCATCACGGGGCTGCTGCGTGACCAGCTCGGCTACGACGGCATCGTCTGCACCGACTGGGGCATCCTGTCGAACACCTGCTGGGGTGTGGAGCACCTCAGCTACGAGCAGCGCATGGTCAAGGCCCTCGACGCGGGCGTCGACCAGCTCGGCGGCGAGTACCGCACCGAGACCCTGACCGCTCTGGTCAAAGCCGGCACCGTCAGTGAGGCCCGGCTCGACGTCTCGGCCCGCCGTCTGCTGCGCGAGAAGTTCCGCCTCGGCCTGTTCGACGACCGGTTCGTCGATGCCGACCGGGCCGAGACGATCGTCGGCACGCCCGCGTCGCGCGCCGCAGGGATGGCCGCGCAGACCGCCGCGCACACCCTGCTGACCAACACCCCCGACGGTCCGGCGCATCTGCCGCTGGCGCGAGGTCTTCGGGTGTACGCGGAAGGCCTCACCCAGGAGCATCTCGGGCAGCGCGCGACCCTGGTGGCGACTCCGGCCGACGCTGACGTGGCAGTCCTGCGGCTGAGTGCCCCGTACGAGAAACGCGGTGAACCGATGTCGGTGGAGTCGTTCTTCCACGCCGGTTCCCTCGACTTCCCGGCCGGGGAGTTGGACCGGATCCGCGCGATCGCCGCCGCGGCCCCCACCGTGGCGGTGATCTACCTGGACCGTCCGGCGATCCTCACCGAGCTGGCCGAGATCACCGCATCCCTGGTCGCCGACTTCGGCGCGTCCGCGGAGGCCGTGGTGCAGGTGCTGTTCGGCGAGGCCCGGCCGGAGGGCAACCTGCCCTTCGACCTGCCGTCGTCGATGGCCGCGGTCGCGGCGAGCCGCCCGGACCTGCCGTTCGACACCGCCGAACCGCTGTTCCGTTTCGGGCACGGGCTGCGCTATTCCGCGATCGGCTGAGACACAGAACGCACCCCGTTCCTCGGCCGAGTGGGATATGCCTAGGGGAGAGCAGTCCATCGACGAAGGTGTGGGGCGATGACGGATCTGGGCGGGCAGTACGGGGTGTGGCGGCGCGGAGTCGACGCCGACCCGCAGTTCGCGGCGGCGGTGGAGGAGCTCGGCTATCGCAGCCTGTGGCTCGGGGCGGTGACCGTCGACGACCTCGACCGCAGCCACGAACTGCTGGCGGCGACCACGGGGCTGATCGTGGCCACCGGCATCGTCAACATCTGGACGATCCGGCCGGACGTGGCGGCGGCCTGGTTCCACCGATCGCACGCGGCGTACCCCGGAAGGGCTGTTCTGGGCATCGGCACCGGCCACCGGGAAGCTCAGGGCGACCAGGCGGCCACGCCCTACCAGGCGCTGGTGGCCTACGTCGGCGCGCTGCGCAGCGCGGGCGTCCCGGCCGACCGGATCGTGATCGCGGCGCTCGGCCCGCGGGCGCTGAAACTGTCCCGGGACGAGGCCGGCGGCACCCACCCCTACCTGACGACACCCGAACACACCCGGGCCGCGCGCGAGATCGTCGGCCCGGACCGGCTCGTCGTCACCGAACAGCACGTGAAACTGGGCGACGACCCGGCGGAGAACCGCCGCGCCGGCCGGGAGGCGCTGACCTTCTACCTGAAGCTGACCAACTACCGGAACAGCTGGCTGCGGCAGGGCTTCACCGAGGCCGACCTGGCCGGCGGCGGCAGCGACGCCCTGGTGGACGGTCTCGTCGCCCAGGGTTCGGCGGCGGCCGTCGCCGAACGGCTCCGCGCGCATCTCAAGGCGGGCGCGGATCAGGTCGTCATCCAGGCGCTGGGCGAGGACCCGATCGGTGACCTGACGGCACTGGCGGACGAACTCGGGTAGCCGCACCCGGGTTCAGCGGACTCGGCAGGGCCGGCGCGTCGGCGGCCGGCACCTCTCCGCGGGGACCGGGGTGGTGACTCACCGGAGTGCGGGGGATGCGGGGAGTGCTTTCCGGCGTACCCCCGCACGGGTTTGATCGTGAAACGCCGCATGCACACCCGGTTGACAGAGTGGGGGTCGGCCCTTTTGCGGCGGTCGCGGAACGGCTTCGTATCCTGTGGTCATGAACGAAGACCTGCTGGAGACCGACGCGGCCTTCGTTGCGCTCGGGCTGCGTCCGGAGTTGCTGCGCGCCCTGAGCGGCCTGGGCTACGAGGAACCCACCCCGATCCAACGTGAGGCCATCCCCCCGCTGATCGCCGGCCACGACCTGGTCGGTCAGGCGGCGACCGGCACCGGTAAGACCGCCGCTTTCGCCCTGCCGCTGCTGCAGAAGCTCACCCCCGGCAGCCAGGCGGGCCCGGCCGCCCTGGTGCTGGTGCCGACCCGCGAGCTCGCCGAGCAGGTGTCGCAGGCGGTCCACCGCTACGGCCGTGACCTGGGCGTTCGCGTCCTCCCGGTGTACGGCGGGCAGCCGATCAGCCGTCAGCTGCAGGAGCTGCGCCGCGGCGTGGACATCGTCGTCGGCACGCCCGGCCGGGTCCTCGACCACATCGAACGCGGCACGCTGAAGCTCGGCGAGTTGAAGTCGGTGGTTCTCGACGAGGCCGACGAGATGCTGGACATGGGGTTCGCCGAGGACATCGAGGCGATCCTGTCCGAGACGCCGGACACCCGGCAGACGGTGCTGTTCTCGGCGACGATGCCGCCGCGGATCGACGCGATCGCCCGCCGGCACCTGCGTGAGCCGATGCGTATCCAGATGGCCCGGGAGAAGACCTCCCCGGACAGCCTGCCCCGCGTGCGGCAGAGCGCCTACCTGGTGACCCGCGCCCACAAGACGGCCGCGCTGGGCCGCATCCTGGATGTCGAGGCGCCCACCGCGGCGATCGTGTTCTGCCGCACCCGGGAGGAGACCGACGAGGTCACCCAGAGCCTCAACGGCCGGGGCTACCGGGCGGAGGCCCTGCACGGCGGCATGAGCCAGGACCAGCGTGACCGGGTGATGAGCCGGCTGCGGTCGGGCGCCACCGAGTTGCTGGTCGCCACCGACGTCGCGGCCCGCGGCCTGGACGTGGAGCAGTTGACGCACGTCATCAACTACAACGTGCCGGCGGCCCCGGAGGCGTACGTGCACCGGATCGGCCGGGTCGGCCGCGCCGGCCGGGAGGGTGCCGCGATCACCCTGGCCGAGCCCCGCGAAGGCCGCATGATCAAGGCGATCGAGCGGCTGACCGGCCAGCGGATCGCCACCGAGAAGCTGCCCACGGTCACCGACCTGCGTGCCCGCCGGATGGAACTGACCCGCACGACCATCCGGGAGGCGCTGGACGCCGACGACCTGGAGCGGTTCCGGCCGATCCTGGAGTCGCTGGTCCAGGACGGCGACCTGGAGACGGTCGCCCTGGCCGGGCTGAAGCTGCTGCACGAGGCGAACGGCGGCGACGTCGACGAGCCGGAGATCCCGTCGGTCTCGCCGCCGCGCGAGCGTGACAACAAGCGCCCCCGTTCCGACGACGACCGTGGCCCGCGTCACTCCCGCGGCCGCAACTCCGACGCCGACCTGACCCGCGTCTTCGTCGGCCTGGGCCGCCGGGCCGGTCTGCGCCCGCAGGACCTGGTCGGTGCGATCACCGGCGAGGCCGGACTGCCCGCCCGCGACGTCGGCGCGATCCAGATCACCGACCGTTTCTCCCTGGTCGAGATCCCGGAGAGCGACGCCGAGCGGGTGATCAGCGCCCTGCAACAAAGCACCATCCGCGGCCGTCGCCCCACGGTGCGCCGCGAGCGTTCCGGCAGGTAGCAGAATCAGCGAGGGGCGCGGCGGGATCCTCCGGTCGCGCTCCTTCATCGGGTACGCGTGAAGCGCGCTCACCCCCGCCGATGGTTCATGTACCGCCGGCTATCCCACGTGACCCTCGAACCAGCGGGTGACGTCGCCGAACGCCGCGGCGGCCGCCGTCTCGTCGATGTCGTCCTGCTCGCCGAACAGGTGATGGTACAGGTCACGCAGGGGTGCGCCGTCGCCCTGCAGCCGGTCGAGCGTCGTGTCGTCGCGCACCTGGATGGCCAGGTCGCGGGCGGCGTCGAGGCAGGACACGATGTCGCCGCTCACCATCCGGGCCACGCCCAGGCCGCGGGCCAGCACGTCCGCCACGTGCGCGAAGTCGATCTCGTCGACGTCCGGTTCGCCGTCGGTCAGGGACCGCACCGCCTCGGGATAGCCGGGCAGCGCCGCCAGCAGGCCGGTGCCCGCGGCCGGCGCCTGAACGGCCAGTTCCTTCACCGAATCGGCGAGGACCACCCGGCTGTCGTCGCCGGTCAGGAAGTAGTCGAACTCGCCGTCGACGTTGCCGCCCCACAACGTCACGCCCGCACGCCGCGGCAGGACCAGTCGCACCGGGTAGAAGACCACGGCTACGGATGGTACCGGCGCGGCCCGGTTCGTCGGCGAGTCCTCAGAGTCGCGCGCGGGCCTCGGCGAGTTCGGCGGCGTGGGCCCGGCTCCAGGCGCATCCGGCGGCCATCGGCTCCAGCAGGGAACGGCCGAGGGCGGTGAGGGCGTACTCGACCCGGGGCGGCTGTTCGTCGTACGCCGTCCGGGTGACGAAGCCGTTGCGTACCAGGGAGCGCAGCGATTCGCTGAGGACCTTCGGGGTGAGCCGGTGCAGGGGCGCCCGCAGTTCGGTGAAGCGTCGCGGGGAGTCCTCGAGGCAGACCAGGATGTGTGCCGTCCACTTGTCACCGACACGGATCGGCACGGTCGAGGGGTCGGCGCAGTCGTCGAATCGGGCCGGGTCGAGTGGCTCGCGCATGAGCAAGGATAGGCACGTCACGGCCGGTACCGTTGCGGGTACCGAGGCCTGTGGCCGTATGGTCCGCTCCGTCCGAAAAGGATCGAGTGGGGGAGTGGGCATGCGGATCGTGGTGTTCGGGGCCGGTGGGCGTGCCGGCCGGCGTGTGGTGGCGCTCGCGGCCGGGCGCGGGCACGAGGTGACCCCGGTGGTCCGGGACCGGTCGCGGTATCCCGGCAGCGGTGCGGTCGAGGGCGACGTCACCGACGCGGCGGCGGTGCGGAGCCTGGTGGCCGGGCACGACGCTGTGATCATGACAGCGGTGCGCCTGGACGTCCCGTCGGTCACGTTCTTCCCGGCGGCCGCGCGGGCACTGGTCGCGGCGCGCCCGCGGCGTCTGGTCGCGGTCGGCATCGGCACGACGCTCGAGGTCGAGCCGGGCGTCGCGGTGCACGACAGTCCGGGTTTCCCGGCCGAGCACCGGGCGTTCTCGCTGGGGCACGTGGCCCAGCTCGACGCGTTCCGGGCCGCGCCGGCGGACGTCGACTGGGTGGTGCTGGCCCCGCCGCCGGTGGTCCTTGCCGACGAACCGGCCGCCGGCGATTACGTGACGGGCGGTTCGGCGGTGCTGCCGGGGACCGCGTTCTCGTACGGGGATCTGGCCGCCGCCCTCGTCGACGAGGCGGAGACGCCCCGTCACCACCGGGAGCTGGTGGCGGTCGCCCGCTGATCCGGGTGGAAGGGCGCGGATCGTCGGGTGGCCGACAGTCCGGTCCGGCGCGGCACGGTAGCGGTGGGGGATGGACTCAGCACAGGACGATCAGTTGGTGCTCCCGGAGTTCCGGGAGAGCTGGTGGGAGACCGGTCTGCGGGCGCGCGCCTCGGCCGGCATCGTCGGCGTCTTCACCGAGCTGCCGGCGTTGGTGGGCCGGGCGGTCCGGGTCGCGTGGCGGGCGGACCGGCTGCGGACCGGGCTGGTCGGGGCGGCGACGCTGGTCTCCGGGGCGCTCGCCGCCTTCGGTCTGCTCGCCACCCAGCAGGTGCTGATCGAATTGTTCGCCGGTGGTCCGACCGCCGACCGGGTACGCGCGGCGCTCCCCGCCCTGGTGTGGCTGGCCGCGGCGACCGCGGTCCGCGGCGGGCTCGGCATGGTCGTCGGGTGGGCGCTGAACGGGCTGACGCCGCGGGTGCACCTGGCGGTGGAGCGGCAACTGTTCGAGCAGACCACGGCGGTGGAGCTGCGGGCCTTCGACGACGACGGGTTCGCCGAGGGGATGGAACGGGCGACCCGCGGCACCGAGGCGGCGATCGAACTGGTGCAGAACACGATGAACCTGTTCGCCGGGGTGGTGAGCCTGCTCGCGGTCACCGTCGCGGTGGTCACCGTGCACCCGTTGCTGCTGCTGGCGTTGCTGGTGGCGACCGTGCCGACCGGGTACGCCGCCCTGCGCGCCGGCCACGTGAAGTTCCAGTCCTACCTGGCCAGTTCGACCCGGCGCCGCCGGCAGTGGGTGCTGCAGCGGCTGATGGCGGAGCGGACCTCCGCGGCCGAGTTGCGCTCCTACGGTCTGCGGGGCTTCCTGCTGCGCCTGTACGACCAGGTGATGGGCGCCCAGATCGGCGAGGAGTTGCGGGTGGCGCAGCGGGTCACCGCCACCACCAGCGTCGGTGCGGCGATCGGCGGTGTCGCCCTGGCCGGCGTCTACGTGCTGCTGGGGGTGCTGCTGCTCGACGGGGAGATCCCGCTCGCGGCCGCGGCGACCTGTGTGATCGCGGTGCAGGCGGCGCAGCGGGCGCTGGCGATGGTGACGTTCCAGGTCGACCGGGTCTACGCGTCCGGCCAGTTCTTCAACGAGTACGTCCGGTTCCTGGCGAAGGCCGCCGGATACCTGCCCGCCCCGGCCCCGGCCGGTGGCGGGCCGGGACCGCTGTCCGAGGTGAGCGTGCACGAGGTGAGCCTGAGCTATCCGGAGCGGAACCGGCCGGCGGTCGACGGGGTGTCCCTGACTATCCGGGTGGGGGAGACGGTCGCGCTGGTCGGGGAGAACGGGTCGGGCAAGTCCACCCTCGCCGCGATGATCGCCGGGCTGCGCGAGCCGGACCGCGGTGAGCTGCGCTGGAACGGCCGGCCCTATCGGGAGTGGGACCGTCCCGGGCTGGCCCGCCGGATCGCGGTCGCCAGCCAGGACCATCATCGCTGGCCGTTCAGCGCGGCCACCAACATCGCGATGGGTGACATCGACGCCTCCGCCGATCAGGGCCGGATCGAGGCGGCGGCGCGACAGGCGGCGGCCCACGAGATGATCGGGGATCTGCCGCACGGGTACGAGACGCTGCTGGACCGTACCTTCAAGGAGGGTCAGGATCTGTCCGGCGGCCAGTGGCAGCGGATCGGGGCGGCGCGCGCGTTCCTCCGCGAGGCCGACCTGCTGATCATGGACGAGCCGTCGTCGGCGCTCGATCCGCGGGCCGAGGATGCGCTGTTCCAGGCGTTGCGGGCCCGGCAGGGGCGGCGGACCACGATCCTGATCACGCACCGGCTCGCCAACGTCATCCACGCCGACCGGATCCTCGTGCTGGAGCAGGGGCAGCTGATCGAAACCGGTACTCACGACGAGCTGATGGCGGCCGGCGGCCTCTACGCGCAGTTGTTCACCCTGCAGGCCGCGGGCTACCGGACCCGGATCGACGACGTGCCGGATCCGGCTGTCTGATCCCGGTCCGGGACCGTCCCACCGACCCCGCCTTGCGCTCGTGATCTTGAGAAGGCCATGATGCAGGGCCGGACGAGCGGGTGAGGACGGTACAACAGTCGTGGAAAGCGTGGACCATCCACTGCACTGGTTCCGGCCCGGCTATCTGACCCGCGACGAGGATCGCGAAGATGGCCGTGAGCTGGACACACTGGAGTTCGTGGCGGTCGACTTCGAGACCACCGGGCTGGACTCCGGCCGGGACCGGATCGTGGAGGTCGCGGCCTGCCGGTTCACCGCCGACGGCACGATCCTCGACGAGTACGCCAGCCGCGTCGACCCGGTGACGGCCTCGGTGGCGTCGACCGCCGCCGTGCACGGCCTCACCGACGCCTCCGTCGGGGGCGCGCCCGTCTTCGGCGACGTCTGGCCCGGCCTGTCCCGGCTGATGTCCGGCGCCGTCGTGGTCGCGCACAACCTGGCCTTCGAGGACGGGTTCCTGCGCCAGGAACTGCGCCGCGCCGGCGTCGACCTGGCCGGGACCATCCCCGGGGTGTGCACCATGGTGGCGTCCTGGTCGCATTTCGATCAGCCTTCCTACAAACAGGACGCCGTCTTCCGTACGCTGACCGGCACGTCCCCGCACGACGCGCACACGGCGCTGGGCGATGTGCGCAACCTGTCCGTGATCGTCGCGTCCCTGCTGCGCCGCGTGCCGGGTCTGCGCTACGCCGGACCCGCGCCGGTCGAGCTTCCCGCCATCGGCGGACCCAAGCGGATGTACGCGCGACCGATCGTCGAACAGGCCGTCCAGTGGAACAGCCTGCCGCTCAGCAGCCTGGAATTCCCGTACGACGAGGTCGCCTTCCGGGTCGGTGCCCGCGAGCTCCTCGCCGCGGCCGACGACCCGCAACGCCGGGAGGCACTCGTCGCCCTGATGGGCGCGAGCGGCCTCGGCGCGGACCAGTTCTGCCGCACGCTGGCCGCCACGATCGTCGCGCTGCTCGCCGAGCCTCTCCCCTGGGACGACACCCTCGAGGAGACGCTGGACCGGCTGGTCGACGCGATGGGGTCGCGGGAGTTCGCGCAGACCGTCGCCGCCGGCATCCGCGACCACGTCGGCCCGGACCGGGTGACCGGCCGGATCCACCTCGGCGAACGCTGGCAGGTCCCGGCGGACCACCCCGGCCGGGACGAGCTGGTCGCGGCATTGAAGCTGCGCGGCGTACACGTGCTGAAGACCCGGCGGACCGCGGTGGACGCGTGGATCGACGGCGACCGGCTGCACCGCGGCGACGAGGACCACGACCTGGACGCGTTCTTCGCCGACCGGCTGCGCCTGGCCACCGTCGAGGCGCACGAACGTCTGCTGGCACACGCCGACGAGCTGCGGGACCGGCATCCGGCGACGGCGGGGATCCCGCTGGCAGACGCTTCCTTGCCTTCGGCGCTGATCGAGCCTGAGCAGCCGTCGCCTTCGGCGCTGATCGAGCCTGAGCTGGCGCCGCCTTTCGTGCTGATCGAGCCTGAGCTGGCGCCGGACTGGCGGTGGATCATCGACCCGGACTACGAGGCGAAACGGGCCGCCGCCGCGGCCGTCGCCCACCTCCCGCCCGAGGAGCGCGAGAGGCACGAACGCGAACGCGAGGAGTTCGCCCGCCGCCGCGCGGAACGGGCCGCGAAACGGCAGGCCGAGCGGGAGGAGACCGAGCAGCGGGCCCAGCTGGACGCCGAACGGCAGGCCCGGCTCGAAGCCCGCGAGGCGGCCAAACGCGAGGAGGCCGCGCGGAAGGCCCAGCGCGAGGCGGACCGGCAGGCCCGCAAGGAGGCCGAATGGGCGGCCCGCGAAGCGGCCGAACCGAAGCCTGCCCCCGCGGCGGTGCCGTCGCGGTCGCCGTTCCCGGTCGGCAGGCGGACCGTCATGCTGGCGGCGGCCGTCCTGATCGTGGCGGTCCTGGTCGGTGTGATCGTGCACCCGGTCTGGGCCGCGGCCTGCGTACTGGCCGGCCTGGCACTCGTGATCGTCGACGCCCGGCGGTCGGCGGCGTCCCGCTCGGGCGGCGACCAGTCGCCGTAGCGCAGCGATCGTCGACGCCCGTTTCGGCGGGTAGTTTCTGGTGAGATCGGGGCGTACGTCAGCGGCCGGCGTCGTCCATCGCGGCGAGAGCGATGTGGTGTCCGCCCACTTCGGCCCATTCCCTCGCGGTACGCCCCCGCCCGCCGTCCTCACGCCGCAGCGGGTCGGCACCGGCGGCCAGCAGCGCCCGGACCGTGGCATCATGCCCCCAGCAGGCGGCACCACACAACGGCAGGCCCTCGTCGCCGGATCCGCTCTCCCGGTTCGGGTCGGCCCCGCCCGCCGCAAGCACGCGAACGTTCTCCGCCCGGTCCTGCACACTCGCCCGATAAAGCGGCGTGGTCCCGTCGAGATCCGGCAGGTCCGGGTCGGCGCCCGCCCGCAGCAACTCCCCGACGCGTTTCGCGGACCCCCAGCCGGCCGTCTCCACGAGGAGCCGCTGCAGCTTCTTGCGCCGACGTCTGTTCACCCACCCATTATCGTGGCCGCTCCCCGTCCGTCCGTTCGCAGTCCCGTTCGTTCGCAGTCCCGTTCGTTCGCAGTCTCGTTCGTCTGCGGTGCCGTTCGTCTGCAGCGCCGTCTGTCCGTTCGCAGTCCTGTCCGTTCGCAGTCCTGTCCGTTCGTGGTCCCGTCCTTCCGTGGTCCCGTCCGTGGCCGACGGCTCCGGATCGCCAGCCGTTCTTCTTGGTTGTTCCGGGTTCGTGGGGTGGGCCATGGTTGACGGCTCGGGTGTGCCGGCCGTTCCCCATGGCTGTTTTGTGTTCGTGGGCGAGCCGTGTTCGACGGCTGGGGGCGGTCGGCCGTTGCCAGTGGCTGTTTTCGGCTCGGCGATGGGCCGTGGTCGACGGCTCGGGCGTGTTGGCCGTGCTCCACGGCTGTTTCGGCCCGCTGGGAGCGACGGCCCGCCGGGAACGACGGCCCGCCGGCAACGACGGAGCATCGGGGGCGCTGGGAATGCCGGTGGGCAGCGCGTCACAGAACAAGGGCGTCGCAGAACAGGGCACCGCGCGGCATTCCGGGTGATCGCAAGCTGCGGGCGCGGCCGGTTAACCGCCGCCGGGATTGGTCCGGAGCAATTCCAGGGACGTCATTCCAGGATTTTGGCGGGTGATTCACCTGCTGGAAACAAGCCACCGTGGAAGAAATTAGACTGATCGGCCGGAGGCGGTTAGAATTTCGCCAGCGCACTTCCGTGCAGAATTGGAGCCCACCCCCATGGCGAAGAAGACAATCACCCTCCTCACGGATGACCTGGACGGCAGCACCGCCGATCGGACCGTCGAGTTCTCTCTGGACGGTGTGAATTACACGATCGACCTGTCCGACAGCAATGCCGGCAAGCTGCGTAAGGCGCTCGAGCCCTATCTTGGTGCCGGCACCCGTCTGGGTCGCACTGCCGCGATCAACCGGCGCAGCCCGGTCGCGTCGAGTTCGTCCGGCGGCGGCTCGACCCGGGACCGCAATCAGGCGATCCGCGAGTGGGCGGCCAAGAACGGCCACCAGCTCGCCGAACGGGGTCGCATCCCGTCCGGTGTCGTCGAGGCGTTCGACGCCGCGCACTGACGTCACCCTGACCGCTCGGCGCCGTTTCCGCAACGGCGCCGTCGGTGTACGGCGGAACGGCGGGAATCCTCCGGCGATCCGGGTCGCGGCAACGGGTTGCGGTTGTCGACGTCCTTTCCGCGTACGCAAAGAATCGTCACGAACCGCAGCCGCCCACCGGCCGCCCGTGGACGCCCGGCGTGCCCACCGCGATCTTCCAAAGCCCGGCCCCGTGCGGCGCGGGCCGTCGTGCTACCCGCAATGATCGCGGCGCGGGCCGTCCTGCTACCCGCAATGATCGCGGCGCGGGCCGTCGTGCTACCTGCAATGATCGCGGCGACGGCGGCCGGGGCGGCGTCGCATTGTCCGAGGAATTGACGCTCTTATCTCGGCTGATCGCCCGGGAATGTGCCGTGCCGCAGATCGGCGGTCCTGGTAGCGGTGGTCTGCCGGCTGACGGCGCCGGCGTGGATGCGCCGGCCCGGTTCGGAATTCGTTCGAGGAGGCCGCGTGCGCGGCCGCGGCCACCATTGCACTACTGTCCGTGGTGGTTTCGGACCTTGTTGCCTGATATATGTATATGTGCCGATGCTCAACTCTAGGAAGGCCGCTTCCTTGGCACGTATCGCCGCTGGACTCCTGACCACCCTCACACTGAGCGCCGCCATCGCCTCGCCCGCCGCCGCCTCCGCCTCTCCGTCGGCTGACTGCTTCGACACCGGACTGCCGGTGACGGTGGAGGAGGCCCGCGTCGACCGGCCCGTCCCGGGCGCCCTGATCGAGGCGGGCGGGTTCACCGACTTCCCGGTCGCGTTGCGCAAAGCCCTCTGCTCGGCCCGCTCGGTCGGTGCCGCACAACGCGCCCTCGCCGTGCAGGGCGCAACGCTGTGGCGGACGGCCGTCGACCGCGCCCAGGGCCGGATCACGATGGGCACCATCGAACGCTACGACGACCGCCCGCTCTACTGGACCCGGCTGACCGGCATCCGCGACATCCGGCAGTGGGCGCCCCGGTTCGGCCTCTCCGACGATCAACGGCAGAAACTGATCAGGACTTTCGAGTACGCGGCCCGCGGCGTCACGTCGACGACCTTCCGTCCCGGAACCACCCGGGTGCTGGTCAGCGGATTCGACCCGTACTACCTGGACCAGGAGATCCGCCGGTCCAACCCGTCCGGTGCCGCCGCCCTGCAGCTCGACGGCACCCGCCGCACCGAGGGCGGCCGGACCGTCGAGGTGCAGGCGGTCGCCCTGCCGGTGACCTGGAGCGGCTTCAACGCCGGGATCGTCGAGGACGCCTTCGGACCGCACCTCACCGGCCGGTCCCCGCAACGCGCCGACCTGATCATGACGATCAGTCAGGGCCTGCGCGGCGTGATGAACATCGAACGCTGGGCCGGCGCCTGGCGCGGCGGCACGATCGACAACAACAACGCGGGTACGCCGGAGCTGGTTCCCCTGGCGCCCCGGTGGCCGCAGCCCGACCCGACTCCGGAGTGGATCGAGACGTCGTTGCCGTATCAGGCGATGGTCGACGCCGGGACCGGTCCGTGGCCCACGCAACTGAACCGGCAGCTCTGCGAGTGGGCGGCGGGAGACCGGCCGACCGGGACGACCACCTGCCACACCGGTGAGCCCACCGGTCAGGCGCTCTCCGGTGGCGGCGGCAACTACCTGTCCAATGAGAGCATGTACCGGTCGAACCGGCTGCGCCTGGCCCTGGGCGCGACCGACGTTCCGGGCGGCCACCTGCACATCTCGGCGCTGCTCGCACTGGCGGACCCGACCGCGTTGCTGGATCCGGCGTTCGCCGCCGACCGGGCCGCGACGATCGAGCAGACGGTGGCGCTGGTCGGCGCCGCCGGGGACGCGGTTCGTTAGTCCGCCGGGCCGAACCACCGGGCGAGGGCCGCACGCAGGGACTCCTCGTCCGGTCGTTCGTCCCGGGACGCCCACGCCACGTAGGTGTCCGGGCGCAGCAGCACCGCCGTGTGGTCGCCGCCGTTGCCGGTGGCGACCACGTCGACGCGGTCCTTCCACGGGCTCGCGACGTCGGCCAGCGTTCCGGTGGTGTCGAACAGCAGGGGGCGGGCCGTCCTGGTCAGTTCCGCCACGCGCCGCCCGCCGATCGTGTCCGGAGCGAACCAGCCGACCGCGTCGTCGCCGCTGTCGCCCAGGTCGTACCGCACATCGGCACCGGCCAGCATCCGCGCGACGTGCCGGGCGTTGGCCGGCATCGCCAGCAGCTCACCCACCAGCACCCGCAGCGCGGTGATCTCCGGGCCGGGTCCGGCGAGCACGGCCTGCGCCTGCGTGGACGTCATCACCCGCTGGGCGACGGGACGGCGTTCCTTCTCGTACGTGTCGAGCAGGCTCGCCGGCATCCGGCCGGACAGCACCGTGGCCAGCTTCCAGCCCAGATTCGTCGCGTCCTGCAGACCCAGGTTGAGCCCCGGACCGCCCATGCTGGAATGCACGTGCGCGGCGTCGCCGACCAGCAGCACGCGGCCCTGCCGGTAACGGTCGGCCAGCCGGGTGTTGCCGAAGACCATCCGGCGCAGCAGTCGCGGGCCGTCGGCGGGCGGCGGTCCGGCCGGCACCGGCCTCCCCAGGATCCGGGCGACGCTCTCCAGGACCTCGTCGAGCGTGACCGGGTTGTCGAGGGCGCCGGTCCGCTCGCTCGTGCCGATCATGTGGGGGCGGCCGGGCTGGTTCATCCAGGCGACCATGCCGTTCTCGTACCGCAGATGCCTGTTGGCGGGCAGCGTGCCGAAACCGTCGACGATCAGCCCGCCGTCCGCGTCGATCGACTCCGGCGGGACGCTGACGCTCGCCATCCGGCCGACGGTGTCGTCGCTGGTGACGCCCGGGAACCCGATGCCGGACAGCTTGCGCACGATGCTGTGGCCGCCGTCCGCGCCGACCACCCAGCGGGCGGTCAGCTCCTCCCCGGTGGACAGCGTCACGGTCGCCGCGTCGTCGTGCTGGACCAGACCGGTGACCTCGACCCCGCGACGGACCTCGACACCGAGTTCGGTCACCCGCCGGCCGAGCATCTCCTCGGTCTTCTGCTGGTGGGCGCCCAGCACGTAGACGGGGTTGTCCGACACCGTGCTGAAGTCGACGGGGAAGGCGCCGAAGTCGTACTCCGGGGCGGGTTCCGGGATGGTGTCGCCGCTCAGTCGTTCGTAGAGTCCGCGCCGGTCGAGCATCCGGACGACCTGGCCGACCATGCCGCTCGCCTTGCGTTCCGGCGAGATCCCGGCGAGGCGTTCCACGACCAGTGGGCGTACGCCGGCCAGCGCGAGTTCGGCGGCGAGCATCAGCCCGTTGGGTCCGGCGCCGACGATCAGGACATCGATCATGTCGAGTGATCCCCTCTCATAAGATGCGGTGCTGCATCTTATGGAGGCGAGCGTAGGTCGATGCTTTAAGATGCGCAAGTGACTCTTAAATCGCGGCGGCGTGGGGCGGCACTGGAGGACGCGATCCTCGAAGCCGCCTGGGACGTGCTGATCGACAACGGCTACCCCGGTTTCACGTACGACGCGGTCGCCGCCCGTGCCGGCACCAGCCGCCCGGTCCTGTCCCGGCGCTGGCCACAACGCGACGACCTGGTGGTGGCGGCCATCGCGGCCTACCGGAGACGGCACCGCGTCGACGTGCCGGACACCGGGAGCCTGCGGGAGGATGCGCTGGGCCTGCTGCGGGCCCTCAACGCGGACCGCATCCAGATGGTGACGGTGGCGGGCGTACAGCTGATGGGCTTCTTCCGGGGCGCCGGGACCAGCATGAACGACCTCCGCGCAAGCCTGATCGGCCCGGACGAACCCCAACCGTTCGAGGTGCTGGTCGCGCGGGCCGTCGCACGCGGCGAACTCCCGGACGTGCCCCGGTCCGCCGTCGTGGTGAACATGCCGTTCGACCTGCTCCGCCACGACCTGATCATGACGATGCGGGTGATCCCCGACGAGAAGCTCGTCGCGATCGTCGACGAGGCCTGGCTGCCGCTGCTCACGAGGTGACCGGGACCGCTCGGTCCGCGTCTCCGCGTCTCCGCGTCTCCGCGTCTCCGCGTTTCCGCTGCTCACGAAGCGATCGGGACTGGTCGGTCCACGTGTCCCAGCCGACGTCTCGGGCGCCCGTTTCGAGATCGTGGCGGGAAGTGCTCTCCGGGAAGGAGCGCGGGATGGTCCGCGCGGGTTCAGGCGCGTTGCCGGAGCGGCGGCGGTAATCGTGTGAGCGCCTGCCGTGCTGCCCGCGCGTCCGGAGGAACTCTCCTACGGGCGCGTGGGGAGGGAGGCCCACGACCTCGGCTGTCGCGGGATTCGAGCGCTGACCAACCGCCTGCCGTCCGGGGTGTGGATCAGACCCGGCGAGACTTCAGGGCGAACACGCCGAGGCCGATGCCCAGGACAGCCGGGATGCCGACCATCGCCACGGTGTCGATGATGCTGTTCATGTCGTACTCGATGTTCGTCTCCTCGAGGACCAGCGTCCAGAGCAGGAAACCACTGATCGCGATCAGTGCGGCCGCCAGCCCGAACATGCTCTTGCGCCGCGCCGCGACCAGGCCCCAGACGATCAGGCCGAGGAAGGCGGCGACCACTGCCAGGTACCAGTACTGGAACTCCATGAACTCACCTCAACATCATCCACTCGCTTGAGCCGCACCCTAGCAGTGCCGCGCACGTCCACGACCAGGCACGGGAGCCGCCCACGACCTGATCGGCCGCGGCCGGCCCGACTCCCGGCGGCGCACGGCACTGGCCGGCGACCGTACTCGGCGGCCTGTTGTCCACCGGCGGCAACCGCGAACCGTGACATGTGCGGGCACCCGCCGACGATACGGCCGAACCGTCGATGACGGGTCTCAAGTACGGCAGCCGCCATTCGTGAGGTGACCTCGGATCCCGCGGGAACGAGGACGGCCACCGCATGATCGTCTGTGCGTTGTGGACACAACATTCAACCTTGCGGTGGCCGAGAGCCACAGCGTAGAGCCTGGCCGATGGCGACGAACCATCGACCTGATCATCGACTCGTTCGCCGGCCGGTCGCCGGGTCACGCCTCGCCAGGCTGCTGCCGGGTTCGTCACCGGACTGCTCGATCAGCTCCGCCGGCCAAGCATCCGGAGACTCCTCGACCGCTACGCACCAGCCGAACCGGCACCACCCGGCACCGAAGCAGACGAGCAATCGAAACAAGAACGACCTCACCTCCACGAAAGGAGGCGCGATGCAACAGCAAGCACACCGACTGCCGATTCAGAACTCGGCTACCTTCCTACAGCGAAGTGATCATCGTCGGTCGGGCGTCTTACGTCGTCGGCACCAAGGGCGCGGTCGAGCCAACCTCGATTGCCTCGCGGACCTTGTTGAGGGCGTCACGGATCATGGCGCCATAGTCATCCGCCGGGAGTTCGTCGAGCGCACCGGTGGCCTCGCTCAAGAAGTGCCGCGCCTCCTTCTCGTGTCCGGCCCGGCGGTGAACGTCGGCCAGATTGAGGTGCAAAGAAGGCAGGAAAGCCCGCGCCCGCCACGAGTCGTCAAAAGCACGGGTTCGCTCGTCGGTGAGATCCGGGAACGCCGCCAGCGCGAGCTCGTCCCACCGCAGCTCATCTTCCACCGAGTCCTGCAGGTCAGCGAGGTAATGGGCGATGGTGCACCGGTGAAGGGAATCCTCAGTGGTCCCCCACAGGCGTTCCAGGACAGCACGGGCACCGGGCTTGTCACCTGCGACATTCAGCTCCTGGGCCTTGCGGATCTCTTCCATCACGACATCGGTCACGGCTCGTCCTCCGGTCAGCGGTCCCGCGACGCGCAGAGCCGCACGTCGTCCAACCCAGGACAGAGCTTCGACCCTCAACCAGGTCGAGGGTCAAGCACCAGGGACCACGATCCCGGCCCCACGTCCGCGCACTGCTCACCTGCTACGGCAACAACACCCACCTGGCATTTCGGCCACACGATCCATGAACAGTCGACATGCAAGCCGGGCCGCGCTGGCCAACCGAACCCGGGAAGCACCAGGAGAAAGCGCCATCTCGCTGAGACGGACACGCCGCCATTCCGCCGAGAAACGGCAGCCACCCGCGCAGGTCAACTCGCAGGACGCCGCCAACTCAGATGAGAACCCACAGATGACCGCGTCCTGGGAAGCCACCGTCGCCGGTCGTGGCAACACGATGCGGGTGCGTCCCCCAGTGCGGGGAGCAGTCAGATGAATCCTGACCACGAAAGCTCCGCTGCCGAACGCGATGAGAGGCCGATCCAGCGGGCGAGCGAACTGCGCCCGGCCTCCGCGACACCGCCGGCTCGGCTCGACGAGATCGCAGCGGAGTTTCTCCAGGAAGCGCACCTCGCGGCGCAAGAAGCGGCCGACCTCGAACGCCAGGCCGACGCGACCGACGATCCGCAGGCCCGAGAGTGGCTGTTGTGGCAGGCCCGATCCGCCATCACGACAGCCCTGTCATGGTTTGAATCCGCCACCGCCGAGGTCGCTGCTGGCGCTCTGCTGACTCCCGAGCTTGACAGAGCGGCCCCGTCGCGGCGGAACCGCTCGGCGCCCGCCATCTGACGGGCGCGGTGGTCATCTCACCTGTCACTGCCCCCTTACCTCGACCTGTCCATGTATGCCGACATTCATCGGAGACCGACCATGAAAACCGACCAGCCGGTATCGACACCCGACGCTCGGGCAACTGAGGATGATCTGCTGCATCGGACCGCGGTCCTGTGCCGGAGGGGCAATAGGATCCGCCGGCATCTGGAGCGCGCTGTCCTGCGCGACGCCGGCCTGACGTGGAGCAGTTACGACGTTCTGCAGTTGGCGGTGAGTCACCGGCCGATCGATACCCGCACGATCGCCGAGATAGCGGGTGTCTCCAAATCCACCGTCACCATGGTGGCCGACGCCCTCAGCCGGCGCGGGCTGGTGCGGTGGCTACGACGGTTGCATTTGGCCCCACCAGGGCGGCTTCAAGTGGCTCCACCCTCACCAAGATCCCCACCGCGACGGTTGAAACTGGCCCCGCCTCCCACCAGCAGCAAGTCGTCGAGAAGATCGCCAAGTGGGGCCAGTTGGGGCCGTCAGGGGCGAGCAAGGTGGGTCCAAATCAAGCCGTCCTGGTGGAGCCATTTCGGACCGTCATAGCCAGTCCAGTATCAGTGCGCCGTGGCTCCAGGCTCAAATGCTGGCCGCGGCTGACCTGCGATCCGGTGACCGTGTCCTCGAGGTGGGATCCGGCGGCTACAACGCGGCCCTGATCGCCGAGCTCGTCGGAGCGACCGGCACGGTGGTCAGCATCGACATCGACCCGGACGTGACCGCCAACGCCCGCGCCGCCCTCGACCGCGCCGGATACCCGCACGTCCAGGTGGTGCAGGCCGACGCCGCCCACGGCCACCCCGACGCGGGGTTGTTCGACGTCATCCTGGTCACCGTCGAATCCAGTGACGTACCCCCGGCCTGGCGCCACCAGCTCGCACCCGCAGGCCGGCTGATCGTCCCGCTGCGGATGCGCGGCAACACCCGCTGCCTGACCCTCCGGCACGACGGCGACCACCTGACCGCAACCGCCGCCGTGCAGTGCGGCTTCGTGGCGATGCAGGGCGAGGGCGCCGACCCGGTCACCCGGATCCGGCTGTACGGCGACGACATCGTCCTGACCCTCGACGACCCCACCACCCGCGCCGATCCCGAACGACTGGCGGCCGCCCTCGACGGGCCGCGCGTCGAGGCATGGACGCAGATCACCGCCACCGTCGACGAGCATGGCGTCTTCGAGTCCATCCACCTGTGGCTCGCCTCCCAGCCCCGCCCGTACGGGGTGCTCACCGTCGACCGCCACAAGGTCGGTGATCTGCTCGACCCCGACAACAAGTTCACCTGCCCGACCCTGCTCGGGCCCGACAGCTTCGCCCACCTGACCCTGCGCCAACCCCGGCGCGGCGTGTACGAGTTCGGCGACCACGGGTTCGGCCCTGCTGCCGACCGCCTCGTCGCCGAACTCACCGACCTCATCCTCACCTGGGATCGTGACTACCGGCATGGACCCGGTCCGGCGATCACAGTGCACCCCACCGGCACACCCGTACCCGCCACCGACCGGCCCCAGCTGCTCGTTCCCCGCCGGCACACCACCATCGCCATCACGTGGCCCGCCCCCATCCACGACAGCAAGGACCCGCAGTGACCAGCACACCGAACGGCAAGCACCCGAGGGATCCGGCCAACGGCACCCGCGCTGACGCCGAGATCTGGGAGACGATCGACCGCGCCAGGCGCTGGCTCGACGACGCCAACGGCACCGACCGGGCCGAGATGTCGATGCGGATCGTCAAGATCGCCGAAGAGTACGGCGAAGTGGCTGCGGCCTGGGTCGGCTCCACCGGCCAGAATCCCCGCAAGGGCATCACGCACACGCAGCAGGACGTGGTTGCCGAGCTCGGTGATGTCGCCTTCACCGCCCTGGTCGCCGCGGCCAGCCTCGGGGCAGATCCCCGAAAGGTGCTGGCCGACGTCGCGGCCAAGGTCGCCAGCCGGCTCGACCCGGCCGAGGCCGACACCGTCCAGGGGCCGTGAGCGGCACAACCCCACCCACGCCGCCTGCAACCACCAGGCAGGCCGGGTTCATCCCCATCCACCCGTCCAGCTCGCCACCCCGCCGGCCCTCACCATCTGGGAGATCACGTTGACCGGCTTCACCGCGACCCGGCCCCACAAACGCGTGGGCGCCAGCACCAGCATGGAGATCGTATGCGGGTGGACCAGCTGGTGGTCACCGACCGGGCCGCGAGATCAGGCAGGTGCCGACAATATGGCACCGCGATGATCATGCAGAGCGGTGCACGGGCGGGAGACCTCACGGCCAGACGGCCGCCAGCCGGCGCGAGGCCACGGTGTTCGACATGCCGGTGACTGACGACATCGCGGACTTCGTCGACGCGTCCGCTCTCGGGCTCGGGCCCGCCGACGTGATCTTCGTGTTCGGCTCTACCCTGCCGGATGCCGTCCAGCCGGCGGTGCAGGTGTTCCGATCAGGGCTCGCCCCTCTGATCGTCCTGACCGGCGGCCCCAACCGCCGCAACCCTGCTCACGTCGAGAGCGACGCGCATGCCCGGCTGCTGCAAGCGCACGGCATCACCCCGGACAAGCTCCTCATCGAGCGGGAGTCCCAGACCTCACGGGAGAACGTCCAGTTCGCCCGCCCGCTCCTCGAAGAACGCCTCGGCCCCATCCGGACGATCATTGCCGTCACCAAATGGTGGCAGAGGCGACAAATCCATCTCCTGGCTGTGGGTTTCCCGTCGGTCGAGCGGATTTACGCCGCCACGTGGAACCCGCCCGCTCGCGCGGACGCACGCGCCTACGACCGGACCACCTGGGCCTCCAGCACAGATTGAGCGCGCATCGAAGGCGAGCACGACTACCTGAAGAGACTGCTCGACAGCGGCGAACTGCCTGCGCTGTCGCGGACCCCGGCCGGCTGGACCCGGACCAGAGCGGCCGCCCGGATCCCGTGACACAGCGGCGCCCGCGGACCGCCCCGGCAAAGAGACCCGCGGCTGACCACCGATCCCCTCGACGAACGGAGATCCCCGATGACCAGTGCCGTCTTCGCGGCGGGCTCGACCGTCGTGCGCCGCGACGTCCTCGACGGCCGAGTCTGGACCGCGGCCGCGCACCGCGTCCTGTCCGACGACGGCCACCAGCTCAGGCTGGTCTGCTGGCCCGGCTGCCCCAGCTACGTACCGTCCACCTGGATCGCATGGCTGCACGACGGCGACGACGCCACCCGCAAGCAAGGCATCCCGAACCTGGCCAACCGCCGGTGGCAGCTCGGCGCCTGGACCTGGCAACACACCATCCTGCGCAGCTGGATCGGCCTCGACCCCGACTTCAGCGTCATGTATTTCCGCCCCCTGGCCGGCGGCCCCGCCCTGTGGAAGATCAACTTTGAGCGGCCCGTCCAGCGCACGGCAATCGGCATTGACACCTTCGACTTGCTCCTCGACCTGGCCGGCGACGCCACCGGCGAGCGATGGACCTGGAAAGACGAAGACGAGTACCAGCAGGCACGCCGCCTCGGGCTCATCACCGAGCACCAGCACATCGACCAGGCCCAGCAGCGAGCGATCGCGCTCGTCGAAGCGCGCACCGGCCCGCTGGCCCACGACTGGTCCAGCTGGACCGTGCCCGAGCACTGGCCCGCCCCCGTCCTGCCCGCGTACGTGACGATCGACCCGACCGCCGCCGAATCCGGCATTATGCCGACGACCGCCCTGGCCAACCGCCAACCGCCAACCGCCCCGACCCGCCGTCCCCGGGACCGGCCGATGAGCCGGGCGCCCGAGCCGGCCCCGCCGGTGCGGGTGGTGATGTCGCTCTATCCGCAGTGCTACGGCCTGATCCTCAACCAGCGCAAACGCCATGAGTTCCGGCGCCACTTCCTGCCCGGCACTGCGACCACCTGGTTCGTCTATCTCACCGACCCGATCGCCGCGCTGACAGCGGTGATCGATCTGGCCCCGGCCGTCATCGACACCCCGTTCGCCATCGCCGCGATCGCCGAGCAGGTCCACCCGGGAAACGGCGCCAGTGTCCTGGAGTACCTGCGCGACGTACCCCTCGGGTACGCGATGCCGATCCTGCGGGTCCGTGAATACCCGCCGATGCCGGGCGAGCGCCTCGCCGACGTCTTCGGCCAGCCTCCGATCATCCGCCGCTACACCCGCGTCGACGAGAACCCGCAGCTCGCAGCCCTGTGCGCCCGGTTCACCGAGCAGAACCCAGTGCGCGACCTGGACATCGAACACCAGCCACCCACCTGAACCTTCCAGCCCACGCGGCGGCCGAACTGGCGGTCCGGCCAGACGCCATCGCCGACCCGCTGCGACGTGATCAACTCGTGTGCCGGAAAGGATGCCGCCGTCACGACCCCGACCTACCTCGACTGCTGACGATCGCGCAGAGCGTCGTCGCCGACGCCGAGCAGCATCTCGCCAACCCCGGCCCCGCGCTGTCGCGGGACGCGTGCGCTCAAGATGTCCTTTGTGGTTGAGTCGGAGTTCGAGTGAAGGGGATGCGCGGGTGGACGATCGAGATCCTGCAACACGACGTGCCAAGGACAAGATCCGGCACCGAGTCTGGGCGAGCCTGGAAGAGCACCACGCGGTCGAGCCGGGTGTCACCGGCCGGATCCCGGCGTTTGCCGGGGCCGAAGCCGCCGCTCAACAACTACTTGCGCTCCCGGCATGGGTGTCCGCTCGACAGCTCAAGGCCAACCCCGACCGGGCGCAGCTCCCCGTCCGCATTGCGGCGCTCACCAGCGGAAAGACCGTGTTCATGGCGGTACCCCGGCTAACTGCTCTCCACCCGTTCTACCTGCTTGATCCCGCCATGCTGACCGGGCACGCGGCCGAAGCCGCAGCGCACGAAACCGCAGCCGACCATGCCCGCACCGTGGCGATCGACCAGGTTCCGCAGCTGGACCTGGTGGTGTGCGGAAGCGTCGCGGTCAACCCCGACGGCGCACGGATCGGGAAGGGAGCCGGCTACGCCGACATCGAGCTGGGTCTGCTCACCGACGTCGGCGCGATCACCGAGCACACGACGATCGTCACTACGGTCCACCCCCTGCAGATCATCGACGGCCCGCTACCCGAGACCGAGCACGACTTCCGCCTCGACGCCATCATCACGCCCGACACCATCATCGCCTGCCCACGATCCCGGCGGCCGCACGGAATCCTCTGGAGCCACCTCACCGCCGCCAAGATCGCCGCGATTCCCGCGCTCGCGGCGCTGGCACCGATAGACGGCGTGCCACCCGCACCGGGCCCGTGACACGGTAGCGGCGTCCGCGCGTCGCGGCCGGAAGGAAGCGGGGTTGCAGACCGCGCGCCGGTCCGGACCACCAGCGCGCAGAATGCCCATAATCTTCGGTATGGCCGGTACGAGCGATAAAAGGCAGGCCGAGCACGTAGAACGCGGCAGCACACATCGGCCCACGCCGTCGAAGTGCGAGGGCGTCCTGCTCATCGACCTGGAGAACATGGTCGGCCGCAATGCCAAGGCCACCATCGTGGCCGCACGTATCCCGGCGCTGATCGGCCGGGCTGGCCCCACTGTCACTACGGTCGCCGCGTGCGCCAGCGACCGGATCACCCCGGCCAGCATGCAGATCCTGAACGACAACGGTATCGAGCTCCTCACCGTGGACGGGGCGAAAGACGCAGCCGACGATGCGCTGCTGGCCGAGGCACAGCGCCGGGCGGACGCCGGCTGCCGCCGCTTCCTCGCCGCCTCCAACGACAGCAGGTTCGCCCGGCTCGCCGAGCTCGGCGACCTGGAGGTGCTGATCTGGGCGACGCAGAAGCCCCGTACTGCCTACACCGAGCGGGCCGTCCAGGTCCACCGGCTGCCGGTCCCCGCCGCAGCCGCCGCCGTACCGAGCACGGCTCCAGCCGCCACCACCACGAAGGCCGGCACCCCACCCGAAACCCGGACGTCCACGCCCGCCACGCGCAAAACCATCCCTTCGGCGCGCACGGCCGAGCCCGGCCAGGAGTCCGTACGGCCGCCAGCGGACCGTCCGTCGGTGCCGGCGCGAGCAGGCTTCGCCGCGAAACCGGCAGTCCGGCCGGTGCTGGCCGGTGTGGGTGTGCTGGCCGCGGGGTTCCTCTTCGGTACCGGTGCCGCACTCGGCGAGCTGACGGTTCGCCATCTGCACCGCCAACTGACCCGTCGCTGATCTTCCAGAGAAAGCCACCGAGCACCACAACCGGGCCCGGGGACAGGAACTGCCGGATCGCCGCCGACCACGGCGGCCGGCGGCGCCCACCGCCGGCTCGAGCTCCCCACGAAGCCGATACGCCACCGGCTGCCGGAGAAGGAATCGCTCGTACACGTTGCCGTTCCTCCTCCGGCGCCATGCCGTACGGCACCGGGCGGCTACGTCGGCGCCACCCGGTCGAGCGACCCCGCCGCGAGCGGCCAACGCCTCCAGCCCGCCGGCTTGTTACGGTGCACCGTGCCGGAAGACGAACAGAGCAGAACCCAGCACCTCGGACCCGCCCTAGTGATCGTGCGCGGGAACTCGGCTTCCGGTAAGTCGTCCGCAGCCAGGGAGGTCCGCGACCGGTACGGGCGGGGCTGCGCGCTGATCGAGCAGGACTATCTACGCCGGACCCTACTGCGCGAACACGACAGCAGCCGGATCGACGTGGCCGCCCCCACGGTCATCACCGCCACCGCCCGCGCCGCCCTCGACCACGACTACCACGTGATCATCGAAGGCATCATGGCCGCGTCCCGCTACGCGACCGCCCTGGGCCAGCTGATCGAGCAGCACCACGGGCCGGTGCACGTGTTCTACCTCGACATCAGCCTCGCTGAGACGCTGCGCCGGCACCGGCACAAGCCCGACCTGGACCACGTCACCGACGAGCACCTGCGCTCCTGGTACCTCGAACGCGACCTGCTCGGCATCCCCGGCGAACGAGTGATCGGCGAAGCCTCGACGCTGGAACAGACCGTCGACATGATCTGGCACGACTCCGGCCTTGCGGCCGCCGCCCCGCTCGCGGCCTGCCCCACACGCTGCGCCCACTGCCAGGCCAAGGCCGCCACCACGGTAACTGAAGCCGGGACGTGAGCTGCCGCGCGGATCTGGCTGGTCGCCGGGAGCGGGGCTAGGTAGAAATCGCCGCGGACGACCCTTCCCACCCAGCTCGTCCTGCGTACTCTGCTGGAGGATCCCGGCCGCGAGGTGTACGGGTTGCAGATCGGCCAGATCACCGGTCTGGCAACCGGCACCATCCACCCGATCCTCGATCGCCTGCGGCAGGCCGGGTGGCTGGATTCCCGCTGGGAAGACATCAACCCCCGCGAACAAGGCCGCCATCAGCGGCGCTTTCACTGGTTCACCGCCGACGGCGTCGAGAAGGCCAAACATGCACTCGAGAACGCGCGCATACCGCTCAGCCGCTTACTGCCCAGCCCCAACGAAGCGCCCCGGTCGAGCGGCGATCAATAGACGTCATGTCGAACGGTCTACCGGTATCACGCTGGCTGCTGCCAGGGCTCCCACCGGTCGGTTACGCCGTCGAATACCTTACGTTCGTAGTCGGCAACCAGCTGTTTCAGCGGCGTGACCATCTCTGGATGCCTGCTGGGGTCGAAGAGTTCCCAGCTCGGCGAGGTGAAGTCGGCGACATCCGGAAGGTCATGCAGGTCGCAGTGCTGGTCAAACCACTTTGGCGGGATGTCGTCATCGAGATGACTGAGGTTGTAGACCGCGATGACACCGGCGTTGGAACGCAACTCGCTCCAGCCTGCGTCCCGGCAGATGTCGACCGTTCGGCGACAACGCCGGCCCTGACGGGTTCGGGCCACGCACTGCAACATGATCACACCGTCGCCCAAATACCAGATGCGGCCATCGATGAGAACCAAATCCGGACTTCGTTCCATGGTCGCGACGCTAGGGCACCGGCTGCCTCCGACGACTCACCTCGCCGGTAGCCCGCTGGGCGCCGCCGATCAGGCGTCGTCGCGTTCGATTCGCGCGTTCAACCGGTACGACGCCCGCCCGGCGAACTTCTCCGAATCGACAATCAGGTCGAACCGCTGGTGGTCGGCGAGTCGCTCGACGTCCACCGCGACGCCCTGCCGCTCGACGGAGAAGTCCCCTTCGTCGACCAGCACCAGGATCGCCTGGCGCACACTGTCCGGCTCCACCTGCAACGTCTCCGCGATCCTGCCGGACGTGGTGGTGAGGTGCGTCCGAGCCAAGACGCCCTCCTGATCGACAAACAGCTTCAGCACCCGCTGCGACAACCGACCGAACCGGGACCGCCACCGCAGCATGTCCTCACGGTGCTTCTCCTCCTCGCTGAGCGGAAGGACCTCGGTCGGCAACGGCGGGTCAACCGCAAGAGACAACCGCTGTTCATCACCGACGGAGGTGACCAACCCGAACGTGATCATCAGGCCGATGACGTCGTCGACGGTCCGGGCCGGTTCAAGCCCGGCCTTGGCCAGCAGCGCATCGTACTCAGCGACGCGATCGGCGTGCTCTGCGCGGTCCTCGTGAGCCTCAGTAGGGTCATCGAGGCTGGAAAGGTCAAGGCCGTCGGTCGGGTCATGCCATGCCGGGGCCGGCGGCAGCGTGGCCGAGAACGCCTGAAGATCGGCCATCGACTGCGCATCGTCACCTGAGTTGATCTCCACGCCGGACCTGCGCGCGTGCAGCAGGGCGAGGGCCTGCGCGGCTTCCTCCCGAGGCTCCTGCGGACAAGCGTGCAGAAGACCGTCGACGTCCAGGGCCGCTGAGGGAAGCCATCGGAACCATCCGAGCTGAAATAAAGCCGGGACTCGAATCGTGGAGAGTTCCGCATCGCTCACCGGGCGATGCTACCTACGCGGGCGCCGTCCATACCGGAAGGGCTCACCCGGAACGGTCCTCGTGTAACCGGCGCCGGCGTGGCTCGCACCGAGGTCCCGGCCAAAGACCCCGGTGTGCGCCGGACCGCGATCTGGACACTAGCTCGATCACCCGCGATCCTTGCTCGCCGCCGCACCGCCCCGGTCGGACTCAGATGGCGAGGGGCGGTGCGCCGACATTGTCTTCGGCACCGGCTAGGGCCGGGACCTTCTGCGGTGACCCGTCAACTGATCGAGATTGGTCGCAACCTCCCGATATGTCTGCTGGCCCGCCAGGGTCTTATGAAACGGCGCACCTTCGTCGGAGAAAAAGGGGACTGCCGTGCGCATCATCGTGGCGAGGCCGCGGGTCGTGAGTCGCTGCGCGATCGGAGCCCACCCGCGGGTGTCACCCTCGACGTCGAAGCCGAGGCCGGCAATGCGATGAACGCGATGAGGCAGCCGCAGATGTCTCCGGTCGGCAAGGACTTCCCGCACCGATTCCGCGACCGTGCCGAGGTAGGCGATGCTGCCGGCGTCGTCGCGGATCGGAAGCCCCATGTTCACCCACAGGGGGTAGGCGTACTCGTCCCGCGCGTACGTGGCTATCCATGCCTCGAAGGCCAGGGAACCCAACGCCTGCTCGTAGACGGCGTCCCATACATCCGGACCGAACAACACCCGGCCTTGCGCCGCGACAGGAGCCATCTGACGTCGTAGAAGAGAAACTTGAGCACGAACCCACCGCTCCCGGCTGGCTCCGGTTGACGGGCGGGCGATCCGAGGCCCTTGGGCGGCGACCCAGGCATGCACCTTCTCGTCGTCCGGGTGCGCAGGAAGACGGTTGTAGCTCAGGCACACGACCGTGAGGTCGGACACGGCCACCCGACCTGGTACAGCGGCGAGAGGGCGTTCTCGCCGCCCGCGTCGATCAGCAGGTGGGTGTAGCCGCCACTGTCTCGCTGCCGCAAGACGACCTCGCGGGTCTGAAACTCGTCGAAGTCGACGTCGACCGGAATCATGAGCAGGTCGACATTGAGGGCAAGCCGAATGATCGAACATACGGGCAAACGCCGACGACCGGAGGGATCGAACGCGAGCCGCGCAGTGATGCCGTCGTCGGTGATGATGAGGACCCGGCGACCAGCCCGCCCGAGCGCAGTGGCGATGGGCCGGATGAACGGCAACGTGTCAGGATCGGCGTAGTCGTCGTCGCGCAGAAACGACACGACGCTCAGCTGTGCGGCAGCGATGCGTTGCCGGGCTACGCGGTAAGTCTCACCCGTGGCTTCCGAGCGGAAAACGGCGATCTGGTTGCGGGACATGGTGTCCTCCGAGTCCACGTCGGGCCCTCGTCTGTGCCCCGCGCGGCTGACGTGAGGGTCCTTCGGACAGCAGAAGGAAACACGTGGCACAAAAGGCCTTGCTCCAAACGGCTTCGAGGCGCGGGCGACAAAGCCGGAGAGGGCGTGCGTGTAAACGCGGTAGCGCTGACGCTACCAGCCATCTCGCAGCCATGACGACGGCCACGCTGCACATCAACCCGCCTCCGCTGATCAAGAAGGGAAGGGACCACGCCATGGGTCGAACAGATTGATGCAGTAAGTACCGCTGCCGTGTCAGCGTGCGCCGACGATCAGGTGAAGCGGGCCGTTGAGGCGAGCGAGGTAACCCCTTCAACGGGCCGATAGGGTCTGCGGAATGACTGTCGACCACCCGACCGAGGCACCCGACGGGGCCGGTTACGAGGCGCTGATCTTCGATTGAGACGGCACGCTCGTCGACTCCCGCCAGCTCTGCTTCGCCGCGCTCGCCCGTGCTTTGGCCGACGTCAGCGTGGTCCTCGCCCCCGCCTGGTATTGGCCACGTGAGGCCATCGCCTCGCCGGACCTGCTGCTGAGAGCCCGGCAGGCCATCGCGATGATCGCGCCGGGTTGCTCGCGGGAGCGGGTTCCACCCAGACGACCCAAACCCGTCTGTCGCGCTGAGGAGTACACACACCAGCGGACTCTTGGTCCGCCGTGTTGGGCTGGCTCCCGAGCCTGGTGGGTCTATTTTGCGTTGGATGACTGACGGTGGACTGAGTTGGCAGCAGGTCGGCGCTCGTCCGGCCCCGGCGGGTTTTCTCAAGGTGCGGGCCCGTACCTACCGGTACCCGAACGGCGCTGAGGCGGACTGGGACATCATCCAGGGCGGCAACACCGCCGCAGTGGTGGCATTGACCGATGATGACCAGGTGGTGCTGGTCCGGCAGTTCCGGCCGGGCCCGGGGAAGGTGTTGCTGGAGCTGCCGGGCGGTAACGCCGATGGTGATGAGCCGGTCCTCGACGGCGCGGTGCGGGAGCTTCTCGAGGAGACCGGTTTCGCGGCGCAGACAGCGGAGGTCGTAGCGTCGACGTATCTGGCGTCCTACAGCACTCATGTACGGCATGCCGTGCTGGCGCGCGGCTGCCGCAGGGTCGCCGATCCGCAGCCGGGTCAGGATGAGTTCGTTGAGGTCGTGACCTTGCCGGTGCCGGAGTTCGTCCGGCACGTCCTGGGCGGTCAGTTGACCGACATGGACATGGCGCCGGCAGGTCTGGTCGCGGCCGGGATCCTTAAGCACTGAGCTCACGGGTGATCAGCCATCTGCTCTCTTCGGGTGCTTCGACGTAGAGGCCGGTTTCGGTGCCGGAGGCCCGAACGGTGATGTAACCATCCGGGCCTGAGGTGAAGGCGGTCACGTCCGGTGTGAGGGCGTCGCGTTTCCAGCCGGGCAGGATAGTGCCGAGCCGGTGCAGGACGGTTGTCAGCGTGGAGGTGATGGTCAGGATCTGCTGCCCGCGCACGCGTGTTGTCTCGGCCCGCCGAGCAGCACGTCACCCAGCCAGCCGGATCCCCTGATCGAAGCCGGCGTCCACCGATGCTGCCGCGGTCCACCGTCGACAGGGCCGCCGCCGTCACCTCACACATCCGCCAAGCCGCGTGGGCCAGCGACCACCCCTCCCACGTCGCTGCCAGAACGGAACCGCCCTGATCAGCCTTCCCGGCTACTTCCGCGGCTATCACCAAGCCAGGCATCGTTCTGCCATCCCGAATGTCTGACCGACGAGTACACCCTGCTCGTCCACGACGCCGACGGCGCCCCTCACCGTGGCGTAGACGCCTGTTCGATGGGTGTGAACCCCTCGGGCAGTGTGATCCCGAATCGCTGACAGAGCAGAGACACATCGTGATGGTCGACAGCGCGTGCCTGGTAGCCCGTATGCCAGCGCACCGCCCACTTCGCCGACTCACATCGCACGGCGACCCCGGCCACCGACCCCCGTCCCGAGAGAGCTTCCGCGGGGAATGGGCCGCCATCGACCACGGACCCGTAGTGCAGCGACCCGTCTGCCAGAGCCTCGTACAGGTGCAAATCTACCCGTAGCCGCACGCCGTCGTGGAGCACGAAGTTCCACGGCCGATCTCCGGGCCACGGGAAGATCCGGTCAACCCCGGCCTCCGCGAACGCGACGAACAACCGCTCCAGGTACGCCGCCGGCGCCCACACGTCAAGATCGGAATGCTCGCGGGTCTGCTCCCCGAGCAGCGCGTCCACCGCCCAACCGCCCCCGATGCACGCCTCCACATCGTGGGCATTGAGCCGCTCCCAGAGGGCGACCACATCCCGGGCCGGCATCGAATACTGGCTCACGGCACCAGGGTAGGCACGGACCAGGGCCCACAGCGGGCTCTGCCCGAACGTGCACCCGACTTTGCCTCGGACGCTCGCCGGCGGAACGTGTCAAGATTTTTGAGGCGGGTTGATCACGGATTCTTTGAGTGAATCTGCTGGTCAGCCTGGTTCTCTGCGGGCGGGTTGATCCATGCCGC
>NZ_JZKF01000064.1 GCF_000962825.1 Actinoplanes rectilineatus
GGGTGGCGCCGTCGCTCGAGGCGATCTTCTCGGCGGCGCCGGCGGCCGCGGTGGCCGGCAGGCCCTGTTCGATCGCTGCTATCAGGTCGTCGTGGGACACGCCCCGTTCGGTGGCGATGTCGTTGAGCGTCTTACCGGTGCCGAGCTCGTCCTTCAACTCCGCGCTGCTCAGGCCGAGTGTTTCGGCAACCTTCATCATCGGGTCGTTCTTCGGCTGTGCCGGTTGGTACGTGGCCGTATACCCGCCAGCCGAGACGCTGCTGATGGAGGTCGTCATGTCGGTGCTCTCCCCGCGTCCGTCGGGGCGCCTGTCGCCCCGCACAGTGGGTCAGATCGGCCGGACGGACGGCTACCTGCGTTTTCTCGCCCCATTCGATGAGAAAAAGACAGCGGGGTCAGGAGAAGCCGGTGACGGTGGTGGCGGTGACCGCTCCGGAGGCGTCGGCCGCGCCGTCGACGGTCACCGCCTGGCCGGCGACGAGTTCGGCGAGCGTCCCGATCCGGCTGGTACGGACGGTGGTCGTGTCGTTCGTCCGTACGATGACGGTCTGTCCTTGATCGGTTTGCAGGTAGAGGGTCGTCCCGTCGACCAGCTTGACCGTCCCGGACGTCCCCGATGCGCCGGAGACGGCCACCGAGGGGCCGGGCTGCGGGCCCATCGAGAAGCCCCGGCCGGGCGGCGAGGCCGACGACGTGGTGGTGGCACCGCCCCAGCGGGTGTGTGCCAGGACGCCGCCGAGGAAGCCTCCGACCAGCAGGACCGCGGCGACCAGCGCCAGGGTGGTCCGGTTCCACCAGCGGCGGGGCGCGGCCGCGGCGAGCGCGTCGGTCAGGTCGTCGAGAGCGGGCGGCGGGTCGAGTACCTCGGTCTTGTCGTCGGTACGGGATTCAGGCAACGGAGGTTCCTCACTCGTAGCGCAGCGCGTCGATGGGCCGCAGCCGGGCGGCGCGGGCGGCGGGCAGGCCACCGAAGAAGAGCCCGATCAGGATGGAGACGCCCAGGGCGAGCACGACCGAGCTGGGCACGATCACCGGTCGGACGCCGACGATCTCGAACCGGCTGCCGAGGACGGCGGCGGCGACGCCCAGGCCACCGCCGATGACGCTGAGCAGGGTGGCCTCGATCAGGAACTGGGTCAGGATCACCCGGCGGGGCGCGCCGAGGGCTTTGCGGATGCCGATCTCGCGGGTTCGTTCGGTGACGGTGACCAGCATGATGTTGGTGATGCCGATGCCGCCGACCAGGAGGCTGATGGCGGCGACCGCGCCGAGCAGCGTGGTGAACGTGTCGGCGGTCTCGGTCTGCGTCTCGAGGAGCTGGGACGCGTTCTGGATGCGGTACGCCGCGGTGCCGGAGCTGCCGGCCGGCAGTTTCCGGTCGAGGATGGTGGTGATCTCGGACTGGGCGGTGTCGACCATGCCGGAGCCGCGGGCCTCGACCAGGATCGAGCTGAGCGCGCCGTACCCGGCGATGACCTGCCGGACCGCGCTGATCGGGGCGACGGCGGTGTCGTTGGCGTCCTGGAATCCCGACGAGCTCTTCTCCTCGAGGACGCCGACCACGGTGAACAGTGCCCCGCCGATGGTGACCTGGACGCCGACCGGGTCGATGCCGGGGAACAGTTCCTCGGCGACGGTCTGCCCGATCACGGTGACCCGGCGGGCCTGGGCCTCGTCGTCGGCGGTGAACGCACTGCCGGAGCCAACGCCGAAGTTGGAGGCGGTGAACCAGTCCGGGGTGGTGCCGACGAACGCGCTGACCTCGTGGTCGCTGCCGTCGTAGGTGAGGGTGGCCGAGGTGCTGACCACCGGGGACACCGAGGCCACGTCGGGGGCGAGCACGGGGTCGTCGAGGGCGCCGGCGACGGCCATGGTCAGGCCGCCGCTGCCCCGGCTGGTGCTCATCACGGTCAGCGTGTTCGTGCCGAGCGCCTCGATGCGGTCGCTGATCGCCTTGGCGGAGCCGTTGCCGACGGCGACCAGCAGGATCACCGCGGCCACGCCGATCAGGATGCCGAGCATGGTCAGCGACGACCGCAGCTTGTTGGCGCCGATGCCGCGCAGCGCGAACCGGAGGATCTCCCACGGGCTCATGAGACGATCCGGCCGTCGAAGAGGGTGATCAGCCGGTCGGCGCGGGCGCCCACCTCGTCCTCGTGGGTGATCAGCACGATGGTGCGGCCGGCCGCGTTGAGGTCTTCGAACACGGCGAGCACCTCCTCGGTGGCGTGGCTGTCCAGGTTTCCGGTGGGTTCGTCGGCGAGCAGCAGGGCCGGTTCGGTGACCAGGGCGCGGGCCACCGCGACACGCTGCTGCTGGCCGCCGGAGAGCTGGTTGGGCTGGTGGCCGGCCCGGTCGGCGAGGCCCACCAGGTCGAGGGCGAACATCGCCCGGCGGCGCCGTTCGGCGGAACGGATGCCGGAGTACGCCAACGGCAGCTCCACGTTGGCGACCGCGCTGGTCCGGGGTATCAGGTTGAACGCCTGGAACACGAACCCGATCAGCCGGTTGCGGACCAGGGCGAGCTGGCTGTCCGACAGGGAGCCGACGTCCACCCCGTCGATCAGGTACGCCCCGGTGCTCGGCACGTCCAGGCAGCCGAGGATGTTCATCAGGGTCGACTTGCCGGACCCGGACGAACCCATGATCGCCACGTAGTCCGCGCGGTCCACCCGCAGGGTCACGCCGTCGAGGGCGCGGACCAGGGTGTCGCCCTCCCCGTACACCTTGGTCACGTCCCGCACGTCGAGGACCGGCCGGCTGCCGGGCATCGGTCAACGCCCGCCCGGTCCGGTGCCGCCTCCGGGCGGGGCACCGCCACCGCCGCTGAGCCCGCCGCCACCGAACCCGCCAGCGCCGCCGCCGGAGGTGGTGGTGGTGCCGGTGGTTCCGGTCGGGATGACCACCTTCTCGCCGGCGGTCAGACCGGAGATGATCTGGTACGCGTCGTCGCCCTGCAACCCGACCTGCACCGCCCGGGTCTGCTGCCCGCCGGCCGCGTCGAGCACGGTCACCGAGTGCCGGTTGCCGGTCGTGGTGACCGCCGCCGCGTTGACCGCGACCGCGTCGGTGACGGTGCCGGTGACCACGGCGACGCTGACGGTCTGCCCCGGCCTGGCGCCCTCCGGCGGGTTCGGCAGGCTGATCGTCACCCCGTACGTGACGACGTTGTTGCTGCTCGTCGCGGTCGGGTCGATGGCGGTGACGGTGCCGGTGGCGGTGGCGTTCTGCAGGGCGTTCCAGGTGACGGTGGCGGTCTGGCCCTCGTCGAGCTGGGTGGCGTCGGCCTCGGAGAACGCGGCGGTGATCTGCAGTCTCGTCAGGTCGGCCAGGTCGACGAACCCGCCCGACGAGGTGGACGAGCCGGACGAGCCGGACGAGCCGGAGGTGCCGGACTGGGACGACGACGCCGAGGACGAGCCGCCGACCGTCCCGTTGATCGCGACCACGGTGCCGGACATCGGCGCGGCGAGCCGCGTGCCGGTGACCGCGGCCTGCGCCGCCTCGACCTGCAGTTCGGCCTGGGTGACCGCGTTGGTGGCGCTGCTCGTGTCGGTGCCGGCGTCCTCGGCCCGGTCGAGGGCGTCCTCGGCGGCGTCCAGGTCGGCCCGGGCCAGGGACAGGTCGCGCTGGGCGCTCGCCGGATCGACCCGGGCCAGCAGTTCACCGGTGGCGACGGTCTGCCCGACTTTGACCTTGATGGTGGTGACCGTGCCGGCGGTGGTGAAGGTGGCCGTCGCGGTCGCGGCGCTGGCCACCGCGCCGTCGGCGGTGACCGTCCGGGTCACCTCGCCCTGGGTGACGGTGAGGGTGCGGGTGCCGGCGCTGGCCCGGGTGCCGGAGCCGGTGTCGCGCAGCAGGCTCCAGCCCCAGACGGCGGCGCCGACGAGCAGCAGCACCAGGAGGGCGTTGATGGCCGTACTGGGTCGTCGGAGCGCTTTCACCGCCTCATCATGCCGAGAAAGACCGGTTGATGGTGTGGTGATCCGGAAATCACCAGGAACGTACGACCTGAGCGCCCTCGTCCAGTCCGCCGGTTATCTCGGTGTACTGGTCACCGCGCAGGCCGACGGTCACCGACCGTTCCTCGGAGGTCGTGCCGGAGCGCAGCAGGACCGTGCCGGCGCCGTCGCTGATGTCGTGGACGGCGGTGGACGGCACCCGCAGCACGTCGTCGGCCTGCCCGGTGCGGACCCGGACCTGGGCGCTCTGGCCGATCAGCAGGTCCGCCGGGGCGTCGGTGAAGGCCAGCACCACGCCGTAGCGGACCAGGGTGCCGTCCGAGGTGCCGACCGGGTCGACCTGGACGACCGTGGCGGTCAGGCCGGCGGCGTCGGCGAGGGTCACGGTGGCGGTCTGCCCACTGGTCAGGGCACCCGCGTCGGCCTCCGGGAAGTCGGCCTCGACCTGCATGGTGGCGGTGCCGGCGAGGCTGACGAACGTGGTGCCGGCCTCGGCCTGGTCGCCGACGCCGCCGGCCACGGCGAGGACGGTACCGGCGATCGGCGCGGTGATCACGGTGCCGTCCAGGGCGTCCTCGGCCCGGTCGACGGCGCGTTCGGCGTTGTTGACCGCCTGTTCGGCGGTGAGGACCTGGTCGGCCCCGGTGTCCGGGTAGCCCTGCGTGACACAGGGCGTGGGGGCGGCGGAGATCGCGGGACGGGCGGTCACGCGTACACAGGAATCGGCGTTCTTGGTGGTCTTCGCGGCGGACCGGCGGGCCTGGGTGAGCCGGTCGCGGGCGTCGGCGAGTTTCTCCTCGGCGTCGCTGACGGCGGTGACCGCGTCGGTGTCCTCGATCGCGGCGAGCGTGTCACCCTTGTCGACGGTGTTCCCGGGACGCACGTCGACGGCGTCGACGGTGCCGGAGACGGCGAACGTCAGGTTGCGGGTGGTGGCCGGCTGTACGGTGCCAGTGGTGGCCACGTCGAGCGTGACCTCGCCCCGGTCCACGGCCGCGATCACGACGGTGGCCGGTGCGGCGGTCTCCTCGTCGGCGAGCGCCCAGGTGATACCGCCCGCAACGGCGCCCAGTGCGACGATCACGACACCGATCCCGCGCCAGTGCCGGTAACGACGGTTTCGCCCGGTTAGCTTGCTCATGATCCTAGATTGTGACGGTTTACCGCCTCATCGGACCTCGATTCGCAGGGAGCCCTCCGTGCAGAGCGTTTCGGCACAGCTCCCCCCGGTGGTCGAGGCCCTCGTGCAGCACGTCGAGTGCGGGGTGCTGATCGCCGCCGACGACGTGGTGGTCACCGCCAACCCGGCGTTCCTGCAACTCTTCGGGGCGATGCCGGACGAGCTGGCCGGCCTGCGGATCGACGAGATCGCCGACCGGGAGGCGCTGCGCAACGCCCCGGACTTCTGGACCGGGCGGCACGCCGCGCACGGCCACCGGCACCGGCACGCGCTGCCCGGCGACCGGGTGATCGAGGGACGCTGGCATCTGCTGCCGTCCGGCGGTCCCCGGCTGGTCGCCGCCGTGATCACCGACCTGACCGCGGAGGTGCAGGTCCGGCACCGGATGCGCGAACACAACCGGGCCCTGGCCGAACTGGCCGCGACCAAGACCGAACTGGTCAGCGCGCTGCTGCACGAACTGCGCACCCCGCTGGCCGCGGCGATGGCGATGGTCGGGCTGCTGCCGGAACGCACCGCCGACCCGATGGTCAACGACGCGCTGCCGACCATCTCCCGCAACCTGCGCCGCATCGAACACGCCGCCACCGAGATCGCCACGATCAGCAGCATCGAATGCGGGGCGACGGAGATGGCCGACGCCCCGTTCGACCTGCCGACCATGCTGATCGAGGTGGCCACCGAGGCGGGAGTGCCGGTGGACACCCGGCCCGGCGCCGGCGAGGTGACCGGCGACCGGACCCGGCTCGTCCAGGTGTTCCGGCGGCTGCTGAGCGCGGCGCGGGCCCTCGGCGGTGAGCCCCGCGTCGACGCCACGGCCGACGGCCACCAATGGTGTGTGGGGTTGCGGCTGCCCAGCCATCTGCCCGCCGACCAGCTGTTCACGGCGGGCGGGCCGGGCGGGAACGCGACCGCTCTGATGCTGGCGCGAGCGGTGGTGGGCCGGCACGGCGGTGAGGTCAGGGTCGAGACCTTCGGGGGTACGCCGTACCTGATGGTCCGCCTCCCCCGCGCGACGGCCGTCTAGCTGCGGGCCTGATGTCCCCGGGCGGTGAGGGCCGCGACCCGGGTCAGCAGGTCCTGCGCGGTGAACGGCTTGACCAGGTAGTCGTCGGCGCCCGCGTCGAATCCGGACGCCACGTCCAGCCACTGGCCCCGCCCGGTGAGCAGGATGATCGGGATGTTCGCGGTCTCGGCGTCGTCGCGCAGCGCCCGGCACACCTCGAGACCGGTCATGTCCGGCATCGTCACGTCCAGGACCGCACAGTCGGGCGGCTGCTCGTGGGCGGCCCGCAGACCGTCGCGACCGCAGGTGCGGGTGGCGACGTCCAGACCACCGGAGCGCAGCACCGTCTCGACGATCTGCAGGATCGTCGGATCGTCGTCCACGACAAGCACCGAAGTCACCCCAACCCCCTTGATCACTACATACAGTAAATGTCATGCCGGATCCGTATGATCCGAACGCCGATCGCCGGCTCTCACGGTGGACCGTGAGCCGGATGCTCGCCGCCGGGTACCTGATCACATTCCTCGCCCTGATCACCGTGGCCCTGGTCGCGGACAGCTCACCGGGCGACCACCGACTGCTCCTGGCCGTGGTCCTGATGGCCGCCGGGGTGACCGGGGTCTGCGCCTGGTTCACCGGTTCCCGGATCGCCGACCCGGTCACCACCCTCACCGAAGAGACGCCCGGCACGGCCTCCGGTCACGAGCACGAACCACGGGAGATCGCACAGGTGGCTTTGGCGCTGCACGCGTCGGCGGCCGAACTGCGGGCCGCCCACGACGAGACCGCCGTGGCGAGAGCGGCCGAGGCGGCGTTCCTGGCGACGCTGGACCAGCAGATCCGTACCCCG
Organism: Actinoplanes rectilineatus; assembly: GCF_000962825.1. GTDB lineage: Bacteria > Actinomycetota > Actinomycetes > Mycobacteriales > Micromonosporaceae > Actinoplanes > Actinoplanes rectilineatus. The sequence goes on from NZ_JZKF01000064.1 coordinate 7,002, forward strand.
ATGAACGCCATGATCGGAATGACCGGCCTGCTGCTCGGCACGGATCTGGACGAACGCCAGCGGGAACTGGTCGAGACCGTGCACGCCAGCGGCGGTTCCCTGCTCGCGACCGTTGACGACGTGCTGGACCTCGCCCGCGTCGACGCCGGCGACCTCACCCTCGACACGAAGCCGTTCGCCCTGCGCCGGTGCGTGCAGGAGGCGATGAACCGGGTCGCACCGGACGCCGCCGGCAAGGGCCTGCACCTGTCCAGCCACCTGACCGACGACTGCCCGGAGACGGTCGTCGGCGACGAGAACCGGATCCGGCAGATCCTGGCCGGGCTGCTCGGCAACGCGGTCACCTACACCGAACACGGCGCGGTGACCGTGGCGGTGTCGGCGGCACCGGACCTGGCCTGCGCCCAGACCGGGCGGGTGGCGATCCGGTTCGCCGTCCGGGACACCGGCATCGGCATCCCGGCCGACCGGCTGGACCGGCTGTTCGTGCCGTTCAGCAACGGGGCGTCGCTCAGCCTGGCGGTGGCCCGGCGGCTGGCCGCGGCGATGGACGGCGGGATCACGGTGGACAGCCAGCCCGGACACGGGTCGACGTTCTCGGTCACGCTGCGCCTCGGCACCGCGGCGGGGGCCGTACCGGAGCCGGAACCTGCGGTCGCGGTGTCGCCGGCCCGGTCGCTGCTCGTGCTGGTCGCCGAGGACAACCCGGTGGACCAGCAGGTGGCCCGGCTGCTGCTGGAGCAGCGCGGCCACCGGGTGGAGACGGCCGGTGACGGGGAGACCGCGGTGGCGGCCATCCGGCGTACCCGATATGACCTGGTGTTGATGGATGTGCAGATGCCGGTGCTGGACGGGCTGACCGCCACCCGCCTGATCCGGGCCGACCCGCCGCCGCACGGGGCACCGCGGATCGTGGCGCTGACCGCGAACGCCCAGACCGCCGACCGGACCGCCGCGGACCGGGCCGGCATGGCCGGGCTCCTGCCGAAAGCGGACCTGGAGAAGGAACTGGACGCGGTGCTGGCCGAGGCGGCGGCCCACTCCGACGTGCTGCTCGCCGGGGACGGACCGCAGCCCGGCCCGGACGACGCGGAGTCCGACAACATCCGCGCCTGCGTGGACGCCATCACCGGCGACCGCGACGACGACCGGCACCGGGTCGCCGAACTCCTGTCGAACTTCGCCGACCGGCTGCCGGTGCTCCTGCACAAGATGGAGGACGCCGCGATCCACGGCGACACCCGCAACCTGGCCCGCCTCGCCCACGGCCTGAAGGGCTCGTCGGCGACCCTGGGGGCGAACCACTTCGCGGCGATGTGCGCCGACCTCGAGGACCGGGCGCTGCTGGACCCGGACGACTCCGGCGAACTGATCCGCGGCCTGCACCACCACGCGGGCGCCATCACCGGCGTGATGACGTCCCTCTCGCAGGAGCTGACCGACGTCCGGTGACCGTGGTGCCGCATGCACTGCGGGTGGGGCCGGGTCTGCCCGGGGATTCCACTCGCGGAGGTCTCGGGCATGACTACCGTCGGCGGTCGTACACCCGTGGTGGGTGTGGGCACACCCACCACGGGTGTGACACTTTTTCTACAAACCAGTCCTGCCGGTCGACGGCGACCTGATCGGGTTCGGGCACCTGTCGGCGCCGGCATGGCGCACCCCGCGGCCGGGCCGAGGACCGCACTGACGCGGGCGGCCGCGGCCCGGGCCTGCCGCAGGCTGTTCGCGCCGTAACCGAGGCAACTCGTCCCAGTCGTCGACGTGCCGGTACAACGCCATCGGCGAACACCCGCGCAGCCCGGCCACCCGGCGCATGGTGACGGCCTCGACACCACCCTGCTCGGCGAGCTCCCGCCCGGCACTCACGATCGCCGCCCGGCTCAGGGTCCTCTTGGTCGCCACCCCGCGACGCTACGGCATCCGGGGTCCGCGGACTCGCCGGGCAGACCGGTGATGGCTCACGCTCCACCGAAGCGACCCGCATGAAGATGCCAACGACAGGCCTCCGAGAGAGGGACCGAAGTCCCCTCGAAACCGTCTCCTCTTGGTCCGACGAAGCGGCCTGCATTAACATCCGCATAGGTATTCATCGACCTGTTCTCGCGATTCTATTCTGCTGATCGGCGAGCGGGGAGGATGGCAGTGATGCGCCTCATCGACCGGCCGACGGGACATCGGCTACCCCGCCACCATCGCGATCATGAGCAATATCGACAGAGGCGGCTAAACTGGCGAACAGGCCGGCCGACGATCGTCCGGGCGGTCTGATGGTCGCCCGACGTTCCGTTCTGATGATGCTGCTCGCAGGTGGCACGCTCATGATCGATCGCTCCGGATCCCCCGAGATTCCCATCAGGATCGACGCCGATGCCGTCGATCTCCTCCGCCGGCGCACCCGCAGTCTCCGCGATGAGTCCACCGAGGTCGTCGAACCGCTTGTCGACCGGCTGGAGTCACACGCCGGGCTCCTCAGCGGGCTGCTCGGCGGCACACCGCGGACGTTCCGCGTGCCAATCGGTCAGATGGCCTCCGAGACGGCCTGGCTCGCCGCCAACGCGCACGCCGACAACGGCGACGACCGCCAGAGTCTCGAGTGGGGCAAACGGGCCGCCCGGCTGGCACGCGAGGTCAATGACCAAGACCTCCGTGCGCACGCGCTGACCCGGATCAGCCGCACCCATCTCTCGCTGAAGGACCCGGCCGCAGCATTGGAAGCCCTGGAACGCATCGACGCCCGACGGCTCTCGCCGTACGGCCGGGCCCGCCTGGAGGTTCATCGCGCACTCGCCTACTCCCGGCAGGAGACCGCCGCCGGACCGGTTCGTGCGAGCAGCGCCTTCCGCGCGCTGGACATCGCCCGAGAGTCCCTCATGGCCGCCGGTTCGCACAGCCCACGACCCGAATGGGTGTGGTGGAACGACGACGAGGGGTTCGTCAAGAGCTGGGAATCGGAGGCCCTCCGCTCGCTGGAGTTGCCTCGGCTCGCCGTTCCCGCATTTCAACAGGCGATCGTCGCGGCGGGCCAGGAGGACATCCGTGAACTACCGTTCCTCCGCGGCGGGCTCGCCGAGGCACTCGCCCATGGCGGCGACCTGGACGCGGCAGCGGAGGAAGCGGTCCGGGCCGTTCTCCTCGCCCGCGCGGTCGACGCCGATGCAGCTCTGGGCCGCGTCCGCGCTCTCCATCGGACACTGAATCTGCGTGCCCCGCACAGCCGGCATGTGCAGTCATTGCGGGAAGCACTACGCTCGTGACATGCAGGAGCCGATGACACCGACGCCGCTGCACGAGATATCGGATCCGATTCTCGCCGAACGGCAGGTCCAGCTCTTCATGAAAAGGGACGACCTCATTCACCCCACCATTCCCGGAAACAAATGGCGGAAGCTGAAATACAACATCGCCGCCGCCCGGAACGCCGGGGCGCATTCTATTCTCACCTTCGGCGGCGCCTACTCCAACCACATCTATGCCGCCGCCTCCGCCGGAAAGATTTTCGGCTTCCGCATGATCGGCGTCATCCGCGGCGAGGAACACCTGCCGCTGAACGACGTGCTGCGGCACGCCGTCGACTGCGGCATGGAGATCACCTATCTCGACCGGCCCAGCTACCGCGACAAGTACGCACCGGAGGTGCTCGCACCCCTCCGCGAACGGTACGGCGACTTTCACCTGCTGCCGGAAGGCGGTTCGAACTGCCATGCGATCCGGGGCGTCGCAGAACTCGTCGACGAGTTGGACACGGAGTTCGATCACATCGTCTGCCCCATGGGCACCGGCGGGACACTCGCCGGGATCATCACCGGGCTCCAGGGCCGCGCACAGGTTCTGGGCGTCAGCTCCCTCAAGGGCGGCACCTTCCTCTACGACGATGTTCGCGCCCTGCTCTCTACCTGCGGCACGCCCGATCCTGGTAACTGGTCGGTTCTGCTCGACTACCACTTCGGTGGCTTCGCGAAGCACACCGCGGAACTCGACGCCTTCATCGCCGGCTTCCGAAAGCGACACGGCATCCCCCTGGACTTCGTCTACACCGGCAAGATGATGTACGGAATCTTCGACCTGGTGAAACAAGGCCATTTTCCGGCCGGGAGCCGGATCGTGGCCGTACACACCGGTGGCGTCGACACGAGCCGCAAGGTCGGCGACTAGCGTTTGACTCGATTGCGTACGGCCAGCAGGCCGAGCCCCAGCAGCAACGGGCCGAGGAGCCGGACGGTCAACCGCAGGACGGCACCAGTCGTGGTCAGCGCGACGTTCCGGTCCGGGGTGAAGACCAACGCGTCGATGGTGAACAGCAGGCCTTTCACATAGTTCGGTTCCACACCCGGATCAGCGACGAGGCCGTAGCGGGCGAAGAGGACGCCATGCACCAGGAGGACTCCGAGCAGACCCGCAAAGGCACGCCAAGCGTGTAGGCCGTACCCAGAGATCAACCAGTACAGGTACAGGATGACGCGGTCCGCCAAGGGCGTCGTCTCCGCCCTGCGGCGCATCTCCATCTCGCCGTAGTAGAAGTCCGCCGCGCCGGGCTCGTTCTTAGCGTCCTCGAACGACTTCCTCAACGCCCGGTACATGGTGGCGAGGCGATCGGCGGACAGAATCTCGACGGCGTTCCCAGTCTGTTCGGTGACCCAGCCCGGAACAGCCGTCACAGCCGTGCTCCACCGCCGTCGCACCAAGGCTGGTGACCGGCGGGCAGCCGACGCACGCCAGGAACGCTCCTCGGCGAGCACCCGCCGCCTTGTCCACAGCGGCAGAACCGGAATCCGGTGTCCGCGGACTCGGATCGCCGGCGATGCAGGCGAGGAGCTGAACGCCCGCACCCCCTCGATTTTGATCTTGTCGAGATTGTGCGCGGCGGCGAAAAGACAACCGGCGATATCAAGATCGACAATGGTGAGGTTACTGACGTCGACGCGGCGCAACGAATGGATTCCCGGCCCCACCGGGTTCGCGACATCGGCCGTGAGAGCGGCGAGCGTCGAGGGCCCGGCGAACACCGCGCCGTCGAACACCATCGCACCCGCATCGAGACTGATGGATATCCCCTCGGCAAAACGCGCCCCCACCGCGACGAGACGGCCGGTAGAGACCTGGAGCCGCATCCGTCGCTGCACGACCGCGTGACTCAGAGTCAGAACCGGGCCGGTGTCCACCGGTCCGAGATCGGTGGCCTCGGCGAACTCGGCCCGCGAGAACCAGAGCCCACCCCGGAACGTCGATGCGTCGAGATAGCACTGACCACGGAAGCAACAACCGTCGAACCTCGCCGGACCGGCACAGTCCAGTCCGTCGAGCCAAACCGAACCGGTGAACTGGGCCTCATCGGTAGTCAGTTCCGACCGGAACCGCGCGCGGGTGGCCCGCAACTCGCGGGCGAACTCGGCACCGCCGAAGGATGCCTCCGCACCGAATTCCGCCTCCGTGAAAAGGGTAATGCCGCCGAAAGCACACCGACCGAAGTCGGCACCGGATCGGAACGAACAGCCCTCGAAGGAGGCGTCGCCACGAAAGGCCGCCCGAGCGAAACGGCTTCTACCGGCGACAACTGTCGCGTCGAACCGGGCCAGCCGGTCGACGGACGCCCCCATCATCGACAGGTTCCCGCCCACCACGCAACGCTCCAGCCACAATGACTGCCCGAACACCGCTTCGTCGAATGTCGTGCTGCTCGCGAACCGAGAACCGGTGAAACGGCCCTCGTCGACGAACCTGGTCTTGGTAAACATCGCCCGCCGGGTGAACCGGACTCGCTGGAAACGCGCGGGCGTCTCGAACATCGCCCCATCGAAACGGACACCGCCCCGGAATGTCGTCTCATCGAAAGTAACCTCGCCGTCGAAACGGCACCCGGAGAAGTCCACGTCATTCAGAAAGATCGCTCCGTCGGCGGCGAACCGATGGAAGACGGCAGGCTCGTCGCCTGTCAACCGGCTCAGGAGCGACCGCGTCACGCGTGTGCCCCGCAGATCGACCGCACCGTCGCGCCGCGCCTTCGCCACGAACTCCGCCACTGCGGAGGGGCCGGCATGAACTGCACACTTGTCCGAGTCCGTCAGCCGCACACCCCGGCATTGCGGGCTACTGCATCCGGGCCACGGCAGTCGCCTCTCCGTCCGCGCACGCGGCATGCCCCTGCCCCTCGCCGCCCCACGGCACCGTTGACCGGAGGCTAGGTGGCACGAGCATAGACACGCTGTTCACAACGGACAACCCAGAGCCTTTCATCAATGCAATGCGGCGGCCCACTCCGCCCGGGTGATCGCGTACTCGACCTCGCCCTGCTCGGTGCCCGGCAGTGGGTCCTCGAAGTGTTCGTGGAAGGTGCGGATGTGGCGCAGGCCGACCTTCGCCATCACGCCCCGCGAGCCCACGTTGACCGCCATCGTCTGGGCGACCACCCGCTCCTGGCCTGCCTCCTCGAACGCGTACCGCAGCAGTTCCCGCGACGCCTCGCTGGCCAGGCCCTGACGCCAGGCCCGCCGCATCAGCCGGTAACCCAGCTCGGCGGTGCGCGGGCCGTCCGCCGGTGGCAGCATCATCAGCCCGACGAACTCGCCGTCCTCGTCGTCCCGGAACGCCATCCAGAAGCCGAGCCCGTCGACCCGCCCGGCGGCCGCCACCCGCCGCGCGTGCGCCACGGTGACCTCGTCCCGCGTCCGGGCCCGCCCGAACAGGTAGCGCAGCACCTCGGCGTCACCGTCGAGCTCCACCTCCAGCTCGAAGTGCCGGTCGGCGAGCGGAACCATGAGGAGCCGCTCGGTGCGCAGTACAGGCTGAGGCATCCCGTCACCTTCACACACCGTTTTCACCGACCGCGACGCATTTCCCCCGTGGGTGCGACAGGATCTTCTGCGACACCTCATTTGACCAGGAGAAACGCCGTGGACCACGAACCGCACGGGCATGATCTGGGACTGGCGCACGACCTTCCGCTGCTGCGGCGGCGCGGGCTGCTCGGGCTCGCCGGCGGGACGATCGCCGCCCTGGGGCTGGCGGGGCCGGCCGCGGCGTCGATCAAGGCGATCCCGGAGGAGACGTCCGGCCCGTACCCGGCGGACGGCTCCAACAGCAACAGCCTCAACGTTCTCGACGACACCGGGATCGTGCGCAGCGACATCCGGACGAACTTCGGGTCGGTGACGGGGAGCGCTGCCGGCGTACCGCTGACGATCAAGCTGAAGCTGGTGACGGCCAAGACCGGGAAGGCGCGGTCCGGGCTGGCCGTCTATCTGTGGCACTGCGACCGGGACGGCAACTACTCGATGTACTCCGAGGGCATGACCGACGCGAACTACCTGCGCGGGGTCCAGGCCACCGCGAAGACCGGCTGGCTCACCTTCCGCAGCATCTTCCCGGGCTGTTACGCCGGGCGGTGGCCGCACATCCACTTCGAGGTCTACCCGAGCGTGGCGAAGGCGACCACCTACAAGAACAAGCTCCGCACCTCGCAGATCGCGATCCCGGCCGACGCGGCGTCGAAGGTCTACGCCACCGACGCGTACGCCAGCAGCAAGCGCAACCTCGCCCAGATCAGCCTGAAGACCGACAACGTCTTCAAGGACGGCTGGACCACCGAGACCCCGTCGATCACCGGCTCGGTGTCCGCCGGTTTCGTCGCCACCCTGACCGTCGGCGTCTGAGCCGGTTCAGCGCGGCAGGGTCCGTTCGACGGTCAGGGTCCGCGCTCCGGTGGAGACCCGCCGGCGGCGGCCGCCGAGGATCTCGAACGCCGTGGTCAGCCCGTGGGTGGCGGTTGCCGTCACCAGGCCGCTGACGATGGCGTACTCCGGGGGCAGGCCCAGCGCGTTGCCGGCGATGGTGCCCACCCCACCGGCGACGTGGGCGGTGATCGGGTTGATCCGGTGCAGGAACGTCGAGAACCGGGCGGGCCGCTGCCGGCCGCGCGACCAGGTCAGCAGGTCGTCGGCGTACGCGGTGACGGCCGCCCGCAGTTGTTCCTCGGTCCGGGCGCTGGGGTAGGCGCTCCACTCGTCGCGGCGCCGGAAGTATTCGCCGCCTTTCTCCGCCGCGACGGCGAGCAGGTCGGCGCCGCCCGCGGCCAGGAGCGCCCCGGTCTCCGGCAGGCGCAGGTCCATCGAGAAGCCGGCGGCGGGCGCGGCCGTCGGCACGTCGAGGTTCCCGACCACCACCTCGGCGTTCGCCATCAGGGCCGACGGGATGTTGTGCCGGGCGCCGAAGTGATGTGCCTGGAACCGCTCGTAGGTGATGTTGACGGCGTCGACGAAGAGCTGCGCGTTCGCCCGCAGCTCTGGTCCGCCGGCCCGGTGTGCCGCGTCGACCAGGTCGGACGGCAGGGCGAACGAGTGTCCGTCGTCGAGCCAGCCCTCGCTGCGGCCGACGGCGTTCCACATCTCGTGGCGGCGTACCCCGGTGCCGCCGAGGCGGGCGGTCGCGGCCCGGGACAGGCCGGTGGACTCGTGGCGCCACCGCCGGATGTCGTGCCACCGCGCGGCCAGGGCCTCGTCGACGCGGGGTTCGTCGTCGCGCAGCACGCGCTCGATCTCCACGCCGAAGAGTGTCCCCATGTCGTCCGGCCAGACCCGGCGCGCCGGGTTCCCGTTACGCCGGTATGCCTCGTCGAGTCGCATGGCGAGCACGGGCGGGCTGGTGGTGGTGTACTTCTCCTCCTGGATGTCGCGTGCCCGGTCGGTCGACACGATCGACGCGAGTGCGTCGCGGAACGAGTGGTCGCTCGCGTACCGGAAGGCGGGCACGATCCGGCCGGCGCCGACGGCCCGGAGGAAGAGCCCGTCGTCGCCGCCCTGCTCGATGTGCCGGATGAGGTGCCGGTTGTTGAAGAAGAAGACGTCGGTGACGGTCAGCGACGGCTCGAACAGCAGGTTGAAGACCAGACTGTCGTCGAACGCCCGGTCGGTGATCTCATGCTCGATGGTGTCGTCACTGGAGCTGAAGTAGATTCCCGCCGCCCCCATCGCATGATCATATCAATCGCCGTCATCGCCTTCGAGAAGGATGACGTGCAGGTGGCGGGGGCCGTGGACGCCCTCGACGCGGTTGAGTTCGATGTCGCTGGTCGCGGAGGGGCCGCTGATCCAGGTGAGCGGGCGGCCGGGGGTGAGCCGGGCGACCGCCTCCGGGACGGACGCCACCACCTGGGAGGGTCGCAGCACGATGATGTGCACGTCGGGCAGCAGGGTGATGATGCGCCGGCCCTGGTCCGGTGAGGCGTCCAGCACGATCGTGCCGGTTTCGGCCACGGCCACGGCGGCGGCGGTGAGGACCGCGTCGGCGGCGGCTATCCGGTCGGGCGCGAGGCCGTCGTCGGGGAAGGCGCCGGCTGGTCGCCACGCTTCCGGCAGCCCCGGGGGTACGAGCACCGCGGCGTCCCGCGAGACGGCGGCATCGTTCCCGGCCGCGGAGGACGCGGGCGCAGAGGCGGCGGCGGCCCGGGACGTGATGGCGGTGACGGTCGCCGCCACCTCCGACGGGGGAACCCGGTAGACCTCGGCCTTGTAGTCGACCAACCGGTCCACCAGGATCTCCAGGTCCGCGGCCGGGAACTCCCGGCGGTAGTCGCGGGGCACCGGCGCGACGGCCGGTGGCGCGTCCCGCAGCGCCGCCCGCACCCGCCCGAGGATCAGGTCTCGCGAGCTCATCGGGCGGCCCACCAATCGCGGAAGGTCTGGTCGGGGAACTCGGGCAGGTCGCGGCCCGCCGTCCACCCCGAGAACGGCGGTGGCAGTCCCCGGCCGCGGCGGCCCACGATGCGGGCCAGTTTGGCGGCCCGTTGCGCGCGGGCGTACAAGCGGGGGTTCTGCATCACCCGGGAGGCCGTGGCCATCACCGCCCGCTCGGCCCGCGGGTGGGGTGCCTGGTTCCGCAGGTGCACCAGGATCGACGGAATGTCGATCTTCACGGGGCAGGCGTCGAAACACGCGCCGCACAGCGTGGAGGCGTAGGGCAGTGACGCGTTGTCCTCGATCCCGGTCAGCTGCGGGGAGAGGATCGCGCCGATCGGGCCGGGGTACACCGAGCCGTACGCGTGCCCGCCGGTCCGCTCGTACACCGGGCACACGTTGAGGCACGCCGAGCAGCGGATGCAGTGCAGGGCCTGGCGTCCCACCTCGTCGGCCAGGACCGCGCTGCGGCCGTTGTCCAGCAGGACCAGGTGGAAGTTCTGCGGCCCGTCGCCGGGGGTCACGCCGGTCCACATCGTCGTGTACGGGTTCATCCGTTCGCCGGTGGACGCGCGCGGCAGCAGTTGCAGGAAGACTTCCAGGTCACGCCACGTGGGCAGGATCTTCTCGATGCCCATCACGGTGATCAGGGTGTCCGGCAGGGTCAGGCACATCCGCCCGTTGCCCTCCGACTCGACGACGGCGAGGGTGCCGGTCTCGGCGATCGCGAAGTTGGCCCCGCTCACCGCGACCCGGGTGGACAGGAACGTCTCACGCAGATAGCGACGAGCCGCGGCGGCCAGCACCGGCGGGTCGTCGGTCAGTGACGGGTCCACCCCGGGCATGGCGCGCAGGAAGATCTCCCGGATCTCCGAGCGATTGCGGTGGATGGCGGGTACCAGGATGTGGCTGGGCTTGTCCTCGCCCAGTTGCACGATGAGTTCGGCCAGGTCGGTCTCGACCGGGGTGATCCCGGCCGCCTCCAGGGCCTCGTTGAGGGCGATCTCCTGGGTGGCCATCGATTTGACCTTGATGACCCGGTCCGAGCCGGTCTCCCGGACCAGCCGGGTGACGATCTCGTTGGCCTCGTTGGCGTCGGCGGCCCAGTGCACCGTGCCGCCCGCCGTGGTCACCCGGGTCTCCAGCTCCTCCAGCAGTTCGGGGAGCCGGGACATCACGTCGGCCTTGATCGCCGAACCGGCGGAGCGCAGGTCCTGCCAATCGGGCAGCTCGGCGATGACCCGGCCGGACTTGCCGCGGATCGTGGTGGTGGCGTGCCGCAGGTTGCGCCGCATCTGCGAGTTGCCGAGAGCGGTCCGCGCGGCGGCCGGGAACGGCTCGTCGCCCCGCAGATGGCCGACCCCGCGCGGAGCAAAAGCGGGCATTCCCAGAAATGTCATGAGATCTCCGTGGAAGCTAGGATCTCTGCCAGGTGTACGGTCCGCACCCCGGTCCGCAACCGGCTCAGGCCGCCGCCGATGTGCATCAGGCAGGACGCGTCGCCGGCCGTACACACGTCGGCGCCGGTGGAGACCACGTTCGACATCTTGTCGGCGAGCATCGCCGTGGACGTCGCGGCGTTCTTCAGCGAGAACGTGCCGCCGAACCCGCAGCACTGCTCGGCGCCGGGCAGCTCGACCAGGTCGATGCCGCGCACCTGCCGGAGCAGGCGCAACGGCTTGTCACCGACCCGCGCGACCCGCAGCGAGTGGCAGGTCGGGTGGTAGGTGACCCGGTGCGGATAGTACGCACCCACGTCCTCCACCTTCAGCACGTCGATCAGCAGCTCGGACAGCTCGTAGGTACGGGCGCCCACGTCGGCGGCCCGGGACGCCAGCCCGGCCTCCCCGTGGGACCGGGCCACCATCTCGTGCTGGTGCCGGATCGAACCGACGCACGACCCGGACGGCGCGACGATCACGTCGTACGGGTCGAACGTGGACACGTACTGCCGGACCAGCGGGAGCGCGTCCTTCTGGTAGCCGGTGTTGATGTGCATCTGCCCGCAGCAGGTCTGTTCGAACGGGAACACCACCTCGTGCCCGAGCCGCTCCAGCAGCAGAACGGTCGCCTTCACCGCCTGCGGGTAGAGCGTGTCGGCCAGACAGGTCGCGAAGAGCGCGATCCGCACGGTTCACCTTCCCACTCGGGCGGCGGCGGCCGTCCAGGCGGCCGCGTCACCACGCGGTTCGTAGCGCACGATCCGTTGAGTCTCGCGTACCAGGGCGCGCAGCGCATCCAGTCCACCGTCGACCACGCCGGCGGCACGGGCCTGGACGAGCAGGTTGCCCAGGGCGGTGGCCTCCACCGGCCCGGCGAGCACCGGCAACCCGCACGCGTCCGCGGTGAGCTGGCACAGCAGTTCGTTGAGTGCTCCCCCGCCGACCAGGTGGATCACCGAGACGTCCCGGCCGGAGAGTTCCCGTGCCTGCACGATCGCACGCCGGTGGGCCAGCGCGAGGCTGTCCAGGATGCACCGGGTGATCACCGCGGGCGAGGCGCCGGCGGGCAGCCCGGCGGCCTTGCGGAGGCGGCCGGACATGTCGCCGGGGGGCATGAACACCGGGTCGTCGAGATCGACGAGATGGGACAGCGACGAAACCTCGGATGCCGCCGCCAGCAATGACGAGATATCCGATATCTCCCACTCGCGCAGGCACTCCTGCAACGGCCACAGGCCCATCACGTTCCGCAGATACCGGATCGTCGAGTCGACGCCACCCTCGTTGGTGAAGTTGGCCGCGCGCGACGCGGCACTCAGCACCGGCCGGTCCAGTTCCAGACCGACCAGCGACCACGTCCCGCAGGAGATGTAGGCGAAGTCCGGTCCGGACGCCGGCACCCCGACGATCGCCGACGCGGTGTCGTGCGAGCCGACCGCCACCACCGGCGTCCCCTCGTACCGGCCGATGATCTCCCCCGGCTGCCGCAGCGGTGGCAGCAGGTCGGCCCGCAACCCCAGATCGGAGATCAAGGACGAGGACCATTCCCGGGTACGCACATCGAGCAGTCCCGTGGTCGACGCGTTGGTGTACTCCGCCCCGATCTCCCCGGTCAGCCAGTAGGCGAGCAGGTCGGGCACCAGCAGCAGCCGCTGGGCCGCCCGGTACTGCGGGGTGTCCCGGGCCGCGATCAGCTGGTAGACCGTGTTGAACGGCAGCGTCTGCAGGCCGGCGATCTCGTAGAAGTCACCGAACCGCTCGGCGATCCCGTCGGTCCGGGCGTCCCGGTAGTGCACCGGGTTGCCCAGCAGCGCCCCGCTCGCGTCGATCAGTCCGTAGTCGACGGCCCACGAGTCGATACCGATGCCGTCCACCGGCCCGGCGGCCCGCAGCCCGTCGAGCACCCCGCGGAACAGCGACAGGATGTCCCAGTGCAGCGTCCCGCCGACCCGCACCGGCTCGTTCGGGAACCGGTGCACCACGTCCAGGGTGAGACCGTCGCCGAACCGGCCGACCACGACGCGCCCACTGGACGCGCCGAGATCGACAGCGGCGAACGAGGAGGCGGTCACCGCAGGAACGCGGCGGCGACACCCGCGTCGACCGGGACGTGCAGGCCGGTGGTGTGCGACAGCTCGCCGGCGGTCAGCACGAAGACCGCGTTGGCCACGTGCTCCGGCAGCACCTCGCGCTTGAGCAGGGTCCGCTGGGCGTAGAACGCGCCGAGCTCCTCCTCCGGGACGCCGTAGACCGCGGCCCGGTTGGCGCCCCAGCCGCCGGCGAAGATGCCGGAGCCGCGGACCACACCGTCCGGGTTGATGCCGTTGACCCGGACGCCGTGCGCGCCCAGCTCGGCGGCGAGCAACCGGACCTGGTGCGCCTGGTCGGCCTTGGCCGCACCGTACGCCACGTTGTTCGGCCCGGCGAACAGCGAGTTCTTGCTGGAGATGTAGACGATGTCGCCGCCCATCCCCTGGTCGACGAGCACCTTCGCGGTGGCCTTGGCGACCAGGAAGGAGCCCTTGGCCATCACGTCGTGCTGCAGGTCCCAGTCCTGTTCGGTGGTCTCCAGCAGCGGCTTGGAGATGGACAGTCCGGCATTGTTGACGACCAGGTCGACACCGCCGAAGGCGAGGACCGCCTCGGCGACCGCGGCCCGGACGGCGGTCTCGTCGGTGACGTCGGCGGTGACCGCGACGGCCGCGTCCGGGCCGCCGATCTCGCGGGCGACCGCCTCGGCCGTGGCCGGATCCCGGTCGGCGACCACGACGACCGCGCCCTCGGCGGCGAGGCGCAGCGCGATGGCCCGGCCGATGCCGGAACCGCCGCCGGTGACGAACGCGATCCGGGTGGCCAGCGGCTTCGGCTTCGGCATCCGCTGGAGCTTGGCCTCCTCGAGTGCCCAGTACTCGATCCGGAACTTCTCGGCCTCGTCGATCGGGGCGTAGCGGGACACCGACTCGGCGCCGTGCATGACGTTGATGGCGTTGACGTAGAACTCGCCGGCCACCCGCGCGGTCTGCTTGTTGGCGCCGAACGAGAACATGCCCACGCCGGGGACCAGCACGATCGCCGGGTCGGCGCCGCGGATCGCCGGGCTGTCCGCGGTGGCGTGCCGCTCGTAGTAGCCGCGGTAGTCGTCGCGGTACGCCGCGTGCAGCTCCTGGAGGCGGGCCACCACCTCGTCGAGCGGGGCGTCCGGCGCGGTGTCCAGGACCAGCGGCTTGACCTTGGTGCGCAGGAAGTGGTCCGGGCAGGAGGTGCCGAGGGCGGCCAGTTCACCGAGTCGCTCACTGCCGACGAAGGCGAGGACCACGTCACTGTCGGTGAAGTGGCCGACCTGGGGGCGGTCGGTCGAGGCGAGACCGCGGATCACCGGGAACAGAGCGGCGGCCCGCTCACGGCGTACCCCCTCGGGAAGAGCGGGATGGATCTCCGCGCCGAAGGGCGCGCTGCGGCCGTGCCGGGTCAGATAGGCCGCGGCGGTGTTGACGATCTCCAGCGCGTTGGCCTCGGACTCGTCGCTCGTCGCACCCCACGCGGTGATCCCGTGACCGCCGAGGATCACGCCGATGGCCTGCGGGTTCGCCTTCTGCACGGCGGCGATGTCCAGGCCGAGCTGGAAACCGGGCCGGCGCCAGTCGACCCAGAGGACCCGGTCGCCGAAGATCTCCTTGGTCAGGGCCGGGCCGTCGGCGGCGGTCGCGATCGCGATGCCGGCGTCCGGATGCAGGTGGTCGACGTGCGCGACGTCGACCAGGCCGTGCATCGCGGTGTCGATGCTGGGCGCGGCGCCGCCCCGGCCGTGCAGGCAGTAGTCGAACGCGGCGACCATCTCGTCCTCGCGTTCCAGCCCCGGGTAGACGCCGGGGAGCGCGCGCAGCCGGTCGAGGCGCAGCACGGCCAGGCCCGCCTCGGTGAGCGTGCCGAGGTCGCCGCCGGAGCCCTTCACCCAGAGCAGCTCGACCGGTTCGCCGGTGACCGGGTCGGTGCCGGCGCCCTTGGCGGAGGTGTTGCCGCCCGCGTAGTTCGTCGTGCGCGGGTCGGCGCCCAGGCGATGCGAACGGGCGATGAGCTCGGAGACTGCGGGATTCGACATGGCGGTCCTTCGGTCGCGGCGACACGATCAAGATGGGCTTGGCGTGAAACGTTTCAGAATTACGGCAAGATTACGCACGTGCCAAAGGTGGGGTCAAGGGGCGGCGTCAGTCCGCGGGCGGCGCGGCGGTGGTCTCCCGCGCGACCAGCCCGGTGGCGAGCTTGACCTGCCGCGACACCGGCTGATCGCCGGCGACCAATCCCATCAGGGTACGCAACGCGAGTCCCCCGATCTCGCGCATCGGGGTGCGGACCGTGGACAGCTCGGTCGAGGTCGGGACAGCCGCGTAGGTGTCGTCGTAACCGATCACGCTCACGTCCCGTGGCACCCGCAGGCCGAGCGACTCCACCGCCCGGATCACGTTGAACGCGTCCGAGTCGGTGGTCGCGAAGATCGCCGTGGGGCGCGGGCCGGCGCGCTCCAGCATCCGCAGGGCCACCCGGCCCGCGCTGCCCATACCCTCGTGCGACACCAGCGCCGGGTCGAGCGCCACCCCGGCCGCGTCCAGCGCCTCCCGGTATCCGGCGAAGCGTTCCCGCAGGTTGAGGTTGGTGTTGGCACCGCCGACGAAGGCGATCCGGCGGTGCCCGAGATCGAGCAGATGCGCGGTGGCCTGCCGGCCGCCGCCCCAGTGATGCGAGCCGACGCTGACCACCGGGGGCTCCGGGTCGTTCGGCGGGTCGACCGCGACCAGTGCCAGGCCGAGCCGGTCGCAGGCCCGCACCAGGTCGCCGTGGATCCGGGAGGTGACCACCAGGATGCCGGCGTGGCCCTTGGCGGCGACCGATTCGGCCCAGGCCGGGTCGAGGCGGACCGGCTCCCGGCCCTCGGTCAGCAGCGTGGTGGTCATCAGGTCGACGCCGTCGTCCTTGGCCTCGTCGATCGCGCCCTCGAGCACCCGCAGCGAGTAGAGGCTGATCAGCGTGTCGAAGACGAGGGTGACGGTGGCGGTCTCGCGGGGTTCACGGACCTGGGTGGTGGGCGCGTAGTCGAGATCGGACATCGCCCGCTCGACACGCTGGCGGGTGGCGGCCGAGACGCCGGGCCGGTGGTTGAGCACCTTGGACGCGGTCGCCTTGGAGACCCCGGCGCGCTCGGCCACCGCGTCGAGGGTGGCGCGCTCGCCCTTGGACCGGCTCATGGGCGTGGACTCTACCAGTTACGAAACTGTTTCGCGCAGACTTCGAAACACAAAGCAAGACTGGGCCAAGTGCTCTTGACCACCCTGTTTACCTGGACTTAAAGTCGCCGCACCTACGAAACAAAACGAAACTGTTTCCAACGTAGGTCAACAGCGGTGCGGAGGTAAACCACCATGTCCGACCATCTCTGGCGCCGGCCCGAACTGCCCACCGGTGAGCGGGTCGAGGCGCTGCTCGCGGCCATGACCCTGGACGAGAAGCTCGCCCAGCTCGGCAGCTTCTGGCCCCGCTCGGCCGAGGAGCGGGCCGCCGCCGACCCGGACGACGACGTCGCCCCGATGGCCCACGCCTTCCAGCCCAAGGCGGACCACTTCGACGACGCCATCGCCGACGGGCTCGGGCACATCACCCGGGCGTACGGCTCCGGCGCGATCCCGCTGGCCGAGGGGATGGCCCAGGTCCGAGCCATGCAGAAGGCGCTGAGCAGCACCCGTCTGGGCATCCCGGCGATCGTGCACGAGGAGTGCCTGACCGGGTTCACCGCGCTCGGCGCCACCGTCTTCCCCACGCCGCTGGCACTGGCCGCCACGTTCGACCCGGCACTGGTCGAGGAGATGGGCGCGGCGATGGGGTCGGACATGCGCCGCGCCGGCGTGCACCAGGGGCTGTCGCCGGTGCTCGACGTGGTCCGCGACTACCGGTGGGGGCGCGTCGAGGAGACGTTCGGCGAGGACCCCTACCTGGTGGCGACGGCCGGCACCGCGTACGTGAAGGGCCTGGAGAAGGCCGGGATCGTCGCGACGCTGAAGCATTTCGCGGGGTATTCCGCCTCCCGCGCGGGCCGCAACCACGCCCCGGTGTCGATGGGCCGCCGCGAGCTGGAGGACGTGATCCTGCCGCCGTTCGAGATGGCGGTCCGCGAGGGTGGCACCCGCTCGGTGATGAACTCCTACGCCGACGTCGACGGGGTGCCGGCCGGGGCCAGCTCCCACCTGCTCACCGAGGTGCTGCGGGACCGCTGGGGCTTCACCGGGACGGTGGTGTCGGACTACTGGACGATCCCGTTCCTGGACATGATGCACCGGCTGACCCCGGACCGGGCGACGTCCGGCGCGGTCGCGCTGCGGGCCGGCATCGACGTCGAACTGCCGGACACCGACGGGTACGGCCGGCTCGCTCCGCTGATCGCCTCCGGTCAGCTGGAGGAGGCGTTCGTCGACCGCGCGGTGCGGCGGGTGCTGGCGCAGAAGATCGAGTTGGGCCTGCTCGACCCCTCCTGGGAATCGGTCCCGGGTGGCGTCGACACGCTGGACAGCCCGCACAACCGTGCGGTGGCCCGTTCTCTTGCCGACCGGTCGATCGTGCTGTTGGCCAATGACGGCATCCTGCCGCTGGCCGATCAGCCTCGGCGGGTCGCGGTGATCGGGCCGGTCGCCGCCGAGCCGCGCGCCTTCCTCGGCTGCTACTCCTTCCCGAACCACATCCTGGCTCGGGAGGAGGGGACCGACAACGGCATCCCGATCGCCTCGCTGCTCGAGGCGCTCACGGCCGCTTTCCCCACGACCGAACTTGTTCATGTGCGTGGCACCGACTTCTCAGATCCGGATATATCGGAAATATCAGCAGCGGCCGCCGCGGCTCAGGACGCTGAGATCGCCGTCGTGACCGTCGGGGACCTGGCCGGGCTGTTCGGGCGCGGCACCTCCGGCGAGGGCTGCGACGTGGAGACCCTCACCCTGCCCGGCGCCCAGGCCGACCTGGTCGAAGCCGTGCTCGCCACCGGCACCCCGACCGTGCTGGTCGTCGTCTCGGGACGGCCCTACGCCCTGGGCGCCTTCGCGGACCGCTGCGCCGCGATCGTGCAGGCGTTCATGCCCGGAGCCGAGGGTGGCCAGGCCATCGCCGGGGTGCTGTCCGGGCGCCTCGACCCGAGCGGGCGGCTGCCGGTGGGCGTACCCCGGAATCCCGGAACCCAGCCCGCCACCTACCTCGCGCCGATCCTCGGCCGCGCCCGGTCGTTCGTGTCGAACATGGATCCGATCCAGCTGTTCCCGTTCGGCCACGGCCTGACCTACACGAGCTTCGCCTACGACGACCTCACCCTGGACACCGACCGCATCGGCCCGGACGGCACCGTCCGGATCAGCGTCACCGTGCGCAACACCGGCGACCGGGACGGCACCGAGGTGGTCCAGCTCTACCTGACCGACGACGTCGCGCAGGTGGTCCGCCCGGTCCGTGAGCTCGCCGGATACCTGCGCACCGACATCCCG
Organism: Actinoplanes rectilineatus; assembly: GCF_000962825.1. Taxonomy (GTDB): domain Bacteria; phylum Actinomycetota; class Actinomycetes; order Mycobacteriales; family Micromonosporaceae; genus Actinoplanes; species Actinoplanes rectilineatus. The sequence goes on from NZ_JZKF01000064.1 coordinate 25,626, forward strand.
GCCGGTGAGTCCCGCCGGGTCGTGTTCGACCTGCACGCCGACCGCACCTCGTTCACCGGCATCGACGGCCACCGCCGTATCGAGGCCGGCACCTTCACCGTGCACGTGGGCCGGTCCAGCGAGGACCTGCCGCTGCGTGCCGCGTTCACGATCGACGCCGACCGCGTGATCGATTCCCCTCGCGTACTCAGCACCCCGGCTTCTCTTTCCCGTGGAGACGACGATGTCCACAACCACCCCGCACACGCCGAGTGACCTGCCCGCCGCCAAGACCCGCCTGCCGTGGCGGCTCATGGTGGCCCTGTTCCTGGCCGCCATCATGTGGATCGGCCCCTACATCGGCAGCATCGCGGTGCTGGTGCCCGCGAAGGTCGGACTGATCGCCCCGGACGACAAGGTCTCGCTGGTCGCGACGATCGCCCTGTCCGGCGCGCTGCTCTCGCTCATCTCGAACATCGTCTTCGGCGCGCTGTCCGACCTGACCCGCTCGCGGTTCGGCAGGCGCGCCCCGATGATCGTCTTCGGTGCGGTCGGCAGCGCGATCTCCCTGGTCCTGCTCAGCGGCGCGACCAGCGGCACCGGACTGATCGTCTGGTGGTGCGTCTACATCCTGTTCCTGAACGCGATCATCGCGCCGATGGTCGCGGTCATCTCGGACCGGGTGGGCGAGGCCGTCCGCGGCACCATCTCCGCGGTGTACGGCGTCGGCATGGTCCTCGGTGTGTCGCTGAGCCAGATCGCCGGCGCCCAGTTCGTCAGCGACCCGGACACCGGCCTGCTGATCTTCGCGGCCGTCTCGCTGCTCTCCGGCCTGCTCTTCGTGGTGGTCGCCCCGGACAGCGACAACCGGGACGTGCCGCGTGCCCCGTTCTCGGCGAAGATGCTGCTGGACAACTTCAGCTTCCCGCGGCACAACTCCCGCGACTACTACCTCGCGCTCTCCGGCAAGTTCCTGCTCCAGGCCGGCATGTACGCGATCACCAACTACCAGCTGTACATCCTCACCGACTACATCGGGATGACCGAGGCCGAGTCGGCCGCGACCATCACCCTGATGGCGACGATCCAGCTCGTCACGTCGCTGATCTTCGGCTTCGGCTCCGGCCCGCTGTCGGACCGGTTCCAGCGCCGCAAGCCGTTCGTGATCGCATCCGCCCTGCTGGTGGCGGCCGGCCTGTTCGTGCCGTTCATCGCGCCGTTCGCCTGGGGCATGGTGCTGTTCTCGGTGCTGGCCGGCGTCGGCAACGGCACGTACGCCTCGGTCGACCAGGCGCTGAACATCGAGGTGCTGCCGAGCAAGGAGACCGCGGCCAAGGACCTCGGCATCCTCAACATGGCCAACTCGGGCGGGCAGATGCTCGGCCCGGTGATCACCTCGCTGGTGGTCGCGGTGACCGGCGGCTACCGCTTCGTCTTCCTGGTCGCCTTCGTGATCTTGATCGCCTCCGCGTGGTTGATCAAGCCGATCCGCAGCGTCCGCTGATATCTCTGCACAAGGATGGACCCATGAGCTACACCCCTCCTCAGGTGCTGTTCGGCGCCGCTTACTACCACGAGTACCAGCCCACCCCGCGGCTGAAGGAAGACTTCGCCGCGATGAGCGAGGCCGGGTTCTCGGTGATCCGGATCGGCGAGTCGGTCTGGTCGACCTGGGAACCCGAGGACGACGTCTACGACCTGGAGTGGATCACCCCGGTCCTGGACGCGGCTCTTTCTCATGGCATCAGCGTCATTCTGGGTACGCCTACGTACGCCGTCCCGCCGTGGCTGCAGCGCCGCTACCCGGAGATCAACGGTGACGTGGCCACCGGGCAGCCGATGGGCTGGGGCCTGCGCCAGGAAGCCGACATCACGCACGCCGCGTTCCGCTTCCACGCCGAGCGGGTGGTGCGCAAGATCCTGGCCAGGCACGCGGACCACCCGGCGATCATCGGGTTCCAGGTGGACAACGAGCCCGGCGCGATGCTGCTCTTCAACCACGGCGTCTTCGAGCGGTTCCGTGACGCGCTGCGTCACAGATATTCCTCCGTCGAGGCCTTGAATGCCGCCTGGGGCCTCACCTACTGGTCGCACAAGCTCTCCGACTGGAGTGACCTGTGGAGGCCGGACACCAACTCGCTGCCGCAGTACGACCTGGCGTGGCGCTCGTTCCAGGCCGACATGATCACGGACTACATGTCGTGGCAGGCCGGAATCGTCAAGGAGTACTCCGGCGACCGGTTCGTCACCACCTGCACGAGCTACACCCGGCCGACCGTGCGGGACGACGCCCTCGGCAAGGTCTTCGAGGTCACCGCGGGCAACCCGTACTACAAGGCGCAGGACGCGATGACCCTGCCGGACACCGAGGTCAAGTACCAGACCTGGTGGTCGCAGGGCACCTGGTCGATCTACCAGACCGCGGACTGGATCTACGGCACCCGGCACGAGCCGTTCCTGGTCACCGAGACCGGCGCGCAGTCCATCGGATTCCACTCGATGAACCAGAGCGCGTACCCGGGACAGCGCCGGCAGGCCGTGTTCGCACTGATCAGCCGTGGCGCCCAGATGATCGAGTACTGGCACTGGCACACGCTGCACTTCGGTCCGGAGACGTACTGGGGTGGCGTCATCCCGCACAGCCAGGTTCCCGGGCGTACCTACAAGGAACTGGCCGCCGTCGGCGCCGAGCTGAAGGCTCTGGGCGACCGGGTCGTCGGGCTCAAGCCCGACGCGCAGGTCGGCATCCTCTACGACCACGCCAGCAAGTGGAGCCTGGAGAAGTTCGGCTTCCTGCCCCGGCCGAACGACGGCATGCCGATCGAGGACTCCTACTCCCCCGTGATCGAGGGCTTCGCGCGCGGCGCCTTCGACGCGGGCCTGCAGAGCAGGGTCTACCACGCGAGCGACCTGACCTCGCACGATCCGGCGCTCGTGGCCGCGTCGCTGCCGGTGTTCGTGGCGGCCGCCTACTACGCGGCCGACGACGCGGTGACCGCATGGCTGCTGGCCTACGCCGCCGCCGGTGGTCACCTGATCATCGGACCGCGGACCGGGTACGCGGACACCGAGGCGCGGGCGCGGGCCGAGGTGGCGCCGGGGGCCGGGCTGTCCGCGGCGGCCGGCGCGTTCTACGACGAGTACTGCAACCTGGACGCCGACCTGCCGGTCCGTTCGGTCGAGGGCTCTGACCTGGTTCTTCCGGAGGACGCCGCCGCGCAGTACTGGATCGAGAACTACCAGGCGACCGACGCGACCGTGGTGGCGCGCTACGAGCACCCGTTCCACGGTTCCTACGCGGCGGTGACCACGCGTTCTCACCAAAAGGGCAAGATCACCACGGCCGGGTTCATCCCGAACCCGCAGCTCGGCGCGGCGCTGCTGACCTGGGCCGCCCCGGCGCCGGCCTGGCGGGCCGACGCGCCCAGCGTGCGGGTGCACTCGGCGGTCAACCAGCGCGGCGAGCACCTCTGGTTCGTGCAGAACTGGTCGTGGGAGCCGGTCACGCTCAGCGTGCCGTTCGCGGCGACCGACCTGCACAGCGGTTCCTCCGTCGATGAGCTGTCGCTGGGATCATGGGACGTGAAGATCCTGGTCACGTCCGTCTGATCCGGTTTTGTCACAGGCGGGGCCGGAACCGGCCCCGCCTGTTTCACTGAGCGGGTGACGTTGAGTGCCGACGAATTCGCGCAGTGGAACACCCGGGAACTGAACCGGCGCCGGGTCACCCGCCGGTGGACCCTGCAAGCGGCCGCCGCCGGCGTGGTCGCCGCCCAGTTCCGGCTCGCCTCGACCGCGTTCGCGGCCGGCGGCGGCACCGCCGGACCGGGCGGGGTGGTGATCTCCGGACGGCACCTGTCGCTGGTGCCCACCGCCGACGGTCACACCGGTTTCGGCATAGCGGTCACCGCCCAGCTGGTCAGCGCCTCCGGGAACCTGCCGGCCGGGCTGCGCGCCTTCCTCGACATCGGCGACGCCCCGGGACGCTACGGCCGCAGCGCCGAAGCGGGCATCCACCACCTGGTCGGCCAGTACGCCATCCCGTCCGGGCCGGCCGGCAGCCAGTTCTACCTCAAGGTGGCCACCGGATCCCTCACCCCGGGAACCGTGCACCACTACCGGCTCCGGCTCTCCGACGGGACCGTCAGCGGCGACGCGCACTTCATCACCGCGCCGGCCGCGGCCGAAGCCCCGTTCACGTTCACCGCGTTCGCCGACGTCGGCACGAACACCGCCCCGACCGACCCGCGCTGGGCATGGCACCAGAACCCGGCCACGGTCACCGGGGCCGGCGGGACCTGGCCGGGCGGGATCTTCGACAACAACGCGTACCTGGCCGACGACCCGATCGCGGGACCGGGCGGCACCGACCCACGGCCGGCCGAGACGCTGACCCGGCTGACCGGTCAGCAGCGGCCGGTGTTCACCCTGCTCGCCGGGGACATCTGCTACGCCAACCCGTCCGGCAGCGGACTGCCCGCGGACAACGGGCGCGCACTGACCCGCGTCGCGGAACCCGGGAAGAACCTGTTCAACCCGTACGTGTGGGACGTGTTCCTGAACCAGATCGAACCGCAGGCCGCGTTCACCCCGTGGATGTTCACCACCGGCAACCACGACATCGAGCCGATCTACGACACCCACGGATACGGCGGCCTGACCCAGCGACTGGACTTCCCCGGCAACGGGCCGTCCGGCTGCCCGTCGGTGTACCGGTTCACGCACGCCAACATGGGCGTGATCTCGATCGACGCGAACGAGCTGTCCAGCGAGATCCTCACCAACAGCGGGTACGCGCGGGGCGCCCAGGTCACGTGGCTGCGGCAGACCCTGCAGGCGTGGCGGTCGCCGGGGTCACGGGTGGACTTCATCGTGGTGTTCTTCCACCAATGCGCGTTCTCGACCTCGCACAACCACGCCTCGGACGGCGGCGTCCGGAGCGCCCTGGAACCGCTGCTCTCGGCATACCAGGTGGACCTGGCCGTCCAGGGACACAACCACCTGTTCGAACGGACCGACCCGATCCGCTACGGCAGGCGGACCCGGTCCGCGCCGGACGGGTCGACCGTGCAGCCGGCACTCGACGGGGTCACCTACGTGTGCGTCGGATCCGGAGGCCGGCCGCGGTACCCGTTCCGTGCGGCACCGAGCCCGCAGAACCCGCCGCCGCGCGGAGTGGTCCCGGCCGGCCCGCAACTGCTGCCGCTCGGCCAGCGGTACCGCGGGTACCGTCCCGCCGGTGCGGAGAACACCACCACGACCCTGGTCAACAGCTACTACTGGGCCGGAGGACCGGTCCGCGTCAACAAGGGTGGCGCCCGGACCGGCACCCGGGTCGCCGAGGTGGCCGACTGGTCCCAGGTGCGCTACGACGGGTACGCGTTCATCGCCGTCGACGTGGTGCCCGGCCTGCCCGGGAGGTCGACGACGATGACCGTGCGTACCCTTGCCGACGCGTTGCCGGGAACCCGTCAGCCGTACAGCGAGATCGACCGGATCGTGTTGTCCAGGATCTCCGGGGCGGGTGCGGTGAACGTCTCCGCCGCCGGGGCGTCACCGGTGGGCACCGGCTTGCCCGGGCAGCCGCCGTCGATGGCCCCGGTGGCGAAGTAGCCGACCACGTCGGCGATGCACTCCGGAACGCTCAGCACCGAACCGTGCACGTCGTCGTCCACGGTGTAGACCTTCCCGCCGACCGCGGCCCGGGTCTGGCCGGTCCACTCGTACGGTGACGGGCTCTCCCACCGGTGGCCGGAGAGCACCACCGGCGCCGTGGTGCGGTGCAGGGTCACCGGCTGGACCGGCAGCGGCCAGCCGGCGCATCCGGCGGAGAAACCCAGCGCCCGGCCGGTCAGCGGATTGTCCGCGAGAAGCCGCAGGTGCTCGTCCCAGGCGTCGTCGAAGCCGAGCCGGCTGGGGTCCTCGTTGCAGAACGCGGCCCGGTTCATCGTCCGGTTCCCCCGCTCGGGCAGGTCTGCCGGCGGCTCGCCGGAATCGGACGGGTCGCCGATGACCTCCTTGACGGTCGGCGGAGCGGTGGTCCCGGTAGCCTCCCGCAGCTCCTTGAGGACACGCGCGGCGAGCGGCCACACCTGCGAGTCCTGGGCCATCGCCACCGCGACGAACTCGCCGTCGAGCGGGATGGGCAGGTCGGTGAACCGGCGCGGATGCGCGTCGTAGTCGTCGCGCAGCGCCACGACCGTGGCCGTCACCTGCGCGGCGGTGCCGCCCAGGCCGTACTCGTCGTCGCGCTCCGCCATCCAGGCCGTCATCCGCCGGGCGTCCCGTTCGCCGGCCGCGGCCCGCTCGTCCTGGAAGGTGACCATGTCGAAGTCCGGGATGGCGACACTGTCCAGGAACATCCGGCTGACCCGCTCCGGGAACAGGTCTCGGTAGACGACACCGAGCCAGGTGCCCCAGGAGACACCGAGGAAGCCGAGCTTGCGGTCGCCGAGCCCGGCCCGGATCCGGTCCATGTCGCGGGCCACGTTCGCGGTGGTGAGCCCGCCCAGGAACGCCGGATCCGCGTTGCCGCAGTCGGCCAGGGCCTGGGACTCCGCCGCGAAACGCTGCCGGGCCGCCGCCTCGGTGATCGGGCCGGTCGTCTCCGGCTCCTCCCCCGCCGGCGGCGTGCAGTCCCGCTTGGTGCTGTAACCGACGCCCCGCGGGTCGAAGCCGATCAGGTCGTACCGGTCGTTCAGGTCGGCGGCACCGCCCTCGGTCAGCAGCTGCACCGGCAGGAGATAGCCGCTGCCGCCCGGGCCACCCGGATTCAGCGCCAGGCTGCCCAGCCGGTGCTCCCGGTCGGCGGCCTTGATCCGGGTGAGCGCGACGGTGATCGTCCGGCCCTGCGGCCTGCGGTAGTCCAGGGGGACGCTGACCGTGCCGCACTCCTGCCGGGTCAGCATCTGCCTGAACAGTTCCAGCCGGTCGGGCGGGACCATCGCGGCGAGGGCCTCGTCGGAATAGGTGCGGCACGTCTGCCAGGTGATCGCTGACGAGGTCCGCTCGGCGGCCGCCACGGGTGGCGCGGCGACGAGCACCGCCGTCAGCGACGCCATTACCAGAGATACGGGTCGATTCATGTCGGTCATCGTGGTGGCGGCGCCCCGATACCCACGTCCGTCCTGAGAGGTATCCGCATCTCCGTCCGGAGAGGGATTCGCGGCACGCCCACGACTCGTAGGCTCACGGAACCATGACACGCCGCCTCATGAACCCTGCCCTGCAGGACACCGCCCTCGGCATCGGGCTGCTGCTGCTCTGCGTCGCGGTCAACAGCGGCGACGAGAACATGAGCGACGCCGCCGGCCTGTGGTGGCTGGCGTCCGGGATCGCCGCCGCCGGGATCGCGCTGCGCCGCCGGTGGCCGACGGCGATGCTCGTCGTCTGCTGCACCGCCGCCACACTCCACCTGACCGACGCCATGCCCCTCACGCTCATCGACCTGAGTGTGCCGCTCCTGCTGTACACGGTGGCGGTGCGGCGCGGGTGGGCGTGCTCGCTCGCGGTCCTGGCCGTTCTGCTGCTCCTCGCCCTGGGGTCGAGTTCGGTCACGGTCCGCGAAGGCCCGCCCCTCCCCCGGCCCGCTCCCGAGATCCGCCCGGCTCCTCCGCCCATCGAACCCGAACCGCAGGACCTGAGCATCGGCTGGAACGACCTGCCCGGCGTCTCCCTCGCCCTGATCGCGGCCTGGGCCATCGGTTCGGGTACGCGCAGCCGCCGCGCCCACCTCGCGGAACTCCGGGCCCGCGCCGTCGACCGGGAACGGGAACGCGACCAGCAGGCGGTGCTGGCGGTCGCCGCCGAACGCGGGCGGATCAGCCGGGAACTCCACGACGTCGTCGCGCACGGCCTGTCGGTCATGGTGATCCAGGCGCAGGGCGGGGCGGCCGCCCTGGAGAACCGGCCGGCCGACACCCGCGCCGCCCTGGAGGCGATCATCAAGACCGGGCGGGATTCGCTCGCCGACATGCGGCGGGTGCTGGCCACCGTCGGCGAGGTCGACGACGCGTGGCATCCGCAGCCCGGCGTGGCCACGCTGTCCGCTCTGGTCACGCAGGTGCGGGAAGCGGGCACACCGGTGACGCTGGACATCTCCGGATCATGCGGTGGGCTGCCGTCTGCGGTCGACCTGTCGGCGTACCGGATCGTGCAGGAAGCCCTGACCAACACCATGAAATACGCGGGCCCCGGAGCGAACGCCACGGTGACCGTGACCCGGACCGCGACCACCGTCGAGATCACGGTGAGCGACGATGGTTCCGGCCCGGGACACGGCGACGGCAAGGGTACGGGGCTGCGCGGCATGGCGGAACGCGTGAGACTGCTCGGTGGCCGGTTCGAAGCCGGTCCCGGGCCGCACGGCGGTTTCGTCGTGCGGGCCGTCCTGCCCGTCACCGTCGAGGAGCAACCGTCATGATCAGTGTGCTGCTCGCCGACGACCAGGCCCTGGTCCGCACCGGATTCCGCATGATCCTGGAGAACGCGGCCGACATGCGGGTGGTCGGCGAGGCCGCCGACGGCGCGCAGGCCGCCCGCACCGCCCTCGCCGTCCACCCGGACATCGTGCTGATGGACATCCGGATGCCCGACGTCGACGGCGTCGAGGCGACCCGCCGGATCTGCGCGGGCGACCGCTCCGCGCGGACCCGGGTGCTGATCCTGACCACGTTCGACCTGGACGAGTACGTGTACGCGGCGCTACGAGCCGGCGCCAGCGGCTTCCTGCTGAAGGACACCCTCGCCGACGACCTGCTGTCCGCCATCCGGGTGGTGGTCCGCGGCGAGGCGGTGGTCGCCCCGACCGTGACCCGCCGCCTCGTCGACCGGTACGTCACCGCCGGGGACGGCCCGCCCGTCCCGTCCCCGGCCGCGGACACCCTGACCGACCGGGAACGCGAGGTGCTCGGGCTGGTCGCCCGGGGACTGTCCAACGGCGAGGTGGCCGCCCGCCTCCACCTCTCCGAGGGCACGGTCAAGACCCACGTCAGCCGGGTGCTGACCAAGCTGGCGTTGCGCGACCGGGTGCAGGCCGTCGTCTACGCGTACGAGTCCGGCCTGATCCGGGCCGGCTCCCACGACTGACCCTCAGCCGTTTCTCGGCCGCTTCTCAGCCGTGGTACCACTGCTGGTTCAGGGTGATCGGGTCGTAGCAGGGCCACGAGGTGATCGTCCCGTTGGGCACGCCGTTCACGTGCGACATGTCCAGGCACCAGAGGCTCGACTCGTTCTTGTACCGGTTGGCCGTGCCCTGCCGCGAGATCCACCAGTTCTGGTTCGGGCCGCCGTCACACCAGGCCACCCAGACGAACGTGCTGCCCGAATCGCGCTGCTCGAGACAGTAGTTCCACTGGCCGGTGGCACTGACGACCCGGTAGTCGTCGGTCCGGTTCGGGTTGGTGCCCGCCACGAGGACCCAGTTCTGGTACTCGCCGCCCCCGCACGGCGTGGTCCACACGTCGTAGGTGTTCTTCAGCCCGGTGAGGCAGTAGTTCGGACTCTGAGCACCCCAGATGCGCACTGTCGCCGCGGCGAGCGCCGGAGCCGGCTGACCCGCCACCGCCGTCACGAACACCGCGGCCGTCACCACGACACGCCGGATTGCACGCTCCATCACGATCCCCCGTTCGATGTGGCTCCCACGTCCCCCTGAGCGTGCGCACCACCTCCCCGAAACTCCAGCCATGCGGCGTGCCATCTCCACGGTCACCGCCGCGGCGGGACATCAGCAGCGGTCTGGCTTTCGCCGAGGGTTCTCCCCCGCCCCCGCCCACACCGATGAAGAAGGCCACTCCCCGCAAAACCCGATGACCGTCGGCAACACGCGTCACAGAACGGTGCCGGAGCTCTCCACCGTGTCCCCGTGCCAGGAACGCCACAGGGCGGCGTAGGGACCGTTCGCCGCAACCAGTTCGTCGTGGGAGCCCAGTTCGATGATCCGGCCGCCGTCCATCACCGCGACCCGGTCCGCATCGTGGGCGGTCTGCAACCGGTGGGCGATCGCGATGACCGTCCGTTCGTGCAGCACCGCCGCGAGGGCCCGCTCGGCGGTGCGGGCCGCGGTCGGGTCCAGCAGCGCCGTCGCCTCGTCGAGGATGATCGTGTGAGGGTCGGCGAGCAGCACCCGGGCCAGGGCCAGCTGCTGGGCCTGCGCGCCGTCGAGGGGGTGGTCGCCGAGGTCGCGGTCCAGGTCGGTGGCCCAGTCCGCGCCGACCGTGGCCAGCGCCCGCCGCAGGTCGGCGTCGGGCGCGGACGCCATCAGGTTGGCCCGCAGCGTGTCCCGGAAGACGTGGTGCTCCTGGGTGACCAGGACGACGTGGCGGCGCAGCGTCTCGGGCGGCAGGTCGGCGATCGGCACGCCGCCGACGGTGACCGTGCCGGACGTGGGCCGGTCGACGCCGGCGATCAGGCGGCCGAGGGTGGACTTGCCGGCGCCGGAGAGACCGACCATCGCGAGGCGTTCGCCGGGGCGGATCGTCAGCTCGACGTCGTGGAGCACGTCGCGGCCCGGCTCGTACGCGTACCGGACCCCGCTGACCACGATCCGGTCGCCGTCCGGTGCCGTGGTGGCGTGCGGGGGTGGCGCCGGGACGGCGGACAGGCCTTCGATGCGGGCGAACGCGGCGGAGCTGCTCTGCAGCTGCTCCACCCAGATCATGATGCTGTCCAGCGGCCCGACGAGCTGCCGCAGGTAGAGGACGGCGGCGCCGACCGTGCCGAGGGTGGCCTGCCCGTCGAAGTAGAGCAGGCCGCCGAGGAGCAGGACGAGGAAGCCGGGCACCGCGTACGACGTCTCGACGAGGGGGAAGAACACGCTGCGCAGGGCGAGGGTGGCCAGCCGGGTGCGGCGGGTCTCGGCGAGGGCCGTGTGGCCGGCGTCGAGGCGGCGGGCGTGCAGGCCGAACGCCTCGACGGTGCGGGCACCGGCGGTGGTGGCGGCGAGTTCCTCGGCGAGGCGCGAGTTGGCGGTGCCCTCGGTGAGATAGGCGCTGCGGGCCCGGCGCAGATACCACCGGGTGACGAAGTAGATGCCGGAGAGGCCGAGGACCCCGACCACGCCGAGGACCGGGTCGAGGACCACCACGGCGGACACGATGAAGACGATCTTCACGACGCCGATGAACAGGCCGGGCAGGATGTCGCGCAGGGTGGTGGCGACCAGGTCGACGTCGGTGGTGCCGCGAGCGGCCAGGTCACCGGCGGGCACCCGTTCGACCACCGCGGCGGGCAGGGCGAACGTGCGCCGCAGGAAGCCCTCCCGGACGCGCGCGGCGGTGCGCTCACCGAACCGGTAGCCGATCGCCAGCGCGAACCGGGCGAGCAGCGTCTGCGCCACGGCGAAGGCGAGCACGGTCAGGGCGAGCCGGTCGACGGTGCCCACCCCGCCGCCCGCGGCCACCGTGTCGATGACCCGGCCGAGCAGCCAGGGCGCGGCGAGGGAGGCCAGGGCCGCGAGGGCGCTGAGCGTGATCATCCCGGCGACGGTGCCGCGTTCGGCCGCGATGAGCCGGGCCGCCGCGCGGGCGACCTCCCGTTGACCGGCGATCGGCAGTGCGGTGCTCACTCGTCGTCCTTTCCGGGAACGCGGGTCTCCGCGAAGATGTCGTCCTCGCCGAAGGCGCGGGTCACCAGGGCTTGGTAGCCGGGTTCGGTGGCCAGCAGCTCGTGGTGCCGTCCGCTGGCGGTGACCCGGCCGTCGATCAGGTAGTGGACGGTGTCGGCCTGGTCGAGCAGGACCGGTGAGGTGGTGGCGACGACCGTGCCGCGGCCGGCGCGGGCGGCGGCGAGGCGTTCGGCGACGGCGGCCTCGGTGTGCGCGTCGACGGCCGAGGTCGGTTCGACGGCGAGCAGCATCTCCGGGTCGGCGTAGACGGCGCGGGCCAGCCGGACCCGCTGGCGCTGGCCACCGGACAGGGTGCGGCCGCCCCAGTCGATCGGGCGTTCCAGGTCGTCGCCGACGTCGTGGGCCACGGCGACGGCGAGCGCCGCCCGGATCCGGTCGTCGTCGGGGCCGAGACGCCCGGCGACCGCGTCGCGCAGGGTGCCGGCGAACAGGTCGGCGCCGTTGTCGGCGACCAGGATCCGGTCGCGGACGCCGTCGCGCTCCGTTGCGGACAAGGGTTGCCCGCCCCAGGTCGCGGCGGTCGGCCCGTAACGGCCGAGCCGGTCGATCACCTCGGCGGCGTCGGCGGGGCGGGCGCCGGCGAGGGCGGTGAACCGGCCCGGTTCGGCGGTCACCCCGGAGTCCGGGTCGTGCAGAACGGCCGGGCCGGTGGGCGCGGGAGCACCGGACGGGTCCTCGGCGGGCAGGTTGAGGAAGGCGGTGACGCGGCGGGCGGCGACCAGGCCGCGGACCATGTCGAAACTGCAGAAGATCAGCACGTCGCAGGGGATGACCAGCATCGCGGTGTAGCCGTACACCGCGATGAGCTGGCCGGCGGTGAGGTCGCCGGCCACCGCGAGCCGGGCGGCCAGCCAGATCACCACGGCGAGGAAGACCACCGGCAGGCCCTCGCCGAGCGCCCCGATCCAACTGGACGGGCCGCCGACGCGGTAGCCCTGGTCGCGGAGCCGGGCCGACTCGCGTTCGTAGCGTTCCTGGTGGATCTGCTTGCCGCCGAGTCCGTTGAGGACCCGCAGTCCGCCGATGATGTCGACCAGCCGGGCGTTCAGCTCGCCCTGCCTCTCGCGGTAGCGGAAGGCGGCCCGCTGGGTGCGCCCGAGCAGCGGCCCGACACACAGCGCCAGCACCGGGACACCGACCAGCACCACCACCGCCAGCAGCGGTGAGATCGAGAAGAGGAAGGACGCGATGACCGTGATGGCCAGGGTGGCCGCCACGCCGACACCGCCGACGTTCATCGCCCGGCTGATGGTCCACACGTCGGAGATGCCGATGGTGACCACCTCACCGGCGGTCATCTGCCGGGGCAGGGACGCGCCGAGCCGGGTCGCGTGGGTCATCACCAGGTCGGCGGTGCGCAGCGCGGCGGTCAGGCGCAGCTTGGTCATGCTGCGGTGGCGCATGATGCCGAGCCCGGCACTGGCCACACCGAGGACCAGCACCACCGCCGACCAGCCGATCAGCACGCCGGGCCGGTGCGGGGCCAGGCCGTGGTCGACGGCCTGGGAGATCAGCCACGGCATGGTCGCCAGGCTGATGAACCAGGCCGATCCGAACCCGGCGCCGAGCGCCACCCGACCCGGCATCTGTCGTGCCAACCACCAGAGATACCGAGCCGGGCTGCGCGTGTCCACGAAGGCGACTCTGCCTTACCCCTCCGACACTTTCACCCGATTTTCATCGGTGCTCATCGACACATTCACCGGTCCGTGTGCCGTCCGGCGCAGGAGGATCAACACCAGGATCCCGGCCACCAGCGCGAACGCTGCGGCCAGCTGCAGGGTCGAGCTCAGGCCTTCGGCGTACGCGGCCGGAGCACCGCGCCCGTCCGCGACCGCGTCCTGGAACACCTTGCCGAAGACCGCCACGCCGAACGCGAAGCCGAGCTGCCGGAAGGTGTTGAGCGCCCCGCCCGCCATCCCGCTGCGTTCCCGGGGCACCCCCGCGAGCAGCGCGGACGACTGCACCGGCAGCACCGCGCCGGCGCCGAGTCCGACCAGGATCAGGCCGGGGATCAGCACCGTGCCCCCGCTGTCCCCGCCGACCAGCGACTGGGCCAGGTCGCCGGCGGCGACCAGCAGCAGGCCGAGGCCGACCGCGAGGCGAGGTGACGCCTTCTGCAGCGCGTGCCCGGCGAAGGCGCCGACCAGCAGCGACGCGCCGGAGAGCGGGAGCGCGCCGAGCAGCCCGGCGTCGACCGGGCCGTGGCCGAGGATCTGCTGCAGCCAGACCGTGGAGTACGGCATGACCGCGAAGGCCGCCGCGTGCATCAGGAAGGCCGCGGCGATCAGGACCGCGAACGACGGGTTCCGGAACAGTCCCAGGTCGAGCATCGGGTGGTCGGAGCGGAGCTCGACGAGGACGAACGCGGCCGCCGCGACCAGCCCGGCGAGCAGCGGGACCAGGGTCGCCGCGGCGGTCCAGCCCTCGGCGGAGGCCTGGATCAGGCCGTAGGTGACCGCGCCCGCGGCGATCGTGAAGGTGACCGTGCCCGGGATGTCGAAGCGGCCGGCCCGCGGCGCCCTCGACTCGGTGACGCCGCGCAGGGTGAACCAGAGGGCGGCGGCGCTGACCGGCAGGTTGACCAGGAAGATCCAGCGCCAGCTGAGGTGCTCGGTGAGCAGGCCGCCGACCAGCGGGCCGGCCGCGGTGGCGGCGCCGCTGACCGCGCCCCAGACGCCGAACGCGACGCCGCGGTCCCGTCCGTGGTAGGTGAGGTTGAGGATGGCCAGGGTGGTGGCGAACATGGCCGCGCCGCCGATGCCCTGCAGCACCCGGGCGGCGATCAGCGCCTGCTCGTTCGGGGCGATCGCACAGAGCAGCGACGAGACGGCGAAGACCACGAGGCCGGTCAGGTAGACGCCGCGCCGCCCGTACCGGTCGGCGAGCGAGCCGGCTCCGAGCAGCAGGGCGGCAAGCGCCAGCGCGTACGCGTCGAGCACCCACTGCAGGTCGGCATAGTCGGCGCCGAAGTCGCCGGCGATCGCGGGCAACGCCACGATCACGATCGTCACGTCGACCAGCAGCAGGAAGGTGCCGAGGCAGACGGCGATCAGGGGTATCCACTTACGCATGCGGCACACTCTCCGGGCCGAGCGCCGGAAAGTACCAACCAGTTGCCGGTTTCCGGCGGATCTCGACGTCGGCATAGGGTTGTGGCGTGGAAATCGACACGCTCGACGAGCAGATCGTGCACGCTCTGCGGATCAACGGCCGAGCGGGCTACCGGGAGATCGGGGCGGTCCTCGGCGTCTCCGATCAGACGGTCGCCCGGCGCTACCGCAGACTGCGGGAGAAGGCGGGGGTACGCGTGGTCGGCCTGCCCGACTCGCACAAGCTCGGGCACGAGGTGTGGACGCTGCGCCTGCACACCACCACCGACGCCGCCGTGCCGCTGTCCCGGGCGCTGGCCCGCCGGCCGGACACCGCCTGGGTCACCATCAACTCGGGTGGCACCGAGATCTCCTGCAACGTGCGGGTGCCGGAGACCGCCGACCGGGACGCCCTGCTGCTCAACCGGCTGCCCCGCACCAAGGGGCTGGTCTCGGTGGACGCCTACTGCGTGATCCACCAGTACGTGGGCGGGTCGGTCGGCGACCGCCACGACACCGCGATGACCGCCGAGCAGATCGCCGCGATGACCCCGCCGCCGCACCCCGGCGGACGGCCGGCCCGGCTGGGCGGTGCTGACGACAGCGACGCCGCCCTGTTCACCGCACTGCGGTCGGACGGCCGCATGGGCCTCGCCGACCTGGCCACGGCGACCGGCTGGCCCGAGTCGACGGTCCGCCGCCGGTTGCAGGAGCTGACCGCCTCCCGGGACCTGTTCTTCGACGTGGAGGTCAGTGCCGAGTTGTTCGGGTACCGGGCCGTGGTGCAGCTCTGGCTCTCGGTCGTCCCGGCGCGGCTGGCCGCGGTCGGCGCGGCGATGGCCGAGCACGAGGAGGTGGTCTTCGCGGCGGCGTGCACCGGCCCGACGAACCTGATCGCCACGGTGGTCTGCACTGACATGTCGGCCTTCTACCGGTACGTGACCGAGAGTGTGGGGCCGCTGGCCGGGGTGGAGCGCCTCGAGAGCGCGCCGGTGGTGCGGCACGTGAAACAGCTGGGGACGGTGGGGTGAGTGTGATCTGGGCATCACCCGGCAACCTTTCAGCCCTCCGACAGCGTCCGCACGGGTAAGAGACGCCCGTGCGGCGCCGGTCCGGGATTCGGGTCCCGCCGCCCGGCGCGCCAGGCGTCTCCGGTGACGGGCGGCGGTTCCGGTTCGGAATCGCCGCTCAGTCCTTCTCCGGGACCCGCAGCACCACCGTGAAGACGGTTCCCGCACCGGGCGTGCTGGCCACCGTGACGGTCCCGCCGTGCGCCTCGACCAGTTTGCGCACGATGGACAGGCCCAGACCGCTGCCACCGGTGCTGCGGCTGCGCGACTCGTCGGCCCGCCAGAACCGGTCGAACACCTTCGGCAGGTTCTCCTCGCTGATCCCGACACCGGTGTCGGCGACCGTGACGGTGGCACCGTGCGCGCCGACGGTCACCGTCCCGCCGGCCGGGGTGTGCCGGATCGCGTTGGACACCAGGTTGCCGACGATCTGCCGCAGCCGGACCGGGTCCGCGTCGACAACCGGCTCGCCGACCACGTCGGTCACCAGGGTGACCCCGCTCGACTGCGCGGTGCCCCGGTGGCTGTCCACCACGTGCGCGAGCGTTTCGCGTACCCGCAGAGGTTCTCGATGCACCCGGAGGGTGCCCGCGTCGGCCGCGGCCAGATCGCCGAGATCGTCGATCACGTGCTGGAGCAGCATGGCCTCCTCGTGGAGCAGGTTGAGGAGCTGCGCATCGGTCGGCGCCAGATCGTCCTGGGCTGCCTCCAGCCAGCTGCGGATGTTGGTCAGCGGGGTCCGCAACTCGTGCGCGACGTCGCTGACCATCGCCCGGCGCTGCGCCTCGGCCCGGTCCCGGCGCTGCGCCGAGTCCCGCAGCGCCCGGGCCAGGTGGCCGATCTCGTCGCGGGCGGTGACCGCGACCGGCGTCTGACGGTCGGCGGCGTCGGTGAGCGCGCGCAACGGCCGGACCAGGCGGCGGCCGACCAGCACGGTGATCAGAATGGTGGCGAGCAGGACCGCGCCGGTCACCGTGACGATCCGGACGATGTTGTCGCGGGACAGGGTGAAGGTGGTGCGGTCGGCGCCGGTCCGCGGGTCGGTGACGAAGAGCAGGGCGGGCGGGGCGACGTAGGGCTGGAGCTGTGCCCGGCGTTCCCGGTCGAGACAGTTCCGGGCGGCCTTGCCCTCGCTGTCGATCGTCAGGAGCGCCTCCTCGGCGACCGCGACGGGTTCCCGGCCGTCGGTGGGCGCCACGAACATCGTGCCGGCGGCCGTCACGTGCAGTTGCTCCGGGTCGTCGAGTTTGAGGCAGGTGCCGACGGCCAGGGACAGTTCGGCCAGGGCGCGCCGACCGGACGCGCTGACATAGCCGGTCAGTTTGCTCTGGCAGCCCAGCGACACCCTGTCGACGGCCTGCTGATCCGGTCCGCTGACGACGACCCGGGGACGGCCGCCGGGCTCCTGCTCGATCCGGGCGTCCAGACCCTGCTTGAGTACGCAGTCCCGCTGCTCCCGGGCGACCACCCGTAGTTCCTTGCGTTCCGCCGTGGTGAACCCGTACGGGCCGACCACCCGCGGGTCGATGCGGTCGGTGCCGCCGGTCAGGGTCAGGTCCAGGTCGAGCGGGTCCACGGTGGCCGACGGGCGGGCCGCGTCCAGCGCCGGGCCGCCGCCGGACTCGGCGATGAGACGGCGGTCCGGGGTGGTCAGGGTGATCCGGCGGTCCAGTGCGGCGGCCCGCTCGTGGATCAGCGAGGCGGCCGCGGACCAGTCCTCGTGGGTGGCGGCGTACTCCACGAGCATGTCGTAGACGCCCTTGTCATCGGTGAGCGAGCGTCCGCGTTCCTGGTTGATCGCCCGGGTGGCGGTGGTGGTGGCCAGCCACGCGGTGGCGGTGGTCGCGGCGATCGCGATCAGTACCGAGGTGACCAGCAGCCGGGTGACCAGGCTGTGCCGGACCGGGACCCTCACGGCACCAGCTTGTAGCCGACGCCGTAGACGGTGAGCAGCCGGACCGGGTTCCGCGGATCCGGTTCGATCTTGCGGCGCAGGTTCATCACGTGCACGTCGATGGTGCGTTCCGTGGAGCTGCGGTCGATACCCCGGGTGTGGTGCAGCAGCTGGGCGCGGGTGAAGACGCGTTCCGGCTCACGGGCCATCGCGGCCAGGATGGCGAACTCGCCGCGGGTGCACTCGATCTCGGCGTCGTCGACGGTGGCCCGCCGCCGCTGCGGGTCCACGCCGACCCCGCCGACCCGCTGCTCGCGAATGCCGGGTGCCCGGCGCAGCAGGGTGCGGACCCGGGCCATCAGTTCCCGGGGGCTGTACGGCTTGCGCAGGTAGTCGTCGGCGCCCTGCTCCAAGCCGAGCAGCAGGTCCTCCTCACCGGCCCGGGCGGTGAGCATCAGCACCAGCACGTCCGACTCCTGGCGCAACGTCCGGCAGACCCGCAGGCCGTCCAGCCCGGGCATCATCACGTCCAACACGACCAGGTCGGGGCGCAGCCGCCGGGCCTCGGTGAGGGCGGACCGCCCGTCGTGCACCACCACCGGGTGGTGACCCGCCGCGGCCAGGTAGCGGCGCACCACCTCCGCCTGCCGGGGATCGTCCTCGGCGACCAGGACCTGAGCACACATGGCCGCTGACTATAGGTGCGGTCCGTCCGGGCCGGCCGGTTCTCCGGCGAACCTGACAGGTTTCTCAAGATTGCCATAACCAAGATCACTCACAGGCACCCCACAGGTACCTGGCGTCCGGCGTTCATTAGGTTAGGCAAACCTAATCCACCGACCAAGGGATCCCCATGCGCACCACCCGGTTCCTGGCGGGCGTCGCCGCCGCGGCCACCGCCCTGGCACTGACCGCCTGCGGCGGCACGTCCGACTCCGCCGCGGAGACCTCGTCCTCGTCCGGCAGCTCCACCGCGTCGTTCCCGATCACCATCAAGCACGCCCTCGGTGAGACCGTCATCGCGAAGAAGCCCGAGCGGGTCGCCACCGTCAACTGGGCAAACCACGAGGTGCCGCTGTCGCTGGGCATCGTCCCGGTCGGCATGGCCAAGGCCAACTTCGGTGACGAGGACGGCGACGGCGTGCTGCCGTGGGACGCCGCGAAGCTCAAGGAGTTGGGCGCCGCCACGCCGGTGCTGTTCGACGAGACCGACGGCATCCCGTTCGAGAAGGTCGCCGACACCAAGCCGGACGTGATCCTGGCGGCGTACTCCGGCCTGACCGCGCAGGACTACGAGACGCTGAGCGCCATCGCGCCGGTCGTGGCGTACCCGGAGCAGCCCTGGGCCACCGCGTGGCGCGACACGATCAAGCTGGAGAGCCAGGCGCTCGGCCTCGCCGCCGAGGGTGACAAGCTGATCGCGGACACCGAGCAGAAGATGAAGGACGCGGTCGCGAAGCACCCGAAGCTGACCGGCAAGTCGGCGATGTTCCTGACGCACATCGACCCGAGTGACCTCAGCAAGATCAGCTTCTACACCACGCACGACACCCGGGTGCAGTTCTTCACCGACCTCGGCCTCAAGCAGCCGGAGAGCATCGCCAAGGCCTCCGCGGCGACCGAGGAGTTCAGCATCACGCAGAGCTCCGAGCAGGTGCAGGGCCTGAGCGACGTCGACATCATCGTGACGTACGGCGACGCCGACGGCACCATGCTGGCCAGCCTGCAGAAGGACCCGCTGCTGTCGAAGATCCCGGCCATCGCCCGCGGCTCGTTCGTCTCGCTGCCCGGCAGCACCCCGGTCGCCACCGCCGCGAACCCGACGCCGCTGGCGATCCCGTTCGTGCTCGACGACTACGTGGACCTGCTCGGCAAGGCCGCCGACAAGATCTGATGACGCACGCCGAAACTCCGTCCGGGCCGGGCGTCGCCACCCCGCGGCGCCCGGCCCGGGTGCGCCTGGCCTGGCTGCTGGCCGTCCTCGCCGTCCTGCTGGTGACCATGGTGGCCTCGGTCGCCTTCGGATCCCGGATCGTCGGCTGGTCCGACATCACCGCCGCACTCGGCGGGGCGAACGAGACCCTCGACCAGGCCGCCGTGATCAAGCGCATCCCACGTACGCTGCTCGCCGTCGCCGTCGGCGCGGCTCTCGCCCTGTCCGGCACGGTGATGCAGGGTGTCACCCGCAACCCGCTCGCCGACCCGGGCATCCTCGGCGTCAACATGGGCGCCTCCCTCGCGGTCGCCGTCGGCATCGTCACCTTCGGCCTGACCACCGCCACCGACTACATCTGGGCGGCCATCGCCGGCGCCGCCATCGCCGCGATCTTCGTGTACACCGTCGGCTCGCTGGGCCGCGGCGGCGCGACCCCCCTCAAGATCGCGCTGGCCGGGGCGGCCACCTCGGCGGCGCTGGCCTCGCTGATCACCGCCACCGTGCTGCCCCGCGGCGACATCGCCGCCAACTACCGGTCCTGGCAGGTCGGCGGGGTCGGCGGCGCGACCTGGGAGAGCCTCGAACACATCCTGCCGTTCCTGCTCGCCGGCACGGTCGTCTGCCTGCTCTGCGCCCGGCCGCTGAACTCCCTGGCCCTCGGCGACGACCTCGCCGCCGGCCTGGGCGAACGCGTCGCCGTCGCCCGCGGCGTGGCCGCCCTCGGCGCGGTGGTGCTCTGCGGGGCGGCCACCGCCATCGCCGGGCCGATCGCGTTCGTCGGCCTGGTCGTCCCGCACCTGTGCCGGCTGCTGGTCGGCCTCGACCACCGGTGGCTGCTGCCGTTCTCCGCCCTGGCCGGCGCGATCCTGCTGACCGCCGGCGACGTCGCCGGGCGGATCGTGGCCCGTCCCGACGAGATCGAGGTCGGCATCATCACCGCGCTGATCGGCGCGCCCTTCTTCATCTCCGTCGTCCGCCGGCAGAAAGTACGCGAGCTGTGAGCACCACCACCCTGGAAGCCGTCACCCGCGGCCGGATCCGGCGCAACCGGCGGCGGTGGACCGTCCTCACCGTCCTCGCCCTGATCACCGCCACGATGTTCAGCCTGTCGCTGATGCTCGGCAACACGTACTACCCGCCCGGCGACGTGCTGCGGGTGATCCTCGGCGAGACCGTGCCCGGCGCGTCGTTCAGCGTCGGCACCCTGCGACTGCCCCGCGCCGTCCTGGCCCTGCTCGTCGGCCTCTGCTTCGGCGCCGGCGGCGTCACCTTCCAGACCATGCTGCGCAACCCGCTGGCCAGTCCGGACGTCATCGGCATCACCTCCGGGGCGGGCGCGGCGGCGGCGTTCGCCATCATCGTGCTCGGACTCGACGAGGTCGGCGTGTCGGTGTTCGCCATCATCGCCGGACTCGGCGTGGCCCTGATCATCTACGTGCTGTCGTTCAAGGACGGCGTCGCCGGGACCCGGCTCGTGCTGATCGGCATCGGCATCGCCGCGATGCTGGACAGCGCCACCGCGTACGTGCTGAACCAGGCCGGCCAATGGGACCTGCAGAACGCGATGCGCTGGCTCAACGGCAGCCTCAACGGCTCCACCTGGGACGAGACGATCCCGGTGGCGCTGGCCCTGCTGGTGTTCGGGCCGCTGCTGCTCACCCAGGCCCGCAACCTGTCGATGCTGCAACTGGGCGACGACACCGCGGCGGCCCTGGGCGTCCGGCTGGAACGTACCCGCATCCTGGTGATCGTCGCCGCGGTCGCCCTGATCGCCTTCGCCACCTCGGCCAGCGGCCCGGTCAGCTTCGTGGCGTTCCTCGCCGGGCCGATCGCGTCCCGCCTGCTCGGCCCACGCGGCTCGCTGCTGATCCCGTCCGCCCTGGTCGGCGCGATCCTCGTGCTGACCGCTGACCTGATCGGCCAGTACGCCTTCGACACCCGCTACCCGGTCGGCGTGATCACCGGCGTGCTGGGCGCGCCCTACCTGCTCTATCTGCTCGTCCGCACCAACCGAGCGGGAGGCTCGCTGTGACCACCGACCACACCCTTGCGGTCGAGACCCTGACCGTCGGGTACGCCGACCGGACCGTCATCGACAAACTGGACCTGGCCATCGAACCCGGCCGGATCACCACGATCGTCGGCGCCAACGCGTGCGGCAAGTCCACCCTGCTGCGGTCGATGTCGCGGCTGCTCGCCCCGCGCGGCGGTCAGGTCCTGCTGGATGGCCGGGCCGTGCACAAGACGCCGGCCAAGGAGCTCGCCCGCACCCTGGGCCTGCTCCCCCAGTCGCCGACCGCCCCCGAGGGCATCACCGTCGCCGACCTGGTCGGCCGGGGCCGCAACCCGCACCAGCGCCTGCTGTCGCGGTGGAGCGCCGCCGACGACATCGCGGTCGCCGAAGCCCTGGACGCCACCCACACCGCCGACCTCGCCGACCGGGCCGTCGACGAGCTCTCCGGCGGCCAGCGCCAGCGGGTGTGGATCGCGATGGCGCTCGCCCAGCAGACCGACCTGCTGCTGCTCGACGAGCCGACCACGTTCCTCGACGTCCAGCATCAGATCGAGGTCCTCGACCTGCTCACCGACCTGAACCGGGCCCGCGGCACCACCATCGTGATGGTGCTGCACGACCTGAACCTGGCGGCCCGCTACACCGACCAGCTGATCGCGCTGGCCGGCGGCGGGTTGCACGCGGCCGGCGCCCCGGCGGAGGTTCTCACCGAGGACTGCGTCCGCGCGGTGTTCGGCCTGGACAGCCAGGTGATCACCGACCCGGTGTCGGGGCGTCCCCTGATGCTGCCGATCGGCCGGCACCACGCCGCCGCTGCTGCTACTACTTCTTCGCTGCAGCAACCTTCCGCTCACAGTCCGGAATGAACTCCATGCCCTTGGAGATGGACTCGGAGTCGTTCTGGTCACCGCCGAGAGCGATGCTGATGCCGTCGTCGGAGACCTCGACGAACTTGATGCCCTTGTCCTTCAGGCACTTCACGACGGCCCGGGAGAAGTCGGCGGCCTCCGGGTTCGCCGGGTCCCGCTCCCACGGCGGCAGCGGCATGTACTTCGGCTCACAGATCCGGTTGGCGGCGTCGGCCTTCTCGGACTCCTCCCTGGTGGCGGGCCTCGCCACACGGTCGCCCCCACCGCCGGACGACTTGGCGTAGGCGCCCTGCTCCGCCATACAGTCGTTGTAGGGCTTGAGCATCGCCTCGTACTCCTCCGGCGTGGTGTCCAGCCGCTCCCGGGGACGCTCCGCATCCGCCTTCGCCTCCTTCTCCGCCGACACGGCGGGCGCCGCACTCTGGAGCGTCGCGACCTCAGCGGCCTTGGACTCCTCCTGCGCTGATCCGCAGGCGGTCAGCCCGGTGAGCACGATCGCGGCCAGCAGCAGTCCGTAGTTCCGGCGCATGGCATCCTCCCCTCGACAGCCGGGCTGTCCGGCCGTCGAGGGGAAGCCTGACGGCGACTTCTTCGGAACCTGTGAGGAAATCCCTACCGGAATCGGGCCGCCATCCGCATGATCATCCCCAGCGTCCCGGCGGCCACCGCCATCCGCCGCGGACGCGACACGACCGCCGGACGCGTCTCCACACACCGCATCACCACGTCCACCGCCCGCCCCACCGAGATCTTGAACGGCGTGACCGGCGACTTGGCCATCTTGGTGTCCACGAACCCGAACCGCACCGTCGTCACCGCCACGCCCCGCGGCCGCAGCCAGGCGTCCAGCCCGAGCAGGTAGGACGTGAGCCCCGCCTTCGACGCCGCATAGCCCGGGGCCTCCGCCGACACGAGCACGTCCGCCATGCTGGACAGCCCGATGATCTGTCCCCGCCCGGCGGCGAGCATGCCCGGCACGACAGCCTCGACGACGCGCGCCGCACCCAGCAGGTTAACCTCGAACGCCCGGGTCTGCGACCGCAGATCGTCCCCCTCGATGACGTCACCGATGCCGGCCGCATAGACGCACAGATCCACGGCGCCGGCCTCGACGACCCTTGCGAGCGCCGGCCCCAGCCCCGGCGACGTCACATCGACGACGTGCTGCTCGGCCGCCGGCCCCGGACGCCGCGACATCCCGACGACGTCCCAGCCCGCGCCCGCAAGGCGGTGGCTGAGCGCCGCGCCGATGCCATCACTGTTCCCCACGATCAAGGCCCGCATGAAACCTTCCTACGGTACGCGGACCGCCCACTGATCGCCCCCACCAGCGTCCCCGGCTCCGCCACCTATATCCGCTCGTCCGCTCGTTCGTTCGTCCGCTCGTTCGTCCGCTCGTCCGCTCGTCCGTCCGTCCGTCCGTCCGCTCGCTCGCTCGTTCGCTTGATCAACGCCGTGATCAGTAACCATGCGATCCCCTTCGCCACGACGACTCGTCGGCCGTTGACCGTGGTCGTGGCGGTGACTGTGGCGGTGGCGGTGGCGGTGACGGTGACGGTGACGGTGACGGTGACGGTGACGGTGACGGTCGCATCAGTGCAGCTCAGCCGTTTTGTTGCAGCGCAGGGTCATGTCCATGATCGACTTAAGCCGGGTGGCATGGCGCGACCGCCGGCCGTCGCTCACGGTCGTTTCGGGAGCCGAGAACCGAGAACCGGGAGCCGCGACTCGCAGACGGACCACAACCGACGGCCGAGCAGGTCGAGCCGTCGACCACGGCTGTCCGGGAGGGTGGAAACCAGCCGTGAGCGACGGCTCAGGGGCACCCAGCCGTCGACCACGGTCGCTTTCGGCTCGCGAAACAACCACAACCGACGGCCGAGCCCACCAAGCCGTCGCCCACGGCCACCCTGGAAGGCGAAACCCAGCCCTCAACAACGGCTCAAGCCCCCAGCCGTCACCCGCGGTCGAATCCGACTCACGAAAAGACCGTGGAGGACGGCCGAGCCGACCGAACCGTCGTTGCGGACCGAAACAACGCCACACGGAGTCCACCGCCGTTGCCCCGCCCTGGACTGGACTGGGACCAGGGCGGCGCAGGGCGGACAAGGGCGGAACGGGGCAGACCAGGACGGGGCGGACCGATGCGGGGCGGACCGGACAGCCGTCGTCGGCGGCGGCCCATCCGGCGGCAGCTGATCGGACGGTGGCTGACCCGACCGCAACCGCCGCAACCGCCCCAACCGCAAACTGATCGGACTGCGACTGATCCGGCCACGGTCGAGGCGACGGCATGGACGTGCTGGGGGGCTACTGCTTCGGACGGCCAGCCGTCGTCGGAGGCGGTTCCACGGTTCCGGGCTTTACGGCGTACACCAAAAGCAGAGTGACCGAGAATGTCACCTGGAGAGGGCGGCCGTCTTGTAGGTGACGACCGGCAACGTCGTGACGATCGGCGTCGCGGCCCCGTGCGTGACCAGGTCGTCGATCACCCGCTCGATGCGCTTGTAGGCGGTCGGCGCCTCCTCGAACAACAGCTGCCGATCGCCGCACACCACGACCGAGCCGGGGCGTGGTCGCCGCAGCTCGTCGACCGTGTGTTTCGCCTTGCCGCGGCGCAGGGCGTCGGACCGGGACATCTTGCGGCCCGCCCCGTGCGCGACCGAGAAGCCCGCCTCCGGTCCGGCGTGCGCCGCCACCAGGTAGGAGCGGGTGCCGCGCGTACCGGCGATCAGCACATCGCGGCCGTCGCCCGGGGCGGCGCCCTTGCGATGCAGGTAGTGACCGTTTCGGATCTCCACCGCGTTGTGGCAGACGTCCACGATCGGCTCGGTGCGGGCCGCCCCGAGGGCGTCGGCGACCCGGTGGGCGAGCAGGCGGCGGTTGAGCGAACCCCAGCGGACGGCCTGATCGTGTTCGGACAGATAGGCCTGCGGGTCGGGGGCCGGACCGGCTCCGTGCCGCTCGGTGTGCGTGCGCAGGATGCGCTCCCCGTGGCCTCGCGACCCGGAGTGTACGAGCAGGAGCATGTCCCCGGCCTCGACGCCCAGGCGGGCGGCGTGGTCGGGTGCGGCGATCGTCTCGACCCGCGCGAGTTCGACGAAGTGGTTGCCGCGTCCGACCGTGCCGAGACTCGTGGTCCAGCCGGACGGGATCTCCTCGTCGACGTCGTCGGGGTCGAGGGGCTCGTCGAGGTCGGGGAAGCGGGCGGCGAGTTTCTCCGGGTCGACGCGTTTGAGGCGGATCGGGTAGACCGCGATCCCGCAGCCGATGTCCGATCCGACGAGGAGCGGATAGAGGATCGACGACGTCATGGCCGCGCCGATCGGGGCGCCTTTGCCGGGGTGCAGATCCGGCATCCCGGCAACGTGGATCATGCCGGGGAGGGCGGCGACCTGGTCGCACTGGTCGAGTGCGGTGGATTCGATCCAGCTGCTTTCGGAGGACAGAATGGTGACGTTTTTCAGGTGCTGAGACAAGGACGTTCGCTATCTTCGCGAGGGTTTTCCATGGCGGCAGGATGGGGTTCGTCAGAACGTCATGCCGGACAGCATTGCTGGTCCCAGTGGGTGCGGCAACCGATTTAGCCCATACCACGGCGGCATGTACCAGCCGGGATTACCCGACGGTAACCACGACCTCCAAGCTATCGACATCCATCGATAACTAGGGAGTACACATGTCGCGGAAGCTCTCGCTGTTCGCGGTTCCCGGAATCGTCCTCGCCGCCCTCCTCGCGGCACCCGCCTCCCCCGCCGTCGCCGCCAACCCCTACGAGCGCGGGCCGGCACCCACCAACGCCAGCATCGAAGCCGCGCGCGGCTCGTTCGCCATCGCCACGACCACCGTCGCCCGGTCCAGCGTCAGTGGCTTCGGCGGCGGAACGATCTACTACCCCACAGACACCAGCGTGGGTACGTTCGGAGCAGTCGCCATCTCCCCCGGCTTCACCGCCAGCCAGTCCGCGGTGACCTGGCTCGGGCCGCGCCTGTCCTCCCAAGGCTTCGTAGTGATCACCATCGACACGCTGAGCACGCTGGACTCGCCGGACAGCCGGGGCACCCAACTGCTGGCCGCCCTCGACTACCTGACCGGATCGAGCTCGGTCCGCACCCGCATCGACGCCACCCGCCTCGGCGTGATGGGCCACTCGATGGGCGGCGGCGGCAGCCTCTCCGCGGCCCGGACCCGCCCGGCACTGCAGGCAGCGGTGCCGCTCACCCCCTGGCACACCACGAAATCCTGGCCGACGGTGACCGTGCCGACCCTGATCGTCGGCGCGGAGAACGACACGACAGCACCGGTGTCGTCGCACGCGGAACCGTTCTACACGAGCCTGACGGCCGCCCCGGAGAAGGCATACTTGGAGTTGAACAACGCCGACCACTCGGCCCCGTCCTCGGGCCAGAACGTGACGGCCGCCAAGTACAGCCTGGCCTGGCTGAAGCGGTGGATCGACGACGACACCCGGTACGACCAGTTCCTGTGCCCGGCGCCCTCCGGCTCCACGATCCAGGAGTACCGCGCCACCTGCCCGCACACCTGATCACCCTCGTAACGGCGGCCCGGAGGCTTCCCCCACCTCCGGGCCGCCGCCCCGCCCCCACCCGTCCCCGTCCCCACCCGTCCCCGTCC
>NZ_JZKF01000065.1 GCF_000962825.1 Actinoplanes rectilineatus
TGTGGGCTTCCGGGGTGCGCTCGTCGGCCTGGGGTGGTGTCTGCACCCGATGTTGCGGTCGGGTGCGTTGGCCATTCTGTCCGGCGGTGGGCGTCCCCGGTGTCGTGATTGGGTGCGGGTGTCGTCTGTGGGGTTGGTGTTTGCGCCCGATCATGCGGTTGGGGGCGGTGGCCGTCCTGTTTCGGGTGGTGAGCGCGCCCAATGTCATGATCGGGTGCGCCGTCCGAGGGTGTGATCCCGTGCGTCGCCTGCGGGCGTGATCGGGTGCGCGGCCCGCGGGTTCATCGGTGCACTGGCCGTCGTGCCGTACTCGAAGGGAAGCGACTGCGTTCCGCGCTGCGAGTGGGGATCGCTGCCACCTTCCGGGAAACCTGTTCGGCTGCGGGTGGCGGATCAGGGGGTGGGGTCGGGGAATGTGAGGGCTGGGAGGATTGGTGGATGCGGGAAGTGGTGGACGGGGTTTATGAGCTGGCCCTCGGGTACGTCAACGTGCACGTGATCGTTAGCGACGACGGGCTGGTGCTTGTCGACACCGGGCTGCCCAAGGGTGTCAAGGTGCTGGAACGGTCGCTGCGGAGTATCGGGCGGTCGCTCGATGCCGTGACCACGGTGCTGATCACGCATCACCACCCGGATCATGCCGGGAGTCTTGCCGTGGTGCGGGAGCGGGCCGGGGCCACCGCCGTCGCCCACGCCGCTGATGCGCCGCACCTGACCGGGGCGATCCCGCAGGCTCGGCCGACCGGGTTCATGGCGAAGCTGGTCACCCGGGCGATCGGCACCCCCGAACCCACCAAACTCGACCGGCTGGTGACCGGCGACGGTGGTGAGGTGGTGCCGGGGATCGTTGCCGTGCACACTCCCGGGCGTACCCGCGGGCACGTCTCCTATCTGTTGGATCGTGCCGGTGGGGTGTTGTTCGCCGGGGATGCCGCCACTCACATCAAGGGTGTGTTGGCCGGGCCGCCGCCCGGCCCGGCCACCGCCGATGCTGAGCGGGCCGCGGAGAGCCTGGGCCGCCTGGCCGAGCTCGAGTTCGAGAATGCGGTGTTCGGGCACGGCCAACCGATTGTCGGCGGTGCCGCCGAACGGTTCCGCCGGCCTTGACCGCGGGACGACGCCGAAAATGGAAGAACGGGCGTCCCCGCGGACGCCCGTTCTTCAGATCACGCTGCTGGAGTGCCGGTGACGGTGAGGCCGCGAGTCACGCTGCCGGAGTGCCGGTGACGGTGGAGCCGCGAGTCACGCCGCTGGAGTGCCGGTGACGGTGAAGCCGCGAGTACGCCCGATGTTGTCGAACGACCCGAATCCCACCCGTCCCGACGTGAACGTGGTGTCCCGCGCCGTCATGATCGGGTCGTGGTCGCCGTTCACGTAGACGGCGATCTCCCCGGTCGACGGCAGGTGCTTGACCCGCACGTGGTGCCAGGTGGTGTCGGTGATCGCCGGGTTGGCGCCGCGGGACCGCCCGTTCCACTGATAATCGATCCGCACCCGGTCCGCATTGTCCACTTTGAAGATGCCGTTGTGCGGATAAATCGTGTTATCAGAGGAGAGGTGCGCGTAATAGAACTGCGTATCCGACTGATATCCGAACACGATGATGATATCCCGGTCCGGCACGGTCACCGGCGTATCCAACCGTACGTCCGCGTCGACCTGCACCGAGGAGAACGCCGGCCCGCGCGACAATACCGCGTACTCGAACGGCCGCCGCGGACCCGGACGCTCCACCCCTGCCTCGGCCAGGATGACCTGACCGCCGGTGAACTGCCACTTCGACGGGGTGACCGGCGCCCAGTCGGCGGCCGTCGCACCGCCCACGACGTGGGTCGTGCCGACCGGCCCGGCCGCGAACGTGCGCAGCCCGGTCACCTTCCACACCTTGCCGTTCGCCTTCGCCAGGATGTAGAGCTCGCCCTGGTTGTCGGTGCCGAACCGCAGGTCGACCCGTTCCGGGTTGCCGGGGGCGCCGGGCGACGACAGTTGCTGCATGCGGACGGATTCGCCGGCCGGGGTGAACAGGTGCAGCCGGTGGATGGTGGCCGGCGGCCCGCCCCGTTTCATCTCGCTGGTCTCAGTGTAGAAGACCGTGCCCGCCACCAGGTCGCCGAAGATGTACTTGCCGCGCAGGGCAGGGATCGCGGTGCCCCGGTAGACGAAGCCGCCGGCCACCGCGACACCCACGTCGTCGGTGCAGTTCCAGCCGGGCGCCGGGTTGTGGTCGTAGACGGCGACCGGGTAGTCGTATCCGTTGGCGGCGTCGTCGGCCGGCAGGGGGTAGAGCCGGTCGCAGACGTTCGTCGCGTCGCGGTCGAAGACCAGGTAGCCCTCGCGTTCGCTCCAGCCCGCGTTGTCGCCCTTGCGGACCTCGTAGATCGACTCGGTGGACTTCTCGCCGATGTGCCCGAGGTAGAGCTTGCCGGTGGCCCGGTCCCAGCTGAACCGGTGCGGGTCGCGGTATCCGTAGGACCAGATCTCGCCGGCTGCCCCGGTCTGGGCGACGAACGGGTTGTCGGCCGGGATGCCGTACTTGCCGTTCGGCGAGTTCGATCCCGACGGGTCGATGCGGAGCAGTTTGCCGTGCGGGATGGACAGGTTCTGCGGGTCGGTCGTGCGTACCCCGATGCCGCCGTCGCCGACCGCGAGGTAGAGCTTGCCGAAGTCCGGTGACCCACGCTTGGCCGTGGGGTTGAAGTTGATCTCCTGGATGCCGTGGATCTGGCCGCCGAAGCCGATCCGCAGCAGCTCACGGTGGGTGCCGGCGAACGTGTCAGCGGCCGGGTCGGTCGCCTTCCACTCGTTGATCACGCCGTGGAAGAGCGTGGTCGACGACTGCTCGTAGTCCGGGGTGAGGGAGACCAGGGGCGCCTGCTCGGTGTGGATCGTGTAGAACAGCCCGTTGGTCGCGAAGTCCGGGTGGAACGTCACGTACCCGAAGCCCTGGCCGAGGCCGCGCCCGGAGAAGAACTGCGGCGCGAAGGTGGCCGCCACGTCCAGGTAGACGTGCGGCACCCCGTTCTCGACGAGGTAGAGGTTGCCGTTCAGGTCGGGTACCGCCCGCCGCCCGGAGCCGTCCGGGAGTTCGGAGATGGTGTTGATCCGCGCCCACCGGTTCAGGCGCTGGTCGGTGAAGGCGGGTGTGGTGAAGGACTGCGGGAAGGACGCGTATTCGGAGAGGACGAGTCCGAGTCGCGAGGCGACCGGCTCGACCGGAACCGGATCGTCGATCGGATCACCGGCCGGAGCGGCGAAGGCCCGTCCGGGCGCAAAGGCCACTGTGGACAGTAATAGCAGGAGGACGGCAAGAATGCGGCGATACACGATTACCCCCGTCTGAGGAAGGAGTGATACTGACGTGCCACGTCCCGGGCGGACAGGGACCGGCTGATGAACGTGAGCGCGTCCATGCGGCAGTCGCACGGATTCCGCTCGACGGCGTTCTGCGGGAAACTCCCACCGATCTTGATGCCGCGCGGGTCGGTGGCACTGGTGACGTGCGGACCGGGCCCGGACACCTGCCACGGGTCGCCGGCCTCGGTGTAGACACCGGCGATCGGCACCCCGTTGCGATAGAGCGCGATCCCCCCGGTGCCGAAGTCGAACGTGGCGGCCAGGTGCACCCACCGGTCCTCGGGCAGCAGCGTCCGCCAGTCCTCGGACGCCGCGTAGATCTGTGACGCGCCGCCGTCGATCCGGCGGCCCAGGGCCACCAGCCGCAGCGTGTCGTCCACCTCCATGACCTCGATCAGGGCGCGGACCGTGTGCCCGTCGGAGGTGCCGCTCAGGATGCCGGCCAGCCCGATCGCGCTGAACCCGGTGGCCGGTGAGTCCATCGACACCTTGAACCAGCCCGACACGGTCGTGCCCCGAACCGCGTTGAAGGCGTGCAGCGTGCGTACGCCGGTGGCCGACCAGACGCCGGCTTTGAAACCGGGGCGGGTCTGCAGGGCCCGGCCGGCACCGGGGTACGCGGCGTCCCGGACCCGCTGCGCCGCGCCACCGCCGATCAGTTCGATCTCGGTGGAGGACCTGCCCAGGTCGCGTTCCCGAGCGGGATCACCGGGCATCGGATGGTCGAAATCGTAGTAGGCGACCACATCGGATCGCGGGGACGGCGGGACGACGCCGACGGTCAGGCTCAGTGCCACGGAGACAGCCACGGCAAGTCTCATGGATGACCTTTCAACGGTGCGGATGCGCCGAGGTAGAGCTCCCCGAGCTGCGGATCGGCCAGCAGTCGCCGGGCCGGCCCGGAGATGTGCACGCGCCCCAGGTCGAGCACGCACCCCAGGTCGGCGGTCTCCAGCGCGCGCCGGGCGTTCTGCTCCACGAGCAGGACCGCCGTGCCGGCGTCACGCATCCGTACGACCTGGTCGAAGATGGTGCTCGTCGCCTTCGGATCCAGTCCCATCGACGGCTCGTCCAGCAGGACGACCTTCGGGTCCACCATCATCGAGCGGGCGAACTCCACCTGTTTCTGCTGCCCGCCGGAGAGCAGGCCGGCGAGCGATCCCCAGCGGTCGGCGACCACCGGGAAGACCTCCTTGACGAACGCGGCGCGTTTCGCCAGAACCGCCTTGTCGCGCAGCGTGTAGCCGCCGAGCAGCACGTTCTCCGCGACGGTCATCTCGCGGAAGACGCTGTGCCCCTGCAGCACCAGCGACACCCCGGCGGCCAGCCGGGCCTGCGGACCCTGCCGGGTCACCTCGCGGTCGCCGATCCGGATCGCGCCCTCGCGCGGGGCGAGCAGGCCGGCGGCGACCTTGAGCACGGTGGACTTGCCGGCGCCGTTCGGCCCGACCAGGCAGACGATCTTGCCGGCCGGGACCTCGACGTCGAAGCCGCGCAGGACCGGTGCCGCGCGCCCGTAACCCGCGACCACGTCGGTGAGGGACAGCTCAGACGCCAAGGTAGGCCCCCAGAACGCGTTCGTCGGTGCGGATGGCGGCGGGCGGGCCCTCGGCGATCGGCCGTCCCCGGTCGAAGACCACGATGTGATCGCTGATGCTCATCACCAGGTCCATGTTGTGTTCGACGATCACGAAGGTGCGGCCCTCCGCGTTCAGCTCGCGGACCAGTGCGCCGATCCGGTCCAGCAGCGCCGGGTTGACCCCGCCGGCCGGCTCGTCCAGGAGTACCGTCTGCGGCTCCGCCATCAGCACGCCGGCCAGTTCGAGCAGTTTCTGCTGGCCCCAGGACATGTCGCGGGCCTCCGCGTGGGCCAGATGCTCGATGCCGAGGCGGGTCAGCCAGCCCATCGCCCGGTCGGTCTCCTCGCGCCGCCGCGCGCTGCGCAAACCCGAGATCAAGCCCTTGGGGGGTACGGCGGCGAGCACGTTCTCCACAGCCGTCATCCGGGGGAACGTGCGGCACAGCTGGAAGGTCCGGCCCAGCCCGTTGCGGGCGATCGTGTGCGGCGCCTTACCGGTGAGGTCCCGGCCCCGGTGGACGACCGTGCCGGAATCCGCCTTGATCATGCCGGTGACGCAGTTGAAGAAGGTCGTCTTGCCGGAGCCGTTCGGCCCGATCAGCGCGTTGATCCGGCCGGGCTGGAAGGCCACCGTCGCGCCGTCCAGCGCGGTGACGCCGCCGAAGGATTTCCGCAGGTCGGTGACGGTCAGCGTCATCGGGTGCCTCCCGCGTTCTGCAGGCGCTGGTCGCGCAGTTCGGCGGCGCTCACCTCACGGATCGACGTCCGGTCGCCGGGGGTGAACCGCCTGATCAGGTCGCCGATCGCGGGCAGCACCCCGTCCGGCATGAACAGCACCACCAGGGCCAGCAGCAGACCGGTGGCGACCAGGTGCAGGGGCGTGTCGCCGTATTCGACCTTGAAGTACTCCAGGGCGACGCCCACGATGATCGCGCCGGTCAGCGGTCCGAACAGCTGGCGGACCCCGCCGAGCAGCGCCATCAGCACCAGGTAGGAGCCGGTGAGGATGGAGAACTGGAACACCGGGTCGAGGTCGCCGAACCAGAGCGCGTACAGACCACCGGCCAGCGCGGTGAAACCCGCAGAAACGACGAAGACCATCAGCTTGTACGCGAAAGTCGCCGTCCCCAGAGCCTCCGCCTTGTCCTCGTCCTCGCGGATCGACTTGAGGCCCAGCCCGAACACCGACCGGTCGATCAGCCACCAGACCAGCAGCGCCACGGCGAGCAGGCCGGCGAACAGGTAGTAGAAGACCCGGTGATGCTCCGGCCGGCTCAGGTCGAACGGACGGGGTACCACCAGGCCACGGGATCCGCCGGTGAACGACGCCCAACTCTGGAAGACCAGCAGCAGGATCAACACGAGGGCTATCGACACGATCACGAAGCTCGCCCCGCGTACCCGAAGAGCGGCGAAGCCGACCGGGACCGCGACCGCGGCGACCAGCGCGGCGCCCACCAGCAGGGCGGCGAAGGCCGGAAGGCCGCCCTTGACCACCAGCAGACCGGTGGCGTAACCGCCCAGTCCGGCCAGCGCGCCGTGCCCGAGCGAGATGTACCCGGTGAAGCCGCCGACGAAGTTCCACGAGGTGGCGAGTACCGCGTAGTTGAGCACCAGCACACCGGCGGACAGCACGTACGGGTTCGGCGCGAGGCTCGGGAAGGCCAGGATCGCGGCCGCGACCAGCACGATCGCGGCGATCTTGAGGACTCTAGAAACGCTGGGCAAGGCGGCCTCCGAAGAATCCCTGTGGCCGGAATGCGAGGGTGACGAAGAGCGCCAGATAGAAGATCGTCTGCGCCCAGGTGGTGCCCATCGGGATCTGCAGCAGGCTCTGCGCCAGTCCGAGCAGTAACGCGGCGATGGCCGCGCCGGGCACACTGCCCAGCCCGCCGACCACGATGATCGCCATCAGCGGGCCGATCCAGTGCCAGTGCAGCGACGGATAGATCGTGGTGTCCAGCGACAGCGCGGTCCCGCCGATCGCCGCGGTGGCCAGCCCCAGGCCGAAGCCGTAACCGGCCACCCGTTCGGTGTCGATGCCGAGCAGCCGGGCCGCGTCCCGGTGCTGGATGGTCGCTCGCAGCGCCCAGCCGAACCGGGTCCGCTTCATCAGCAGCCAGAGCGTGCCGAGCGCGACCACCGCCAGACCGAACGCGATCAGTTTGACCACGGCGATCCGGGCCCCGAACAGGTCCAGGCCGGCCGAGCCGTAGCCGAGGTTGATGCGGCGTTGCGTACCGGAGAAGGCGTAGCCCAGCAGGCCCTCGACGAGCAGCGCCACCGCGAAGGTGAGCAGCACCGACATCATCGTCAGGGTGGCCGGGCGCAGCCGGGACAGCAGGCCCCGCTGCAGCAGCAGTCCGGCGCCGAAGAACAGCGGAACCGTGCCGATCATCGAGAGCAGCGGGTCCAGCCCGATGTTCTCGTGCAACCACCAGGCGAGGTACGCGGCGAGGATCAGGAACGCCGAATGGGCGATCATCACGACCCGCATGATGCCGAAGTAGAGGGTCAGTCCCGAAGCGAGCAGGGCGTAGAGACCGCCGAGCAGCAGACCCAGGATGACGCTCTGGAACAGCAGGGCGCCGGAAGGCATGCGCGCCTCACCAGGCCGGCTTCGGGAACAGGAAGTCGGCCTCCTTGACGTCCTCCGGAAGCACGATCTTGATGTCGCCGCCGATCCACTGCTGGATCATGTGTGCGCCCTTCGGTTTGCCGGTCTCGTCCCAGGAGAGCGGGCCGACGACGGTCTCCACCGTGTTCGCCCGGAGCCAGTCGATCAGTTTCTGCTGGCACTCACCCTGCTCGGCGCAGCCGGCCGCGGTCACCGCGGCGGCCACCACCTGGCCGGTGGTGTAGCCGTTGGCCTGGTCCTCCTCGGGCGGGACACCGAACTGCGCGGTGAACTTCTCGACGAACTCGGAGTTCGACGGATACGGCGCGTCCTGGCTGTAGCCGGTGGGGGAGAGCACGCCCTCGGTCTTGTCGCCGATCGCGGCGGCGAACTCGGGGTTGGTCGGCGCGGTGGAGAACGCCGCCAGTTTCGGCTGGTACCCGAGCTGCTGCAGGGCGACGATCAGGTTCACGCCGTCCTGGTACTGCGAACCGCCGACCAGCACGTCCGCCTTCGCGTCGGCGATCTTCGCGGCGATCCCGCTGAAGTCGGTGGTGTTCGGCGGGTACACCTCGTCCACCACGGTCTCGATGCCGCCGGCTTCCAGCTTCTCCTTCAGGCCGTACGCCGTGCCCTGCGCGAACGGGTCGTCCATCGCGGCGTACGCGGCGGTCTTCGGCCTCTGGTCCGCGGGCAGCGCGAGGATCTTCTCGGCCAGGTGGTTGTAGTGGTCGTTCGCCACCGCGGGGGCGGCGTAGAAGAGGTTCTCGAAGCCCTGCTCGAAGACCTCCTTGGCGGCCCCGGCCGGTTCGACGAAGAGCATGTCGTACTCCTCGGCGACCCGGGCGGCGGGCACCACCAGGCGGGTGGAGAACGGGCCGACGACCAGATCCACCTGGTCCTGCCCGATCAGTTGCTCGTAGTCGGCGACGACCCGGTCGGCATTGGACTGGTCGTCCAGGATCGTCAGTTCGACCTGGCGGCCGAGCAGGCCGCCGTTGTCGTTGACGATCTTGGCCCAGGCTTCGTAGCCCTGCTGGACGCCCTTGCCGGGTTCGGCGAAGTCGCCGGTCAGCGGGAGGGAGATCCCTATGGTGATCGGCCCGTCGCCGGCACTGTCGTCGCTGTCTCCGGAACACGCGCCCAGGGAGATCATCAGGCTGGTGGCCAGGAGTCCGGTGGAGAATCTTGCGCGGAAAGACGTGATCGACATCCTCGGACACCCCTCTGTACCGAGCACGAAAGCGCTTCCGTAAGCGCTTGCGTACTCTAAGCTGTGACATCAATCACGGGCAATACCTCCGGAGTTAACGATGCCGAAACCGGGACCCGGGCTCCGCCTCATCGACGTCGCTCAACGTGCTGGTGTCTCGCTCGCCACCGCGTCCCGCGCGCTCGCCGGCCGCGACGGCGTCAGCGCCGAGGTCGCCGACCGGGTCCGCCGGGTCTCCGAGGAGCTCGGCTACGTGGCGAACCCGTTCGCCCGCACCCTCGCCGGCGGTTCCAGCACCACCGTCGGCCTGATCGTGCACCAGGTCGACGACCCGTACTTCTCGGAGATCGCCGGCGGCGTCATCAAACTCGCCGACGAACAGGGCCTGCTCGTCCAGATCTGCCACTCCGGCCGCGACCCGGGTCACGAGCTGCGCCAGATCCGCAACCTGATCGCCCAGCGGGTCGCGGTGCTGATCGTGGCCGGCTCCGGGTACGGCGACCCGCGCGCCGAGGCGGAGGCCCGTGACGTGCTGGCCGCCTACCAGCGGGCCGGCGGCCGGGTGGCGGTGATCGGCCGGCACGCGCTCGGCGCCGACGCGGTGCTGCCGGACAACGTGGACGGTGGCCGGGCCCTGGCCGATCACCTGCTGGGTCTGGGGCACCGCCGGATCGCGGTGATAGCGGGAACGCCCGCGCTGAACACGATCGCCGACAGGTTGGCCGGATTCGCGTCGGCGCTGCCGGCGTATCAAATGGCTTTATCCGATATCTCGGTTATCTACACTGATTTTGTACGTGAGGGCGGCCGGGTCGCCACCGACCGCATCCTGCGCGAGCACCCGTCGGTGACGGCCATCGTCGCGCTGAACGACGCGATGGCGATGGGCGTCCTGGCCGCCCTGCGCGAACGCGGCATCCCGGTCCCGCAGCGGATGTCCGTCGTCGGCTTCGACGACGTGTCGGTCGCGGCCGACCTCTCCCCGAGCCTGACCACCATCCGCCTGCCGATGACCGAGATGGGCCGGATGGCGCTGGAGATGGCCCTCAAACCGCGGGGAGCCCGCCCGCGCAAGCGCCCCACCGGACACCAGCTGATCATCCGCGACTCCACCGGCCCGGTGTCCGCCTAGGCTGTGTCGAAGTGGGGCCACGCCTCACTCCGCCACCACTTCGACACAGGTCTAACGCCCGGTGGTGCCGTCGATCTGTTCACGGAGGATGTCGGCGTGACCGGCGTGGCGGGCGGTCTCCTCGATCATGTGGGTGAGCACCCAGCGTCGCGTCGGCGGCAGCGAGCGGCCCGGCGGCCGTGGCGCGGGCCCGGCCAGGTCGGTCCAGCCGGCGACGACCTCATCGGCGCGGGCCGTCGTCTCCCGGTAAGCGGCCAGCAGACTCTCCACGGTCTCCCCGGCGGTGGGCCGGAAAGTCCGGCGCAGGTCGGTGATCGGCTCCTCGAGGAAGTAGAACCGTTCCACCGCGGTCAGATGCTTGACCAGACCGAGCAGGTTGGTGCCGGAGTCCACGCCGGGTGTGCGAACCTGGGGTTCCGGCACGCCGGACACCTTCTCGGCGATCGCCGTACGCAGGTAGCCGAGGAAACCCACCAGAGTGGACCTCTCGTCCGGGCCGGTCCAGGCCGGCCCGGTGTCCCTGCGTCTGCGGGCCCTCCTCGGGGCGGGCTTCGCCGCGGCACGCTGGATCAGCAGCACATGATCGGTGACGGTGGCGCTCTGACCACCGGGCCCGGTCGCCGTCCGTTGCGGCCGGTCGGCGCGGACGACGGACCAGCCCTCCGGGTCGAGGGCCAGTTCACCAGCGACCTCCTCGGGCGTGGGGAACCGGGTGCCCTGATCCTGGTTCCAGGACCAGGGCGCGATCGAGCCGTGGTCGACGACCAGGAGCCGGCCGCCCGGCGCCAGGGCCTGCGCGGCGGCCCGCAGCACCCGGGCCCGGTCCAGGGCGAACGGGGTCTGCAGGTACTGCGCGGAGATCAGGTCGTACTCCCCGGCCGGGAACGTCTCGGCCAGGTCGTGCCGCTCGCCGGCGACCAACTCGCCGAGACCGGCGTCCCGGGCCTGCGCGATCACCCGGTCGACGGCGGTGCGGGAGATGTCCACCGCGGTGACCCGCCAGCCGCGGCGGGCCAGCCAGAGGGCGTCGCCGCCCGGGCCGCAGCCCAGATCCAGAGCCCGGCCGGGACTCAGCCGCTCCGCGGTCTCGGCGAGCAGCGGGTTGACCCGCGAGGCGTCCGCGGGCCGGCCGCGGTAGAGGTCCTCCCAGAAGGAGGCGGGATCGTTCGTCACCCCCGCAGCATGCGAGCCACCCTTCCCGCCTTGCAAGAAACGTTGCGGATCCGCACGATAGGGGTCGTGACCAGCGACGAAGAAGACGTCATCGCCGCCGTCGGGCCGCGCCTGCGAGCCCTGCGCCAGACCCGCGGCGTCTCGCTGGCCGCCCTCGCCGCCGAGACCGGCCTGACCGCGAGCACGCTGTCCCGCCTGGAGACCGGCCGGCTGCGCCCGACCCTGGAACAACTGCTGCCGCTGGCCCGGGCGCACGGCGTGCCGCTCGACGACCTGGTCGCCGCGCCCCCGACCGGCGACCCGCGGATCCACCTGCGCCCGGTGCAGCGCTCCGGCCTGACCGTGGTGCCGCTGACCCGCCGACCCGGTGGCGTCCAGGCCTACAAGGTGATCTACCCGCCGGCGGGCAGATCACCCGCGAACCACCTGCAGACCCATGACGGGTACGAGTGGTTCTACGTGCTGAACGGCGCCGTCCGGTTCGTGCTCGGCGACCAGGAGTACCTGCTGGGTCCCGGCGAGGCGGCCGAGTTCGACACCCGTACCCCGCACTGGATCGGCAGTGCCGGTCCACAACCCGCCGAACTGCTGACCCTGTTCGGCCCGCAGGGCGAGCGCGCCCACCTCGCCCCGCCCGGCCGCGATTGAGGCGGGGGTGGGCTCGTGGCCGGTGCTTCGCCGTGGCCGGAACCCGGGTGTTCCGCCACTGCTCACAGCGGTGATGCCGGTCCGATGGGGAGGACCACCGGTCAGCGAGCCGGCTCGACGGCGACCAGCAACTCCTTCTCGACGACGACCGGGACGGACAGGGTCTTGTAGCCGACCTCGTCGAAGAGGATGGTCATCTTGTCCTCCTCGTAGTTCATCACGGTGCCGGTGCCCCACTCGCCGTGGCGGACCTGGCAGTGGACCGGGAACGGGGTGTCGGCGGCGGCCTCCGCCTCGGCGACCTCGTGGGCGGTGCCGTCGGCGCAGTTGTCGCAGTGGCCGCACGGGTGCTTCAGGTCTTCGCCGAAGTAGGCGAGCAGGGTCTCGGTGCGGCACTGGCGGGACTGGGCGAACCCGCGCATCATGTCGGTCCGGGAGCGGATCACCACCTGCTGGCGTTCGTACTCGTCGGCGGCGGCCTGGGCGGCCTCGGCGGGCATCGGGGCGCCGGGCGGGACGGACAGTTTGTTGCCGGTGCCGGTGCGGACCGCGCCGACCTGTTCCAGCAGGCCGAGGTATTGGCCGAGTTTGCGGGGGCCCAGTCCGGTCTCCTTCTGCAGGGCGGTCTTGGAGAGCGGTCCCTTGTGCAGTTCGCCGGCGAGCCGGGTGAGTTCCTCGACGTCGGGGCCGCCGCCTTGGAAGAAGCGCTGGATGGCCTCGTCCTCGGAGCGCCAGAGCAGCACGGTGCGGCCCGGGTTGCCGTCGCGGCCGGCGCGGCCGATCTCCTGGAAGTAGCTGTCCGGGGAGTCGGGCAGGGCCATGTGGGCGACCCAGCGGATGTTCGGCTTGTCGATGCCCATGCCGAACGCGGACGTCGCCACCATGATGTCGATCTTGTCGTTGGTGAAGTCCTCGTGGCGTTGTTCGCGCAGGCCGGCGGGCATGCCGCCGTGGTAGTAGGCGGCCGGGTAGCCGGCGTCGGTGAGGCGTTCGGAGAGTTCCTCGGCGGCGCGGCGGGTGGCGACGTAGATGATGCCGGGCCGCTGCTCCTCGTCGAGCATGCCGGTCAGGCGCCGCCACCGGTAGTCCTCGTCGGGGCAGTACGCCACCTCGAGGAAGAGGTTGCTGCGGTCCAGTCCGGACACGTGGATCTCGGGCTTGTTGAGGCGCAGCCGGGCGATGATGTCGTCGCGGACCGGCGGGGACGCGGTGGCGGTGAGTGCCAGGATCGGCGGCCGGCCGATCTGCTTGATCATCTCGCCGAGCGACAGGTAGTCCGGGCGGAAGTCGTGGCCCCACGCGGAGATGCAGTGTGCCTCGTCGACGGCGACGAGTCCGGGCTGGAGGGCGCGGACCTCGGCCACCCGTTCCGGGTCGCTGAGCTGCTCGGGGGTGATGAAGAGGAACTCGGCCTCGCCGTTGCGCAGCGCCTCGAGTGCCTCGCGCTGCTCCCGGGGGGTCTCCGCGGAGCTGATCCGGACGGCCCGGATCTTGGAGTCGTCGCGCTCGTTGAGGGCGGCGATCTGGTCCTGCTGCAGGGCGAGCAGTGGCGAGATCACCACGGTCGGGCCGGGCAGCAGTACGGCCGGGATCTGGTAGATCGCCGATTTGCCGGCGCCGGTCGGGAGCACCACCAGTGCGTCCTTGCGGCGCAGCACGGCGCGCATCGGCTTGAACTGGCCGGGGCGCAGTTTGCGCCATCCGAAGTGGGTGCGGGCGACACGGCGCAGACGGGGGCCGTAGATGGGGAGCTTCATCATCGAGGCGGTGCCGTCCGATCGGTGTGGGGATGTACGGGGTGGGCCCTCGGTACCCCTATTTGCCGCCGAACATGCGGCGGATGGCCCAGAGCAGGAACAGCACGGCGAGGGCCACGCCGAGGAGGCGGACCGCGTGGATCTCCGACCAGTCGACGGTGGCCTGTGCCAGTGGTGTGAGGGACACGCCGACATCGTACCGGGATCAGTCACAGCTAATAGAAAGGTTTGTTGACTAAAAGCGGATCGGGTGTGAGCATTGGTCCCCGGACGAGGGAGAACGTTCACATAGGTGTACGTGAATGCATCGGAGGTACGGGGGAATGTCCCTTCACGGCGAATTGCCGGAACTCGCCGCCGCGGTCCTGCAACCGGGATTCGTCGGCACGTCCGCGCCCGACTGGGTCCGCCGGTGGCTCGGCTCGGGTCTCGGCGGGGTGGCCCTGTTCGCCCGCAACGTGGAGTCGCCCGCCCAGATCGCGGCCCTCACCGCCCAGCTGCGCGCGGAGAACCCGGACGTGATCGTCGCGATCGACGAGGAGGCCGGTGACGTCACCCGGTTCGAGTCCCGTCACGGCAGCTCCCGCCCGGGCAACCTGGCCCTCGGCGCCATCGACGACCCGGAGCTGACCGAGGCGGTCGCCCGGGACCTCGGCCGCGAACTGGCCGACGCCGGCATCACGCTGAACTACGCGCCGGACGCCGACGTCAACAACAACCCCGGCAACCCGGTGATCGGCGTCCGCTCGTTCGGCGCCGAGCCGCACCTGGTGGCCCGGCACACCGCCGCCTTCCTGCGCGGCCTGCAGTCGGCCGGGGTGGCCGGCTGCGCCAAACACTTCCCGGGACACGGCGACACCAGCGTCGACTCGCACCACGACGTGCCGGTGATCGCCCGCAGCCTGGACGAGCTGGACGCGTGCGAGCTGGTCCCGTTCCGGGCCGCCATCGGGGCCGGCGCCCGTTCGGTGATGACCGGCCACCTGGTGGTCCCGGCGTACGACCCGGAGCTGCCGGCCACGCTGAGCCCGCGGATCCTGACCGGGCTGCTGCGCGGGGAACTGGGCTTCGACGGCCTGATCGTCACGGACGGCATCGAGATGCGCGGGGTCAGCCGTAAGTACGGGCTGGCCGGCGCGACCGTCCGGGCCCTGGCCGCGGGCGCCGACGCGATCTGTGTCGGCGGTGGATACGACGACGAGCGGACCGCGATCGAGCTGCGTGACGCGATCGTGGCCGCGGTCCGGTCCGGGGAGCTGAGCGAGGACCGGCTGCGCGACGCGGTGGACCGGGTTCGTGCGCTCGGTGCCTGGACGACCGCCCGGCAGCGCGAGACCGGCGCGCGGGCGGTGGCCGACGCGGCGCGGACCGGTGTGGCGGTGCTGGGGTCGACGATCGGGTTCGCGGCGGCCCGGCGCGC
The DNA here is from genome assembly GCF_000962825.1 of Actinoplanes rectilineatus. Classification (GTDB taxonomy): domain Bacteria; phylum Actinomycetota; class Actinomycetes; order Mycobacteriales; family Micromonosporaceae; genus Actinoplanes; species Actinoplanes rectilineatus. Next base: position 14,894 of record NZ_JZKF01000065.1, read on the forward strand.
GGTGCTGGTCACCAGCACGCCGGCCGGGCCCGCGCTGCCGCTGTCCGGGGCGCCGCACGTGGTCGAGTTCGCGCCGGAACGCAACATCGCGATCGGCAGCGAGACGCCGTGGGGGATCGGGGCGCCGCTGGCCGAGCTGCTGCCTGGCACCACGGCGGTCCGGTTCGACGAGGCGGACCTGGCCGGCCTGGCCGACCCGGCCGGCCGGGTGCTGGCCGGCGGCGGCGAGCGCCCACTGGTGCTGGTGGTCCGCGACGTGCACCGGCACCCGTGGATCGCGGCGGTCCTGGCGGGGGTCCTGCACCGGCGACCGGACGCGATCGTGGTGGAGATGGGCATCCCGGTGACCGTGCTCGGTGGCGTGCACATCGCCACGCACGGCGCGACCAGGGCGCTGGGCCGGGCGGCCGCCGAGATCATCGCCGGATCGCCGGTGCCCGCGCCCCAGCCGCTGGCCGCCTAGGGGTTGTATCGAAGTGGGCGGCCGGGCCACGTCGCCGCCCGTCTCCCACTTCGATGTGGGCCCCGGTCCGTCAGGAACGGGCGACCAGGTCGGCGTACTGCGGGTACTCCTCGATGTACCGGGCGAAGTACGGGCAGGCGGGCACGACCTTCTGCCCGCGACCGCGGATGATCTCCAGGGTGCCCGCGGCGAGTCTGCCGGCGAGGCCCTGGCCACGTTTCTCCGGGGCCGTCTCGGTGTGCAGGATGATCAGGACCCCGTCGCGGACGTGATAGGTGGCCAGAGCGCCGACCTCCCCGTCCACGACCAGCTCGAAGCGGTGCTCGGCGGCGTTGTCCAGCACTTGGTAGTCGCTCATCCGGCACAGCTTAGGGTTGTGCTCACCGCGTACCCTGATAAGGGTGTTGATCTTCAAGCCCCGACCGCGTCTGGCCGCCGCACTCGCCTCGGCCACCCTCGGCCTAGCGCTGCTCACCGCATGCGGTGACGACGTCAGCTGCGGCCTCGACCAATGCACCGTCTCCATCGCCCGCGAGACCAACGCGAGTGTGAGCGTCCTCGGTGTGGAGGCCAAGTTCGTCAGCGCCGACGACAACTCGGTGACCCTGGACGTCGCCGGCGAACAGGTGAGCCTCACGACCGGCGGAGCCGCCACCGAGGTGGCCGGGCTCCAGGTCCAGCTGGAGAGCGTGACGCAGGACCAGATCCAGATCGAGGTCTCCCGCTGACCGGACACGAGCGATAGCACATCACCGGCGCTGACACACGACGTTTGACGAACGTCGCTTTCGGTGACATGAGGGCCATGTCCACCGCAGCTTCGAACGTCAAGAACACCGCGTCGCGCGCGGCCGAGAGTAAGCCACTGGAGTACCTCGCCCGGGGCGGCTTCATCGGCTACGGCATCATCCACCTGCTCTTCGCCTGGATCGCGCTGCAGGTCGCCTTCGGCGGCTCCGGCCAGGACAGCGACCAGTCCGGGGCACTGCAGACCATCGCCCAGCAGTCCTTCGGCAAGACCCTGCTGATCGTCATCGCCGTCGGCCTGGGGGCGATGGCGATCTGGCAGGCCTTCGAGGCAGCCATCGGTGAGAGCGGCCCGCAGGACCGCACCGCGATGGCCGAGCGGGTCCTCTCCGGCGTCCGCGCCGTCCTCTACACCTACCTGGCCTGGAACGCGATCAAGATCGTCCAGGGCGCCGGCTCCTCGATGGGCGACAGCAACGAGAGCATGACCGCGAAGCTGATGGATTCCAGCGGCGGCCGTCTGCTGGTCGGCGTGATCGGCCTGGTCGTCCTCGGCGTCGGCGTCGGCATGGCGTACTACGGTTACAAGCGGAAGTTCACCAAGCACCTGAACACCCAGGAGATGCAGGCCGGCACCCGCAAGCCGATCATCCGGCTGGGCATGGCCGGTTACATGGCCAAGGGCACCGCGTACGCGATCGCCGGTCTGCTGGTCGTCAGCGCCGCGCTGAACTACGACCCGGACAAGGCCCGTGGCCTGGACGCGGCGCTCAAGACGCTGGCGGGGTACTCCTGGGGCGTCTGGGTGCTGGCGCTGATCGCGGCCGGCATCGCGGCCTTCGGCGTCTACTGCATCGCCCAGGCGAAATACCGCAAGATCTGACCTTTCGGTACCACGGTCCGGCCGAGGCGGCAGGTGTGAGGTTTCTCCGACATCTGCCGCCACCGGTGTTTCCGCCGCCTCTGATGGGCAACGTGGAACGTCGGCAACGAGCACCGATCGTGGAGGTAAGTTCGTGTCCGACGTCATGACTGCCGTGGTCGCCGTGGTAGTGGCGGCCGCCGCGGCGATCGTCCTCGTCGAGGTGATCCACCGGCTGATGAAACGAGCCGGACGGACGTCCGTGCTGGCAGCGGACCTGGCGAAGACGATACACAGACCGTTTCTCACCGCCGTCATCCTTCTCGCCGCGCAACAGGCGATCCGGGTGTACGCCGGAGACTTCCCCGGCCGGGCCGGCGTCATGCACGGCCTGGTCCTGTTCTGCATCGCCGCGTTCGCGTGGCTGATCGGCGCGCTGTCGCTGGTCCTCGAGGACGTGGCGCTGGCCCGCTGGCGTACCGACGTGCCGGACAACCGGCGCCGGCGACGGATCAAGACCCAGGTGGTGATGCTGCGCCGGGTCACCGTGGCCGCGATCGTGGTGATCACGGCCGGGATCATGCTGATGACCTTCCCGGGGGTCCGGGCGGTCGGCGCGAGCCTGCTCGCCTCGGCCGGACTGATCAGCGCCGTCGCGGCACTGGCCGCCCAGACCACCCTCGGCAACGTGTTCGCCGGCATCCAGCTCGCGTTCAGCGACGCGATCCGGGTGGACGACGTGGTCGTGGTGGAGCAGGAGTGGGGCCGGATCGAGGAGATCACCCTGACCGTCGTCGTGGTGCAGATCTGGGACGACCGGCGGCTGATCCTGCCGACCTCGTACTTCACCACCAAGCCGTTCCAGAACTGGACCCGGACCACCTCGGCGGTGCTCGGTACGGCCGAGATCGACGTGGACTGGTCCACCCCGGTCGACGCGCTCCGCGGCGAGTTGCAGCGGGTATGTGAAAGCTCCGACCTGTGGGACAAACGGGTCTGCGTGCTGCAGGTGACCGAGGCGACCGACGGCCGGATCCGGCTGCGGGCGCTGGTCAGCGCGGCCGACGCGGCGGCCCTCTGGGACCTGCGCTGCCTGGTCCGGGAGGGACTGGTCTCGTGGATCTGGGAGAACCAGCGTGCCGCCCTGCCGCGTCTGCGTGCCGAGGTGGGCGACAAGCTGCGCGACCCGCGGCCGGTGAACTCGCGTCCCCTGCACCACGCGGACCTGGACGCCAACTCGGACGCGGCCCGGGTGTTCGGCGGCGGCGACGACGGCGAGGCCCGTGGAGCCGCGTTCAGTGGGCCGGAACCCGAACCGGCCCGCAACTGACGGCTTACCGTCTCTTCCGTGGTGCATCCAGGATTGAGTGGAGTGTGATCAGGGCATACACCGTGCCAACGGAGAGGGGGACACGATGGCCGATGTGGCGCACGAGGTTCCGGCCCGGCCGATCGCCGAGCAGTCCACCGCGGAACTGGTGCAACGCGCGAGCGAGCAGCTGAGCCGCCTGGTCCGGGACGAGATGACCCTGGCCAAGGCGGAACTGGCCGAGAAGGGCAAACGCGCCGGGATCGGTGCGGGTCTGTTCGGCGGCGCGGGCGTGCTTGCCGCGTACGGCGTGGGCGCTCTCATCGCCACCGTGGTCATCGCGCTCGACCTGATCCTGCCGCTCTGGCTCGCCGCCCTGATCGTCACCGTCGTGATCTTCGGAGTCGCCGGGGTGCTGGCACTGCTGGGCAAGGGGCAGCTGAGCCGGGCGGTCCCGCCCGAGCCGCAGTCCGCGATCCAGAGCGTCAAGGCGGATGTGGACGAGGTCAAACACGCGGTCAAGGAGCGTAGCCGGGCATGACGGACAACAACGGCTCCGCGGCGAAACCCGATCTGGTGGCGCTGCGCGAGGAGATCAGGCAGACCCGGGCCGAGCTGGGCCAGACCGTGCAGGCCCTGGCGGCCCGCGCGGACGTCAAGGCGCGCGCCCGGGAACAGGTGGAACAGACCCGGCAGCGGGTGCTCACCCAGGCGTCGGCGGTCACCCGGCGTGCCTCCACCGAGGTACGCGCGAACCCGTTGCCGATGGTGCTGGTGGTCGCCGGCCTGGCGGCCGTCGCCGGGGTGATTCTGATCGTGCGGGGGAGGCGTTGATGGCGGGGCGTATTCAGAAGACTGCGATGAAGCCGGTGAACATGGCGCTCGGCTTCGCGGCCGGCGCGGTGGCCGGGCTCGTCTTCAAGGAGGCGTGGAAGCTCGTCGCCGGCGAGGGTGACGCGCCGGATGCGAACGACGAGGAACGCGGCTGGGGCGAGGTCCTCGCCGCCGCGGCGTTACAGGGTGCGATCTTCTCGCTCGTCCGGGCCGCGGTCCAACGTGGTGGCAACATCGGGACCCGCAAACTGACCGGACAGTGGCCCGACTAGATCATCTTGTGTATCGACAGGAGTCTTGCCGGTCCCCCGCTTCGTGGTCACGAAGTGGGGGACCTTTTCCATATCGGTCACCCATTGTTGGATTCCTTCGAGGGGCAGCTTTGCAGGCCGTTTTTCGGGTACAGTGTGCCCAGTTTTTGCGTACGTGGTTCGCTGCTTCCGCTTGACTGCGGGGCACCGGTTCCCTCCCGGGTGGGATGCCAGGTGTCAAGTGGTTCGAGTGGAGGGGACGTCCTCTGAAAGGGCCGCCTCGCGGCGCCGCTGCTCGAAAACGGTCATCGGCCCCGCGTTCCGCTGCCGTGGTTCTGCGGGCCGGCATTTTCAGAAGGAGAGTTCAGCATGGCGCAAGGAACCGTGAAGTGGTTCAACGCAGACAAGGGCTTCGGCTTCATCACCGTCGACGGCGGGGGTGCTGACGTGTTCGTCCACTTCTCGGCCATCCAGAGCAGTGGTTACCGCACTCTGGAGGAGAACCAGCGGGTGGAGTTCGAGATCGCCCAGGGCCAGAAGGGCCCGCAGGCGGAGCAGGTTCGCCCGCTCTGAGACCTTATCCGCCGGTCGTGAGACCGGCACGCCGACCGCCTGGCGGAGGTCGGCCCGACCGTGGCCCCGCAACCTCGTCGAGGGTGCGGGGCCTCTTTCGTCGTCAGCGCAGCTTCTCCTGAAGCGTCGGTGCATGCCTCTACTGGAGCGTCAGTGCAGCTTCTCCTGAAGCGTCAGCGCGGCCTTTCCTGAAGCGTCAGCGCAGCTTCTTCCGAAGCGCCGGGCGTTCAGGGCAGGGCCGCGGAAGCCTCACGAGCGGCTGTCCGGCGGCGCATCCCGATGACTATGAGAACGAGTCCGGCAACGGCCGACCCGCCACCGGCCGCCGCCATCACGATCTCACCGTGCAGAAGACTGTCGGTGAGGTAGTTCAATCCCTGAAGCGTCCACACCGCGCCCACCACGAGTGCCAGCAGACCGAGTGACATCGGAAGCCAGCCTCGTAAACGCGGCGTCTCGTTTTCATTGTTCACCATTTGTCGTGCACCTGGGGGCGAATCAGCTCATCGTAGGTCGCAGCGATCATTTCTCGGCTTTCCGCCGAGATCGGCGGAAGATCGGCGGCGGCCGCGTTGGCACGCGCCTGTTCCGGGTTACGGGCACCCGGGATGACCACGGTGACGCCGGGCTGGTCGATGATCCAGCGGAGTGCGAACTGCGCCATGGTGGCGCCGGCCGGAACGAGCGGGCGCAGCCGGGAGACCGCCTCCAGTCCGGTCCGGAAGTCCACACCGGAGAACGTCTCGCCGACGTCGAACGCCTCGCCCTGCCGGTTGTAGTTGCGGTGGTCGTCCGCGGAGAACGTGGTGTTCTCGTCGTAGCGGCCGGAGAGCAGGCCACTGGCGAGCGGGACCCGGGCGATGATGCCGACACCGGCCTCCGCGGCGGCCGGCAGCACCCGCTCCAGCGGCTTGAGGCGGAACGCGTTCAGGATGATCTGCACGCTGGCCACCCCGGGACGGGCGATGGCGGCCAGGGCCTCCTCGACCTTCTCGACGCTCACGCCGTACGCCGCGATGCGCTTCTCCTGCACCAGGGTGTCCAGGGAGTCGAACACCTCGTCCGAGGAGAACACCGGGGTGGGCGGGCAGTGCAGCTGCACCAGCTCCAGGGTGTCCACGCCGAGGTTCTGGCGGGAGCGGTCGGTCCAGGCCCGGAAGTTGTCCAGGTGGTAGTTGGCCGGCTCCTGCGGCAGGCGGCGGCCCATCTTGGTGACCACGGTCAGGCCGGGCTTGTCCTTGACGAAGGAGCCGACGATCTGCTCGCTGCGGCCGTCGCCGTAGACGTCGGCGGTGTCGATGAACGTGACGCCGGCGTCCACGGCCGCCTGCAGGGTGGCGTGCGCGTCCTCCTCGCTGACCTCACCCCAGTCGGCGCCGAGCTGCCACGCGCCGAGGCCGACCACACCGGCCGACCGTCCCATCCTCCGAAAGCTGCGATTTTCCACGTCGAGACCCTACCGCCCGCCTGGTAGGTTGAAACAGTACGCACGTACGGTTTTAAAGAAGCAGGAGGCGCCATGTGGGATCCCGCGCTGTACGGACGCTTCGGCGCCGAACGTTCCCGCCCGTTCTTCGACCTGGTCGCCCAGATCGGCGCCCGATATCCGCGGGCCGTCGCCGACCTCGGCTGCGGACCCGGCGACCTGACCCGGACGCTCGCCGAGCGGTGGCCGCTAGCCCGGGTGACCGGGATCGACAACTCGCCGGAGATGATCGGCAAAGCCACCGCCCAAGGCGGCCCGGTCGGCTTCGAGCTCGGCGGGATCGCCGACTGGCACCCGGAACCGGACGTCGACGTGATCGTCACCAACGCCGCCCTGCAGTGGGTTCCGGAGCACCGTGAGCTGCTCGTCCGCTGGGCCGGCGAACTCATCTCCGGCGCCTGGATCGCGATGCAGGTCCCCGGCAACTTCGACAGCCCCGGCCACCGTGCCCTGCGCGACCTGGCCGGCGAGGCGCCCTACGCGGACCGGCTGGCCGGCGTGGTGCGCGCGAACCCGGTCGACGACCCCGAGGACTATGCGGCCCTGCTGACCGCCGCCGGGGCGACCGTGAACGCCTGGGAGACCACCTACCTGCACCTGCTCCCGGACGACGGACCGGACCACCCGGTGCTGCGCTGGATGGAGGGCACCGCGCTGCGCCCGGTCCGTGCCGCCCTCGACGACGAGGCGTGGACCGCCTTCCGTGCCGAGCTGGGCGAACGGATCGCCGCCACCCATACCGCCGGGGACGGCCTCGTCGCCCTCCCGTTTCGCCGTATCTTCGTCGTGGCACGGGTTTCGTGATCTCTTGAGGAGCAGTGTTGTGACCGATCTGGACTCGTTCATCGCCGGCCTGCCGAAGGCCGAGCTGCACGTCCACCATGTGGGTTCGGCGTCGCCGCGGATCGTGGCCGAACTGGCCGCCCGGCACGAGGGCAGCACCCCGGTGCCGGCCGACCCGGAGCAGCTCGCGAAATACTTCGAGTTCCGCGACTTCGCCCACTTCATCGACGTCTACCTGAGTGTCGTGGACCTGATCCGCGACGCCGGTGACGTGCGCCTGCTGACGTACGAGATCGGCCGGGAGCTGGGTCGTCAGCAGGTGCGGTACGCGGAACTGACCGTCACGCCGTACTCCAGTGTGCGACGGGGCATCCCGTCACCGGCGTTCTGCGAGGCGATCGAGGACGCCCGGGTGAGCGCGGCCCGCGACTTCGGGGTGGACATGCGCTGGTGTTTCGACATCCCGGGCGAGGCGGGACTCGCCGCAGCCGAGGAGACGCTGCGGATCGCCCTCGAGGACCGCCCGGATTCTCTGATCAGTTTCGGACTCGGCGGGCCGGAGATCGGGGTGCCGCGGCCGCAGTTCAAGCCGTACTTCGACAAGGCGCGGGCGGCCGGGCTGCACAGCGTGCCGCACGCCGGCGAGACCACCGGACCGGAGACCATCTGGGATGCGATCCGGGAACTCGGTGCCGAACGGATCGGGCACGGCATCTCGGCGGCCCAGGACGAGCGTCTGATGGCGTACCTGGCCGAGAACGGCATCCCCCTGGAGGTGTGCCCGACCTCCAACCTGCGCACCCGGGCGGTGGCCGACCTCGACGAGCACCCGATCGCGAGGCTCGTCGCCGCCGGCGTGCCGATCAGCGTCAACTCGGATGACCCGCCGATGTTCGGCACCACCCTGGAGCAGGAGTACGCCACCGCGGCCCGCCTGCTGAAGCTGGACCGGGCCGGAGTGGCCGACCTGGCCCGCGCCGCCGTGAGCCACAGCTTCCTGCCCACGGCCGGCAAGGCCGCGCTGACCGCCGAGATCGACGCTTACACGGCTACGGCGTGACGTTCGGATAGAGCGGGTCGGCCCACAGGGCCACCATCGCCGCGGTGCCGATGATCAGGATGGTCATCCAGCGCACCATCTTGCGACGGTTGAACCGGGCCGGCTCCTCGGCCGGCTCGGTCTCGCGGTGACTCAGCAGATCAGGCATGACCGCACTCCCTCGCTCGTCATTCGGGCACCGCCGTCCAGCTCTGGTGCCGCTGGCCGCTGTCCGGCTGCAGCACCAGCACCCTGTGGGTGCCGAATCGCTGGGCGCCCACACCGACCACCAGGTCGGCGGTCGCGCTGCGCAGTGTGAATCCGTAGTCCGAGGCCTGCAGGGTCCAGCGGGCCCCCGCCTCGGCCTGGCAGTCGCCCTGCACCAGGGGCGTGCCGGCCGTCGCCGTGCCGTCCAGCGGCACCACGCACCGGCCACTCGCCTTGGAGATCAGCGAGTAGGTGCCGTTCTCCGCCGGGGCGAGCTGCCACTGCTGCTGGGTGCCGCCCTCGTCGTCGGCGAGGGTGACCGGGCTGCCGTCGGCGGTACGCGCCGCGTACAGGTCGGCGGCGCCGCCGGTCAGCGCGTTGCTCAGCACGAACCAGGAGTTCTGCACGGGGCTTGCGGCCGGGGCGGTCTCCGCGACACCCTTGGCGGCGTACTCCAGAGCCTTGTTCTTGACCTCGACCGTGTATTTCGCGTTGGGTTTGAGACCGATCAGCCGGGCCCGGGTCGACTTGGTCGAGGCGACCGGCTTGCCGTCCACCCACACCTGATAGGTGGCGTCCTTGTCGGCCGCGCTCCAGAGCAGGCGGACCGAGCTGCTGGTCGCCTCACGGATCTCCAGAACCGCCTGCACCCCGTTGTTGGCCACACCGGGCGACGCGATCACACCGCCGTCCTCGTGTTCCAGGGTCTGCTCGTCGTCCCCGAAGGCCACCGCGTCCAGCCCCGGCAGGTCCGCGCCGACCGAGATGTCGACGCCGGGCAGCGAGACCAGCGGGCCGGCCGACTTGGTGGCGCTCGGCGACGCGACGGCGCTCGCCGCGGAGTCCGGTGCGGGCACCGGCGCGGCCGAGGTGGTGCCGCCGGCGTCCGGCACGGTGGCGCCGGGGGCGTCCGGGATGTCGTCGCCGCCGTCGCTGCGCAGCAGGAACTCGCTGAGCGCGACGTTCCAGTTCTTGTCCAGGTAGCTGCCGGGCTCCGGGTCGGTGCTGAAGTAGTCGTCGTGCCCGCAGTCCAGCCGGATGCTGTGCTTCTTGGGGCACTCCTCACGCATCGCCCTGCCGGACCGGTCCTCGCCGCAGAGCAGGTCGTACTCGTCGGTGCAGCTGCCGGTGCCGGTGGAGTTCGGCGAGCCGATCAGCGTCGCGCCCAGCGTGTGGGTCAGCTCGTGGGCGGCCACCGCCGAACTCCAGCAGCCCGAGTCGACCCGGGCGTACGACGGGCCGCCGTTGTTGCGGTTGCCCCGGGTGGGCCGGGTGTCCGCCACGTAGGTGGAGATGCCGCAGTAGACGTTGGTGTCGGAGAAGATCAGGTATTTCCGGTCGGTCCGGTTGTAGCCGAGGTTGCGCAGCGAGTCGACGGTGGCGACGAACGAGTCGAGCGAGCCCGCCGGCAGCTGGATCTCGCTGACGTCCGGCCGGCACTCGGGCGTGGTCACGTAGCGGATGTGACGGGAGCCGCCGGTCTCCGCGGCGCTCGCGTCGTAGATCGCGTCGACGCCGGCCGCCCAGGTGCGGAACGAGTTGAGGAACTTCGCGTAGCGGCTCTCGGTGCCCGCCTCGTGCAGGTAGAGCAGTTGCACGCGCTTGCCGCTGCGGCCGTCGCCGGCGCAGGCCACCGCGTCCGGTCCGAGGATGAAGTCGGCCTGGCCGGGAGCGGCGTCCGGGACGAGCGCCGGGGCGTCCGCGGTCAGCGCGCTGCCGCCCAGGTCACGGGCGATCTCGGCGTCCGGCGGGACGGCGGAGGACTCGCGGCTGACCGTGGTCACCTCGCGGATGCCCTCGGTCACCGGGGCGACGTCGCGGCGCACCGCGAGGCCGGCCGGGGCGGTGTCCGGACCGAACGTGCAGGTCTCCTCATAGAGCTGGTACGCACCGGAGCAGAGCGTCCCGGCGGCGGCCAGTGCGAGTCCGCTGTAGACCAGTCCCTGATCCGGGACGTCCTCCGGCACCGCGGGCATCGTGGAACGGCCGTCGGTGTCGTCAGTGCCGATCACGTGGGGGCCGACGACGGCTCCGACACCGAGCAGAACCATGCCGAGCACCACGGGAAGGAGTCGAACAGTTGCCGAGCGTGCCGAAGAGCCGGATCGTTCGGCTGCCGCGTGGCGCCGCCTCTCCGGTGACGCCTCGCGGAACGCTGGCCGGCGATGCGCGGACACTGCGTCTCCTTGTCGTGCGGGTGACGGTGGGAGGAGCCCATGGGGTGGCCACCTCCCACCGCGCAGGGCTTCGTCGGTCGCGGGGCGATGGGGACGCGCTGCGGGTTGCGAACCGTCGAAGCCGGATGGGATCGGAGGGAACACTGCCAGTCCTGGGGCCCCAGGGGAACGAACTTCATGAAGATATAAGCAAGAGCTGTCCCGGCCGGGTGACAAGGGCCCATCGGCACTTGCCGGTCCGGGACACCGGTGATCGAGTCCTACTCGCGGCCTGGTCGGCCCCGGCGCCGTCGTTCCGGATCGCGGTCGCGTCCGATCCGGCCCCGGCCGACCAGGCCGAAGCGGCTCGGTTGCTTGGGCGTCGCGTCCGCGTCGGCCAGCAGCATGACGACGCTCGCGCCGCCCATCGCCGCCCGGTCCAGGCTCACCGACCCGCCGGTGGCCTGCGCCACCCGCCGGACGATGTCGAGTCCCAGTCCGGTCGAGCCCTGGTTGCTCTGGCCGCGCCGGATCGCGCCCGCCGGGTCCGGGATGCCCGGTCCGGCGTCGTCCACCCGCAACGCCACCCAGCCGTCCCGCCGGGAGATCCCGACCTCGAACGCGGTGCCCTGCGGGGTGTACCGGAAGACGTTGCCCAGCACCGCGTCCAGCGCGGCGGCCAGTTCGGCCCGGGCCACCGGGACCGGGATCCGCAGGTGCGCACCGACCACCCGGTACTGCCGTTCCTGGTCGCCGGCGAGCGCGGACCAGAACATCATCCGCTCGCGGACCACCTCGCTGGCGTCGCACAGACCGTCCTCGGGGGCCGCGACCTGCGCGGCGACCGCCTGCCGGGTGGTGTTGATCAGGTGGTTGACCTCGTCCTCGAGGGTGCCGATCGCCTGCCGGATGCGCCGGATGCCCCGGCGGCGGTCCACCTCGTCGGCGGACAGGCTCATGATCTGGGTGTCGTCCGGGTCGAGTGCCTCGGCGTCCAGCCGCAGCGCGGTCAGCGGGGTCCGCAGCCGGTGCGACAGGTCGGCGACCAGTTCGCGCTCGTCGGTCCGGGAGGTGACCAGCCGGTCGGCCATCCGGTTGAACGCGTACCCGGCCTCGGCCAGCTCACGGGGGCCGGACGGGGAGATCCGCACGGCCAGGTCGCCGTCGGCCACCGCGAGGGCCGCGTCGACCAGGTTGCGGGCCGAGTCGACCGCCCCGCGGGCCAGCCGGTCCACCACGAACACCGCGCAGCCGACCAGGAACACCGCGAGACCGAGCAGCAGCCACCAGTCCCGGGCGGTGTTCTCGTTGAGGTCGGCGTCCGGGACGAACGCCTCCACCACCAGGGTGCGGCCGCCGGCGGTGACCGACTGCAGCCGGACCACACCACCGGGGACGTCGGCCACGGTCGGCTCGGGTGCGGTCGCGGCCCGGTCGATCAGCGCGCCACCGGCCCGGCCACCCTCGCTGGGGGCGATGCCCGGGGTGTGCACGACCGGGTTGCCCCCGGCCGCGGCGATCGCGGCGGCGACACCCTTCTCGCCCGCTCCGGCGGTGATCGCGCCGGCCACCGTCGCGGTCCGCGCCGCGGCGTCGGCGACCGCGGCGTCCCGGTGGTCGTTGCGCAGACCCCAGCCCAGAGGCAGCAGGAAGACCAGCGAGGCGACCGCCGTGGTGGCGGCGGTCGTGTACGCCAGCCGCAACCTCAGTCCGGTGCCACCAACCGGAATCCGACCCCCCGCACGGTGCGCAGGTAGCGGGGCTTCGCCGCGGATTCGCCCAGCTTCCGGCGCAGCCAGTACAAATGAACGTCGATGGTCTGGTCCTCGCCGACCGATGGCTGTCGCCATACCTCCTCCAACAGCTCGCGACGGGAGACCACTCGGCCCGGACGGGCGGCGAGATAGGCCAGCAGATCGAATTCCTTACGGGTGAGCGCCAGTGGCTGCTCGGCCAGACTGGCACTGCGCTCGCCGACGTCCACCCGCAGCTCGCCGACCTCGTAGACGGCGGGTTGCTGGGCGCGGCTGGCCCGGCCCACCCGCCGCAGCACGGTGGCGATGCGGGCGTCCAGGTGGGCGCCGGTGAACGGCTTGACCATGTAGTCGTCGGCCCCGGCCCGCAACAGGCGGACCACGGTCTGCTCGTCGTCGCGGGCGGTGGCGATGATGATCGGCACGTCGGTGATGCCGCGCAGCATGCGCAGCGCGTCGGAACCGTCCAGGTCGGGCAGCCCCAGGTCGAGCACGACCAGATCCGGGGTCTCCGCGGCGACGCGCCGCAGCGCTTCCAGCGCGGTGCCGACGGCGTGCACGGCGTGCCCCCGGTCGGCTAACGACCGGAGCATGGCGCCGCGCACGACATGATCGTCCTCGACGAGCAACACCGTGGCCATGCGAAGACCGTAGCGTCTGGCGTGGTGAGAACCCAAAGGGTGATGCAGCGAGATTCTTTGATGACGCTCAGTGATGGAATACGATCCGAAGTGCTGATGTCATTCACTCTGTTCCCCAGTACGCGCCTCGCCCTGGCCCTCGAGAGCCTGGCCGGCCTCAGTGTCGGCGACGCCCTCGGCGCCCAGTACTTCGTGCCCGGAAACCACCCGTCCGACCTGTTGCGGGCCCGGGTGCCGGCCGCACCCTGGGAGTGGACCGACGACACCGAACAGGCCTGTTGCCTGGTCACCGCGCTCGGCGACGGCGACTTCGACCGGGACGGGTTCGCCGAGACGTTGGCCCGGCGCTTCGACGCGTACCGCGGGTACGGACCGGGCGCGGTGGTGATGCTCCGGGAGATCCGTGAGGGCCTGCCCTGGCCGATCGCCGCCGCGAGCGCGTTCGACGGACAGGGTTCCTGCGGCAACGGCGCGGCGATGCGGGCCGCCCCGCTGGGCGCCTGGCACGCCGACTCGCTCGCCCACGCGGCCGCCCAGGGCGCCCGCGCCGCCGAGGTGACCCACGCGCACGCGGAGGGGATCGCCGGCGGGGTGGCGGTGAGCGTGGCCGCCGCGGTCGCCGCGGCCGGCCGCCTCGACGGGCGCCGGCCGGAACCCGCCCAGCTGCTGCTGGCCACCGCCGCGCACACCCCCGCGGGATCGGTGCACGACGGCCTGATCGAGGCCGCCGGCATCACCGGAGGCCAGGAGGAGGCGGCCCACCGGCTGGGGAACGGGGCACGGGCACTGGCCCAGGACACCGTTGCCTACGCGCTCTGGGCGGCGGCCCGCTACCTGGACGACTATCCGGCGGCCGTGGCGGCGTGCGTGATCGCCGGCGGGGACGTGGACACCACCGCGGCCATCGCGGGCGGGGTGGTCAGCGCGTACACCGGCGTGGAGGGCATCCCGGCCGCCTGGCTCGCCGCCCGGGAGCCGCTGCCCGGCTGGCTGCCGGTGACGGGCGGCGGGTGACCTCGCGCGCCGCCCGAACCCGGCCTGAACCCGGCGGATAGCATCGGTGACGGCCCGGACGACCGGGCCGTTCCTTCGTGAATGGAGAACACCGTGTCTGCACCCCGTACACCCGCTGTGGCCGACCCCCTAGTCGTCCAGGCCGGGACTACGGCGGCCGACGCGGTGTCCGCCGCCGGGCTCCCTGCGAACGGGCCGAAGGCGATCGTCGTGGTCCGTGAGGCCGACGGCCGGCTGCGCGACCTGGACTGGGCGCCGGCCGCCGACACCGAGGTCACCCCGGTCGCCATCGACACCCCGGACGGCCTGGACGTGCTGCGCCACTCGGCCGCCCACGTGCTGGCCCAGGCCGTGCAGGACGTCTTCCCGGAGGCGAAGCTGGGCATCGGCCCGCCGATCCGGGACGGTTTCTACTACGACTTCGACGTGGAGAAGCCCTTCCAGCCCGAGGACCTGACGAAGCTCGAGAAGCGGATGCAGGAGATCGTCAAGGCCGGGCAGACCTTCCGCCGCCGGGAGTACTCGTCGCTCGACGAGGCCAAGGCGGAGCTGAAGGACGAGCCGTTCAAGCTCGAACTGGTCGACATCAAGGGCGACGTGGACCCCGAGGCGGTGGCCGTCGGCGCGGGCGAGCTGACCCACTACGACAACCTGAACAAGGACGGCGAGCGGGTCTGGGGCGACCTGTGCCGCGGTCCGCACCTGCCGACGACCCGGCTGATCCCGGCGTTCAAGCTGATGCGGTCGGCGGCGGCGTACTGGCGCGGCTCGGAGAAGAACCCGCAGCTCCAGCGGGTCTACGGCACGGCGTGGCCGTCGCGGGACGAGCTCAAGGCGTACCTGAACAGGCTCGCCGAGGCCGAGCGTCGCGACCACCGCAAGCTCGGCACCGAGCTGGACCTCTTCTCGTTCCCCGACGAGATCGGCTCCGGCCTGGTGGTCTTCCACCCCAAGGGCGGTGTGATCAAGCGGGAGATGGAGGACTACGTCCGGGCCCGCCACATCGAGGAGGGCTTCCAGTACGTCGGCTCCCCGCACATCACCAAGGAGAACCTGTTCCTGACGTCGGGCCACCTGCCCTACTACAAGGACACGATGTTCCCCCCGATGGAGCTGGAGGGGGCGAACTACTACCTCAAGGCGATGAACTGCCCGATGCACAACCTGATCTTCAGGTCGCGCGGGCGGTCCTACCGTGAGCTGCCGATGCGGCTCTTCGAGTTCGGCACGGTCTACCGCTACGAGAAGTCCGGCGTGGTGCACGGCCTGACCCGGGTGCGCGGCCTGACCCAGGACGACTCGCACTCCTACGTCACCGCCGAGCAGGCGCCGGGCGAGATCAAGCACCTGCTGAACTTCGTGCGGTCGCTGCTCGACGACTTCGGCCTGGACGACTACTACCTCGAGCTGTCGACCCGGGACCCGCAGAGCGACAAGTTCATCGGCTCGGACGAGCAGTGGGAGACCGCCACCAAGGTCCTCGAGGATGTGGCCACCGAGTCCGGCCTGGAACTCGTCCTCGACCCGGGCGGCGCGGCCTTCTACGGCCCCAAGATCAGCGTGCAGGCGAAGGACGCGATCGGCCGGACCTGGCAGATGTCGACGATCCAGTACGACTTCAACATGCCGGCCCGGTTCGGTCTGGAGTACCAGGCGGCCGACGGTTCCCGCCAGGAGCCGGTGATGATCCACTCGGCGAAGTTCGGCTCCCTGGAGCGGTTCTTCGGTGTGCTGGTCGAGCACTACGCGGGCGCGTTCCCGGCCTGGCTGGCGCCGGTGCAGGTGGTCGGCATCCCGATCCGCGACGACCACGCTTCGTACCTCGAGGAGTTCGTCACGCTTCTTCGTAAGAAAGGCATCCGTGCCGAGGTGGATCACTCCACCGACCGGATGCAGAAGAAGATCCGCACCGCCCAGCAGCAGAAGATCCCGTTCATGGCCATCGCCGGCGACGACGACGTGAACGGCGGGACCGTGTCGTTCCGCTACCGCGACGGCTCGCAGCGTAACGGCGTCTCGATCGACGAGGCCGTCGCGCACGTCGTGGAGATCGTCAAGTCCCGGGTCAACACCGGGCCCTCCGCAGCCTGACCTGTGGTCCCGTCCGTCCGGCCCGGCTCCTTCGCATCGGGCCGGACGGCGGGGCAGCGTTTAGGATGCGGATCGTGGATGAGCATCGGGCGGGTGAACCGGACGGTCTGGAGCGTCTCTGGGCGCCGCATCGGATGGATTACGTCACCGGTGAGAGCCGTCCGGCCGGCTGCGCGTTCTGCCTGGCACCCGGTCTGCCGGAGGCGTCCAGCCTGGTGGTGGCGCGCGGCGAGCTGGTCTTCGTGGTGCTCAACCTCTATCCGTACAACCCCGGGCACCTGATGGTCTGCCCGTACCGGCATGTCGCCGACTACACCGAGCTGACCGACGCCGAGACGGGGGAGCTGGCCGCGTACACCCGGACGGCGATCCGGGTGATCCGGTCGGTGAGCAGCCCGCACGGCATGAACATCGGGATGAACCAGGGCGCGATCGCCGGCGCCGGCATCGCCGAGCACCTGCACCAGCACATCGTGCCGCGGTGGGGCGGCGACGCGAACTTCATGTCGACGATCGGGCGGACCAAGGTTATGCCGCAGCTGCTCGGTGACACCCGTGAGCTGCTCCTGAAGGCGTGGCCCGCCGCCTAGACACGTCTCGTGGTCAGCGCCCGTGGTGATTTGAGGCGCTCAGCGCGGCGGTAGTCACCACGTTCCACGGCGGGTGTGGTGATTCGGGGCGCTCAGTGCGGCCGTAATCACCACACCCCACCGCGGGTGTGGTGACTTCGGGTGCCCAGCGCGCCTGAAGTCACCACGCGGACGGGCTTCGCACCCAGACCACGAGACGTGTCTGGCGCCCGCATACCGGCGGCCGGGTCCTCGCGCCGATGTACGAGGCGGCGAACGCCATTACTATCTGACCGCGGTGTGCTCCTTGCGGGCCACGTCGGCCAGGTTCGCCGGCATCGGCTCGTGACGCAGGTAGCGCCGGGTGAACGTGCCGGTCCCCGAGGTGATCGCACGCAACTCCACGACGTACCGGACCAGTTCGGTCGCCGGGACCTCGGCCCGCACCACGCTGGCCTCGCCCGCCCCGCCGGACTCGCTGCCCAGAGGATGCCCGCGCCGGCCGGAGAGGTCGCTCATGACCGCCCCGACGTAGGCCTCGGGGACGCGTACCTCGATCTCGTCGACCGGCTCCAGGAGGGTGACCCGGCCGTTCTCCGCCGCGGCCCGCAGCGCCAGCGCGCCGGCCGTCTGGAAGGCGGCGTCCGACGAGTCCACGCTGTGCGCCTTGCCGTCGTAGAGGGTGACCCGCACGTCGACCACCGGGCACCCGGCCGTCAGGCCCTTCTCCAGCTGGGTCCGCACCCCCTTCTCCACGGAGGGGATGTAGTTGTGCGGCACCGCGCCACCGACCACCTTGTCCACGAACTGGAAGCCCTCGCCCCGGCCGAGGGGTTCCACCTCGATGTCGCAGACGGCGAACTGCCCGTGGCCGCCGGACTGCTTGACGTGCCGCCCGTGGCCCTTGGCGCTCGCGCCGAACGTCTCCCGCAACGCCACCTTGACCGGCTCGGTGTCCAGGTCGACGCCGCCCGCGCGGAGCCGGTCGAGGACCACGTCGGCGTGGGACTCGCCCATCGTCCAGAGCACCAACTGGTGGGTCTCCGGATTGCGTTGCAGCCGCAGTGTCGGGTCGCCGGCCACCAGCCGGGCCAGGTTCTTGGCCAGGGCGTCCTCGTCGGAGCGGGTCTTGGCCACCACCGCGATCGGCAGCAGCGGCTCGGGCATCGACCACGGCTCCATCAGCAGCGGGTCGTCCTTGGCGGAGAGGGTGTCGCCGGTCTCCGCCGAACCCGACTTGGTGATCGCGCAGATGTCGCCGGCCAGGGCGTACCCGACCTCGCGCAGCTGGGCGCCGAGCGGGGCGTAGACGTGCGCCACCCGTTCGTCGGCGTCGTGGTCGGGGTGCCCGCGTTCGGCCATGCCGTGGCCGGAGACGTGCAGTGTCTGGTCCGGCCGCAGCGTGCCGGAGAAGACCCGGACCAGTGAGACCCGTCCGACGTGCCGGTCGATCGTGGTCCGCACCACCTCGGCCACCAGCGGGCCGTCCGGGTCGCAGGCGAGTGGTGGGCGTGGCGAGCCGTCCACTCCGGTGACCACCGGCGGCTCGTGTTCCAGCGGCGACGGCGCTCCGGCGACCAGCCCGTCGAGCAGCGCGTCCAGCCCGAGGCCGGTGTCCGCGCTGACCGGGATCACCGGGTGGAAGTTGCCCCGGGCGACCGCCTTCTCCAGGTCCGGTACCAGCGCTTCGGTGCTGATCAGCTCCCCGCCGATGTACCGGTCCATCAGGCTCTCGTCCTCGCTCTCGGCGATGATCGCCTCGATGAGGGTGTTGCGGTCGTCGGCGACCGGGTTCATGTGTTCCCGCTCCGCCTCGCCGGTCCGCGGGGGGTAGCCCTGCGAGTAGTCCAGCACCCGGAGGGTGACCAGCCCGAGCAGCCCGGCGAACGTCTGCCCGTCGTCGCCGAGCATCGGCTGGTAGATCGGCAGGACGTTCTCGCCGAACGCGTCCTGGCACTCCTGCAGCACCTGCTCGTAGTCCGCCCGCGGGTGGTCCAGGCGGGTGATCGCCACGGCCCGCGGCATGCCCACCGCCGCGCACTCCTCCCAGAGTGCCACGGTGGAGTCGTCCACCCCGTCGACCGCCGAGACGACGAACAGCGCGGCGTCCGCGGCCCGCAGGCCGGCTCGCAACTCCCCGACGAAGTCGGCGTAGCCCGGTGTGTCGAGCAGGTTGATCTTCACACCTTCGTGGACGAGCGGCGCGCAGGACAGCGCCACCGACCGCTGCTGCCGCACCGCCGCCGGGTCGTGGTCGGTCACCGTGGTGCCGTCGGCCACCGTGCCGGCTCGCGGAATCGTGGCCGTGGCGGCGAGCAGCGCCTCGACCAACGTCGTCTTCCCCGCGCCGGAATGGCCGACCAGCACCACGTTGCGAACTCTGCCGGGATCTGTCACCACCGGCGCGTTCGCGCCGGTAAGTCCTCTCTCCGAAGTTTTCTGCGCCATGCCGAGCGCTCCTGTCGTTTCCAGTTTGTTACACCGCTGTTCTCTGAATCCCACACCCGGGGATGTACCGGCGGCAAGGACCACCGGCACCAGAACTGTGCCGGATGGTGACGATCCGGCCAACCGGGGGGCGAGCCGTACCGCCGCTGGTCGCGCGCCGTTATGGTGAGACGGCCATGGCAAAGATCGTTCAAACCACCGCGCGGGCCTTCGCTGCGTACGGCATCGAGCCGGTCGCCCGTCTCCTTCTACGAATCGGCGTCACACCCAACGCGGTCACCGTCGCGGGCACCGTCGGAGTTCTCATCGGGGCGTATTTCGGAGCTCTGGGCCATCTTCTGGCGGGCACCGTGATCGTAACCGCCTGCGCTCTCACCGACGCCCTGGACGGCACAATGGCCCGGATGCGGGGAGGTTCCGGCAAATTCGGGGCACTCCTCGACTCCTCCATGGACCGGCTGGCCGACGGCGCCGTGTTCAGCGCCACCGTCTACTACCTCGCCACCGAGGGCAACCCGTACGGCGGCGTCGTCGCCGCCCTGATCAGCCTGGTCGCCGGCCAGGTCGTGTCGTACGTCAAGGCTCGCGCGCAGAGCCTCGGCCTGAACGCCGACGTGGGCATCGCCGAACGTCTGGAACGCCTGTTGATCGTCGGTGTCGGCGGTCTGCTCGGCGCGGCCGGCTTCACCTGGGGCCTGCCCGCGGCGCTGTGGATCCTCGCCGTCCTCTCCCTGGTCACTGTCCTGCAGCGGCTGATCAGTGCGGCCCGCTCCGATGTGAAGGCGCCTGCCGCGTGAAGGAACGTCTGACCGAGTTCGGTTTCATCGCCGGATGGCGCCTGGTCCGCGCCCTGCCCCTGCCCGCGGCCCAGGCCCTGTTCCGGGCCGGCGCCGACCGGGCGTTCCGGGGTGGCGGGCCGGGTGTGCAGCGGCTGCGCCGCAACCTGAGCCAGGTGGTCGGGTCGGACGCCCCGGACGACCTGGTCCGGGACGCGCTGCGTTCCTACGCCCGCTACTGGATGGAGGCGTTCCGCCTGCCGTCGAAGAACCGGCGGGACTTCCTGGACGGCTTCTTCATGGAGGCGGAGGGCTACCAGAAGCTCAAGAAGGCGGCCGAGGGCGGCACCGGGGCGATCCTGGCCCTGCCGCACGTGGCGAACTGGGACGCCGCCGGGGCGTGGGTCTGCGCACACGACTGGCCGCTGATCACCGTCGCCGAGCGGCTCAAGCCGGAGGCGGTGTACCGGCAGTTCCTGGCGTACCGGGAGAAGCTCGGCATGAAGGTCCTGCCGCTGACCGGCGGCGAGCGGCCCGCGCTCGACGTGCTCGGCGAACACCTCACCGAGGGCTGGGTGGTGGCGCTGCTCGCCGACCGTGATCTGTCCCGGTCCGGCGTCGAGGTGGAGTTCTTCGGCGGGCGGACCCGGATGCCGGCCGGCCCGGCGATCCTGGCCATCCGCACCGGCGCGCCGCTCTACGCCGTCGACTGCTGGTTCGAGGAGAACCGCGTCATGTCCCGGACCCGGGAGGTCGTTCCGCCCACCGACGGCCCGCTCGACGAACGGGTCAAGAAGACGACGCAGCTGCTCGCGGACGCCTACGCGGCGGGCATCGCCGAGCACCCGCAGGACTGGCACATGCTCCAGAAGCTCTGGCTCTAGGGGGCACGGTGCGTATCGGGATCGTGTCCCCGTACTCGTTCGACGTGCCCGGCGGGGTCCAGAACCACATCATGGACCTCGCCGAGGCGCTGATCGGTCTCGGGCACGAGGTCAGCGTGCTGGCACCGGCCGACGACGACGCCGAGCACCCGCCCTACGTCGTCCCGGCCGGGCGGGCGCTGCCGTTGCCCTACAACGGTTCGGTCGCCCGGATCGCCTTCGGCCCGGTCTCCACCGCCCGGGTACGCCGTTGGCTGCGCAAGGGCGAGTTCGACGTGCTGCACGTGCACGAGCCGCTCTCGCCGAGCCTGTCGTTCCTGGCGGTGGTCTCGGCGCGCGGGCCGGTGGTGGCCACCTTCCACACCGCGATGACCCGGTCGCGGGCGCTGTCGGCCGCGCAGACGTTCCTGCAACCGGTGATCGAGAAGATCACCGCGCGGATCGCGGTCAGCGAGCTGGCCCGCAAGGTGCAGGTGGAGCACCTCGGCGGCGGCGCGGTGGAGATCCCCAACGGGGTTGCGGTGGCCAAGTTCGCCTCGGCTGCGCCGTTGCCGGGATGGCCCGGCGAGGGTGGGACGCTGGGCTTCCTGGGCCGCTTCACCGAGCCGCGCAAGGGCTTCCCGCTGTTGCGTACGGCGTACGTGAGGCTGGCGAAGGAGCGGCCCGGGCTGCGGCTGCTCGTGGCCGGGCCGGGCGACCGCGACGAGCTCTACTCGGACATACCTCCCGAACTCCACGAAAGGGTGGAATTCCTGGGATTGGTGTCCGAGTCTGACAAGGCGCGGATGCTGCGCAGCGTCGACGTGTACGTGGCACCGAACACCGGCGGCGAGAGTTTCGGCATGATCCTCACCGAGGCGATGGCGGCCGGAGCGGCCATCGCGGCCAGCGACCTGGACGCGTTCCGCCGGGTCCTGGACGGCGGCCGGGCCGGGGCACTGTTCCCGAACGGGGACGTCACCGCCCTCACCGGCCTGCTCGGCGAGCTGCTGGATGATCCCGTACGCCGGGACGGTCTGTCATCGTGCGCCCGGATCGTAGTCGGCGCGTTCGACTGGCCCAGCGTGGCCACCCGGGTCCTCGAGGTGTACGCGACGGCGATCGAAGCCACCGACGGACGGGTTTTCGACGACGAGTGAACCTGACCACGGTGAGTCCACATGCCGGGCACTACGATGCCCGGCATGTGGTGGGTGGTGGGAGTCGTCGCGCTGACGGCGATCTTCTCGGCGTACCTGGGCTGGACGGCTCAACGGGTGGAGCGGGTGCACATGCGGGCGCAGTCCGCCGAACGTGCCCTCGACGCGCACCTGGTGCGCCGGGCCGCCGCGGCTGCGGTGGTCGCCGAGCAGAACGAGTCGGTCGAGCTCTACGCCGCGGCGCGGCTGGCGCTGGACGCCGAACCGGGTGACCGGGAGACCGCGGAGAACGACCTGACCCGCCAGCTGCAGGCGGTCACCCTCGACCCGTCCGACCCGGCAGCCCGGGCGCTGATCAACACCAGCCGCCGGGTGGTGCTGGCCCGGCAGGTGCACACCGACCAGGTCCGGGACGCGCAGACCGCCCGCGACCGGGTGCTGGTCCGGATGCTCCTGCTGAACCGGCGGTACCGCAAGCCGGAGTACTTCGACATCGTCGAGCCGGTGCTGCCCGACCTGCCGCCGCTGACCGTGCCGGCCCCGGCCTCCCCGTCCGACCCGCCCACCGTGGTGGCCTCCGGCGCCTGACGGGGTGTGTCGACTTGGGGCGCGTAGCGCGCCCGAAGTCGTCACGCTGTTGGGGGTGTGTTGATTCGGGGCGCGTAGCGCGCCTTGAATCAACACACCGGAAGGTGCGCGGGGTGTGGTCACCAGCCCCGTTCGGAGAGGCGGTGCGGGACCGGCTCGGCCTCGACGTTGATGCCGACCATGGCCTCGCCCAGCCCGCGCGACACCTTGGCGAGCACGTCCGGGTCGTCGTGAAAGGTGGTCGCCTTGACGATCGCGGCGGCCCGCTGCGCCGGGTTGCCGGACTTGAAGATGCCGGATCCGACGAACACGCCCTCGGCGCCGAGCTGTATCATCATCGCCGCGTCGGCCGGGGTGGCGATCCCGCCCGCGGTGAACAGCACGACCGGCAGGCGGCCCGCCTCGGCGACCTCCTTGACCAGCTCGTACGGCGCCTGCAGCTCCTTGGCGGCGACGTAGAGTTCGTCCTCCGCGCACGTCTGCAGCCGGCGGATCTCGGCCCGGATCCGGCGCATGTGCGTGGTGGCGTTGGAGACGTCCCCGGTGCCGGCCTCACCCTTCGAGCGGATCATGGCAGCGCCCTCGGTGATCCGGCGCAGCGCCTCGCCCAGGTTCGTCGCCCCGCACACGAACGGGACGGTGAACTGCCACTTGTCGATGTGGTTCGCGTAGTCGGCCGGGGTCAGCACCTCGGACTCGTCGACGTAGTCCACCCCGAGTGCCTGCAGCACCCGGGCCTCGACGAAGTGGCCGATCCGGGCCTTCGCCATCACCGGGATGGACACCGCGGCGATGATCCCGTCGATCATGTCGGGGTCGGACATCCGGGAGACGCCGCCCTGGGCGCGGATGTCGGCCGGGACCCGCTCCAGCGCCATCACCGCGACGGCGCCGGCGTCCTCGGCGATCTTCGCCTGCTCCGGGGTGACCACGTCCATGATCACGCCGCCCTTGAGCATCTCGGCCATGCCGCGCTTGACGCGTGCGGTGCCTACGGCGGACTGGTTTTCGGACATGAGCAATCGGCTCCTTACGCAGGGTGATGGTCAACGGAATCCTACGAAGCCGTGACCCGCCCGCCGATAGCCAATCGACCTCCCGGTGGCCTGCTCGAACACCCCTGCCTAGAGTGGCGTCGTGAACATCGGAGTGCTCGCTCTGCAGGGCGACGTGCGCGAACACCTGGCGGCGCTGGCCGAGTCGGACGTGCTGGCCCGGCCGGTCCGGCGACCCGAGGAGCTCGACGACGTCGACGGCCTGGTGATCCCGGGCGGGGAGTCGACCACGATCAGCAAGCTGGCGGTCGCCTTCGGCCTGACCGGCCCGATCCGCGAGCGGATCGCCGGCGGGATGCCGGTCTACGGCTCCTGCGCCGGCATGATCATGCTGGCCGGGACGGTGCTGGACGGGCGTCCCGACCAGGAGTCGTTCCGGGGGATCGACATGACCGTGCGGCGCAACGCGTTCGGCCGGCAGGTCGATTCGTTCGAGGCGCCGGTGGCGATCGACGACATCGCGGGCGGTGATTTTCGCGCCGTCTTCATCCGCGCGCCGTGGGTCGAGGAGGTCGGCACGGACGTGCGGGTGCTGGGCCGCGTCGCCGACGGGGCCGCCGCCGGTAGGATTGTCGCCGTTCGGCAGGGGAACCTGCTCGCCACGGCTTTCCACCCGGAGCTCACCGGAGACCTCCGCGTCCACCGGTACTTCGTCGCGATGGTCCGCCAGGCCGCACCCGTTCGGTAGACACGGAGGTTACGCATGTCCGGCCACTCCAAGTGGGCGACGACCAAGCACAAGAAGGCCGTCATCGACGCCAAGCGCGGCAAGATGTTCGCGAAGCTGATCAAGAACATCGAGGTCGCGGCCCGGACCGGTGGCGGCGACCCCTCCGGCAACCCCACGCTCTACGACGCCATCCAGAAGGCGAAGAAGTCGTCGGTTCCGAACGACAACATCAACAACGCGGTCAAGCGGGGCTCCGGCCTCGAGGCCGGCGGCGCCGACTGGCAGACGATCATGTACGAGGGCTACGGCCCGAACGGCGTGGCGATCCTGATCGAGTGCCTCACCGACAACCGCAACCGGGCCGCCACCGAGGTCCGGACCCGGCTGACCCGCAACAACGGCACGTTCGCCGATGCGGGTTCGGTGTCCTACCTGTTCAACCGCAAGGGCGTGATCATCGTCCCGAAGGACGGCACGACCGAGGACGACGTCATGCTCGCCGTCCTGGACGCGGGTGCCGAGGACGTCAACGACCTGGGCGACTCGTTCGAGGTGGTCACCGCGCCGACCGACCTGGTCGCGGTGCGCACCGCGCTGCAGGGCGCCGGCATCGACTACGACTCGGCCGAGTCGTCGCTGGTGCCGACCATGACGGTCCCGCTCGACGAGGACCCGGCCCGCAAGGTGTTCAAGCTGATCGACGCGCTCGAGGACTGCGACGACGTGCAGAACATCTACGCCAACTTCGACATCTCCGACGAGGTCATGGCGGCCATCGAGGAGTGATCCCTCCTCGCGTTCCGGGCCGGTCCTGCGGGGCCGGCCCGGCGTGTTCTCAGGGGCCGTGGGTGCCGAGCCAGGTGAAGTACTGGAGCATCCCGACGATCAGCACGGTTCCGGTGGCGGCCCGCAGCACGATCTGCCGCCACTGACTGCGGCGCCAGGCGTGCACCCAGGCTATTCCGGCATCCGCGACGGCGTCCCGCGGTGCTCCGGTCGTACCCCGAAGGATCTCGGCTTTGCGCAGTGCCAGGCTGCCGCCCTCGATGATCGGCGGGACCACCGGGGGTGGTGGGCGCAGGCCGAGGACCTCGACCGGATAGATCTGCTCGTCGCGCCACCGGCCGGCCCGGCCGACGAGCCGCCGGCGCAGATAGGCGCTCGTCGCGTCGGTCCGTGTGATGCGGCCCCACCAGCGCAGCCGCCGCCAGTGCGCGGCCAGATCGATCAGCACCTCGCTGTAGATCTCCGCCGCCACGGCGTCGCCGCCGACCAGCCGCGACGCCTCCCCGCGCAGGTCACGACGGTGCTCGGTGACGAAGGCGACGTAGTCCGGCGGCGGATCGTCGTCCATGGGCGCGATGAGGTACACGGCGGCCTCCCGGCCCATCGTCGAGGCGTGTCGGCGGCGGGCGCAAGTGACAGTCGTATTAGGGTGTCGAACACACGTTCGCGAAGGGGAGGTCCGTGGTGCGGGTGCTCGGCATCGATCCGGGGCTGACGCGGTGCGGTGTCGGCGTCGTCGAGGGCATGCCGGGCCGGCCGGGCACGCTGATCGACTACCACGTGGTGCGCAGCGAGCCGGACGAGGACATCGCCCTGCGCCTGCTCAACCTGGACCTGCGCCTCACCGCGCTGGTCGCCGAGCACAAACCGGACAGCGTGGCCGTCGAGCGGGTGTTCGCCCAGCACAACGCCCGGTCGGTGATGGGCACCGCGCAGGCCAGCGGCATCGCGATCCTGGCCGGCGCGCGGGCCGGACTGCCGGTGCAGACCTACACCCCGAGCGAGGTCAAGGCGGCCGTGACCGGGTCCGGCACGGCCGACAAGGCACAGGTCACCGCGATGGTGACCCGCCTGCTGCGGCTGGCCGCGCCACCCAGGCCGGCCGACGCGGCCGACGCCATCGCCATCGCCATCTGCCACATCTGGCGCGGGGGCACCCGTGCGAAGATCGAGGCCGCAGCCCGCAGGAGTCTTCGATGATCGCAAGTGTGCGCGGTGTGGTCACCGCGATCCTCCCGGACAGCGCCGTCGTCGAGGTCGGCGGTGTCGGCATGCGGGTGCTCTGCACGCCGAACACGCTGGCCGGCCTGCGCGTCGGTGCCGAGTCGAGGCTCTCCACCACGCTGATCGTGCGGGAGGACTCGCTGACCCTGTTCGGTTTCGCCGACGAGACCGAACGCCAGCTGTTCGACCTGCTGCTGACCGCCAACGGCGTCGGCCCGCGGATCGCCCAGGCGGTGCTCGCGGTGCATCAGCCGGAGACCGTGCGGCGCGCGATCGCCGGCGGCGACCTCGCGGTGCTCACCCAGGTGCCGGGCATCGGCAAGCGCGGCGCGGAGAAACTGATCGTCGAACTCAAGGACAAGATCGGCCCGATGCCGATCGGCGAGAACGGTGCGGCCGGCGTGCTGAACGGCGCCTGGCAGGAGCAGGTCCGCCAGGGCGTGCTCGCGCTCGGCTGGTCCGCGACCCAGGCCGACCAGGCGGTCGCCGCGATCGGCGAGACCATCGACGGCGAGGTGCCGCCGGTGCCGGCGCTGCTGCGCCAGGCGATCCGGCTGCTGGGCAAGAACCGATGACCGAGGACCTCTCTCCCGAGGCCCGCGACGAGGAGCTGGACGCCGAGGCCAGCGTCCGGCCGCGCCGGCTGGCCGACTTCATCGCACAGCACCGGGTCCGCGACCAGCTGGAACTCCTGCTCAAGGCGTCGATGGGCCGGGGCACCCCACCCGACCACATCCTGCTGAGCGGCCCGCCCGGTCTGGGCAAGACCACCCTGGCCAACATCGTCGCCGCCGAGCTGGGCACCGGCATCCGGACCACCAGCGGCCCGGTGATCGAGCGGTCCGGTGACCTGGCGGCGATCCTGACCGGCCTCGCCCCCGGCGACGTGCTCTTCATCGACGAGATCCACCGGATCGCGAAACCGGCCGAGGAACTCCTCTACAGCGCGATGGAGGACTTCCGGGTCGACGTGGTGGTCGGCAAGGGCCCGGGCGCCACCGCGATCCCGCTCGACGTGGAACCGTTCACCCTGGTCGGCGCGACCACCCGGGCGGGCCTGCTGTCCGGCCCGATGCGTGACCGGTTCGGATTCGTCGCGCACCTGGACTTCTACTCACCGGCCGACCTGGACGCTCTGCTCCACCGCTCGGCGAAGATCCTCGGCGTGCCGATCACCCCGGAGGGCGCGGCCGAGATCGCCGGCCGGTCCCGGGGCACGCCCCGGATCGCCAACCGGCTGCTGCGCCGGGTCCGGGACTTCGCCGAGGTCCGGGCGGACGGTGTGGTGACCGAAGACGTCGCCCGCGCCGCGCTGCAGGTCTACGATGTGGACGCGCTGGGGCTGGACCGGTTGGACCGGGCGGTGCTGCGGGCGCTGATCGACTCGTTCAAGGGCGGTCCGGTGGGGCTGTCCACGCTCGCCGTCGCGGTGGGGGAGCAGTCCGACACGGTGGAAGAGGTGTGCGAGCCGTTCCTGGTCCGGGCGGGGCTGTTGGCGCGTACGCCGCGGGGCCGGGTGGCGACCGAGGCAGGATGGGCACATCTGGGCAGAACGCCCCCGGCAGACGGCCGTTCCGGGGTCTTCCAGGGCGACCTGTTCGCTCGTGACGCTTGATAATCGCTCGTGATCTGAACGTGACGTGTGCCGCATTCGTTATCTCCAGGTTGACCTATTAGACTCGCCGCGGTTCAACCGCAAATCTGTATATCGCCCCGGCGCCCGCCCACGCCCGCGCCCGTGGCTTACGGAAGGCTTTCTTCGTGTTCCACGCAGCTGAGCAACAAGCAAGCGGCGGCAATTTCTCGTTTCTGCTGATCATCGTCCTGCTCTTCGGGTTCATGTACTTCGTGATGATCCGTCCGCAGCAGAAGCGCCGCCGTGAGGCGGTCGAGATGCAGAACTCGCTCGGCCCGGGCGACGAGATCCGCACCATCGGTGGCCTGCACGGCACCGTCGTCGCCATCGAAGATCAGGACGTGGTGCTGGAGATCGCCCCCGACGTGCAGGTCCGCTTCGCGCGCCCGGCCATCGCGACCGTGCACCGCAAGGCTGACGCGATCGTCGAGGAGCCCGAGGTCGTCGAGCCGGAGGTCGAGGAGCCCGAGGTCGTCGCGGCGGACGTGAAGGAGCCGGAGAACCCGGTCACCGAGACCGGCAAGAAGGACTGACCCGCATAGCTCCACCCCGGACCGGCCCGCGGCCTCCCGCCGGCGGGTCGGTCTGTCAGGCCGCTGTTCGGACGTCGACGGCGGTCACCGATAGACATCGCCGCGTCACCCCGCGGCCGAAACACAGGGAGACCTAACGCCGTGGCACGACCACCACAGGGACAGATGCATCCTGGACGGCAACTCGCCGTGCTCGGTCTGGTCTTCGTCGTCCTCTATCTGGCCGTCTTCTTCGCGGGCGGCGCGTCCGGGAGCTTCACCGACCGTCTGAAGCCGAAGCTCGGCCTCGACCTGGTCGGTGGCACCCAGGCGACCTACATCGCCTCCCAGGCGGGCGCCCCGCCCACGCAGGAGGCGATGAAGACCGCACAGGAGATCATCGAGAGCCGCGTCAACGCTCTCGGCGTCTCCGAGGCCGAGGTCGTGATCCAGGGCAACAACACCATCGTCGTCTCGCTCGCCGGTGAGGCCGAGGACCAGCTCAAGGACCTCTCGCAGGCGGCGAACATGCGGTTCCGCCTGCTCACCGGTGTGACCGGCGACGTCTCCGCGTCGGCGCTCAACCCGGCCTCGCCCACGCCGAGCGCGTCGGCGAGCGGCAGTGCCGCCCCGTCGGCCGAACCGTCGGCGGCGGCCAGCGGTGCGGCGCCCGAGGTCGGCGCCAGTCCGTCCACCGGTGGCCAGGGCGGTGGAGCGCCGGCGCCGAGCGGCAGCCCGAGCCCCGCTCCGTCCACCTCGGCCTCCGCGCCGGCCGCCGCGCCCGCGCCGCAGACCGGGGACATGGCCGCGAACCTCGCGGCCGCGAAGGAGAAGGTCGGCGCCGAGACCTGGGCCCTCGCCGAGAAGCTGTCCGCGCCGGTCGACCTGAGCACCGACCCCGAGGCGGGCCTGCCGTTCAAGGCGTTCTCGACGCTCAGCGGGCCCGAGGTGGCCGCGCTGTCGCCGCAGATGCAGTTCAACGTGCCGACGATCAGCTGTGCCCAGCTCAACGCCCGGCCGAACGGCTCGATCGACGACATCAGCTCCGAGGTGGTGGCCTGCTACCAGGGCGCCGCGAAGGTGACGCTGGACAAGGCCGAGGTCATCGGCGACGACATCAAGGAAGCCAGCCCGCAGCTGGACACCACGCAGAACCAGTGGGTCGTCTCCCTCGACTTCAAGAGCGAGGGCCAGACCAAGTGGGCCGAGCTGACCCGCAAGGCGTTCAACGCGACCACCACCGACGCCTGCTACACCGCGGTGACCTCGCTCTACGGCACCGCCGAGCACTGCGCCGTGGCCGTGGTGCTGGACAAGGAGATCCTCTCCGCACCGCAGATCCAGGGCGTGCTGACCGGCTCCTCGCAGATCACCGGTGACTTCAACGCGGTCTCCGCCAAGAAGCTCGCCGACCAGCTCAACTTCGGCGCGATCCCGGTCAACTTCGAGGCCGGCCCGGCGCAGACCGTCTCCGCGACCCTCGGCTACGAGCAGCTCGAGGCGGGCCTGCTGGCCGCCGCGATCGGCCTCGGCCTGGTGGCGGTCTACGCGTTCTTCTACTACCGCCTGCTCGGCTCGGTCATCTTCCTCAGCCTCGGCCTCTCCGCGCTGCTCACCTTCGGCGCGCTGGTCTTCCTGGGCCGGACGATGGGCTTCACCGTGACGCTCGCCGGCATCGCCGGTTTCATCGTGTCACTGGGTGTCGCGGCCGACTCGTTCGTCATCTACTTCGAACGACTCAAGGACGAGATCCACGAGGGCCGGTCGCCGCGCAGTGCGGTGCCGCGTGCCTGGAACCGGGCCCGTCGCACGATCATCTCGGCGAACACGATCACGATCCTCTGTGCCGCGGTGCTCTACATCGTCTCGATCGGCGCCGTGCAGGGCTTCGCCTTCGCCATGGGTCTCTCCGTGGTCCTCGACCTGCTCGTGGTGTTCCTCTTCCGGCACCCGATCATGACGATGTTCGCGAACACCAAGGCGTTCATGTCGCCGCGGGTCAGTGGCCTCGGCCGCGTCCTGCGGACGGCCCAGACCGAGGAGACCCCCTCCTCGCGCGTGAAGGAGGCCTGAGATGGCCCGTCCGGGTCTCGCCACCCGCCTGTACCAGGGCGAGGCGAACATCAACATCGTCGGGCGCCGTAAGACGTGGTTCCTCGTCGCGGCTCTGCTCGTCGTCTTCTCCATCGGCACCATCGCGATCCGCGGCTTCCACCTCGGCATCGAGTTCTCCGGCGGCACCTCGTTCACGCTCCCGGCCGCGGCCGCGGGCAAGACGCTGACCCAGGACGACGCCGAAGACGTCGTCACCCGGGCGATCCACGCCGTCCAGCCGGACGCCACGGTCCTCGCGGCCCAGCAGATCGGCACCGGCGACAGCTCCAGCTTCACGGTGCGGGCCTCGGCCCTGTCGGCCCCCGAGGTCGAGAAGGCCAAGACCGCGATCGTCGGCGAGCTCGGCCTCACCGCCGACCAGGTCAGCGACAACCAGGTCTCGTCGGCCTGGGGCGGGGCGGTCACCGAGAAGGCCATCCTCGGTCTGGTGATCTTCCTGATCCTGGTGGTCGCCTACCTCATCGTCCGGTTCGAGTGGCGGATGGCGGTCGGTGCGCTGGCCTCCCTGCTGCTCGACCTCACCCTCACCGCCGGCATCTACTCGGCGGTCGGCTTCGAGGTCACCCCGTCGACGGTGATCGGCTTCCTGACGATCCTCGGCTACGCGCTGTACGACGTGGTCGTGGTCTTCGACAAGGTGCAGGAGAACACCCGCGGCATCACGGCGGGCTCCGGGCGTACCTACGCCGAGGCGACCAACCTCGCGGTCAACCAGACCCTGATGCGGTCGCTGAACACCGGCCTGGTGGCGCTGCTGCCGGTCGGCGGTCTGCTCTTCATCGGCGCCGGCCTGCTCGGCGCCGGCACGCTGAAGGACCTCGGCCTGGTGCTCTTCGTCGGTATGGGCCTCGGCGTCATCTCCTCGATCGTGTTCGCGGCCCCGGTGCTCAGCGCGCTGAAGGACCAGGAGCCGAAGATCAAGGCGCACAACGCCCGGGTGCTGGCCAAGCGGGCGTCCCGCTCCGACGACGTGGCGCCGCGCGCCGAGCGGACCCGCTCGGCCGACGCGACCGACTCCGACGAGCCGGCGTTCGTCGGCGGCACCACCCCGCGTCCGGGCGCCCGCCCGGCCGTCAAGCGCAACACCACCAACCGTGGTGGCGGCGCCGGCAACCGTCCCAGCGGGGGCGGCAAGCGCCGCTGAGAGTGACTGTCGGTACGGCCCGCCACCTTCGAGTGGCGGGCCGTTCGTCTTTCACTACGCTGTTCGCCGTGACTACCGAGATTCAGGTGACCGGGGACAGCGGGCCGGAGCTGGCCGCGCTGGTGGCCTCCGGCACCGTCGACGTGCCGGACTTCCCCAAGCCGGGCGTCCTCTTCAAGGACCTGATGCCGCTGTTCGGGGACGGGCCGACCTTCCGCAAGGTGGTGGACGGCATCGTCGCGCACCACGGCGCCGGATCCTTCGACGTGGTGGCCGGTGTGGAGGCGCGCGGCTTCCTGATCGCGGCCGCCATCGGCTACGCCACCGGCGCCGGCGTGGTGCCGGTCCGCAAGGCCGGCAAGCTGCCGCGACCGGCCTTCTCCGCCTCGTACGCGCTGGAATACGGCGAGGCCACCCTGGAGGTGCACGAGGACGCTTTCGTGGCCGGACAGCGCGTTCTGGTCGTCGACGACGTTCTGGCGACCGGCGGCACCGCGGCGGCGACGATGGACCTCGTGGAGCAGGCCGGCGGAACCGTCAGCGGCTTCACGGTGTTGATGGAGCTGGGCTTCCTCAACGGGCGGGAACGGCTCAGCCCGCGCGGTGTGCACGCGCTGCTGACCGTTTGATCCGTCTTCGATGTTCTTCGCCCGGTCGGGCCTGCTTATTCGTAGGTTCGGCCGGGCCACTCCGTAGGGCGGTGCGGGTAGGATGGACGTTCCAAGGTGACTAACCCTGGCTCTGGCAACGGGCCGTCCCCGGCTGGGGATCCTGGCGACGGGGCACGCGGCGATGGTGTGAGGAGACCGGTGTCCAGCGACGTCGCCCCTCCGGCGGAGGGCACGGTGCAACCGACCGAGAACGCGCGGACCGGTGATCAGGCCCGCCCCGATGACGAGAGCACTCAGCCTCTGTCACCTTCCGACGACTCGGGCAGCGGCTTCGGTCTGGCCAGCGCGCCGACCGGGCGCCGGGTCCGGGCCCGTCTGGCCCGGTTCAACGCGCCGTGGCAGAGCACCCAGGTCAGCGAGGTCCTCGAGCCCCTGATCGCCACGCACCGCGCCAGCCACCCCAAGGCGGACGCCCGCGCGCTGCAGAAGGCGTTCGACGTGGCCGCCCGCTGGCACTCGGGGCAATACCGCAAGTCCGGCGACCCGTACATCACGCATCCGCTCGCCGTGGCGACCATCCTGGCCAACCTGGGCATGGACACCACGACGCTGGTGGCGGCGCTGCTGCACGACACGATCGAGGACACCGACTACTCCCTGGAGAGCATGCGCGCCGACTTCGGTCCCGAGGTGGCGCTGCTCGTCGACGGCGTGACGAAACTCGACCGGGTGAAACTCGGCGACGCCGCCAAGGCCGAGACGATCCGCAAGATGGTCGTCGCGATGGCCAAGGACCCGCGGGTGCTCGTCATCAAGCTCGCCGACCGGCTGCACAACATGCGCACCCTGACCTTCCTGCCCCGCGCCAAGCAGGAGCAGAAGGCCAAGGAGACGCTGGAGATCCTGGCGCCGCTGGCCCACCGACTCGGCATGAACACGATCAAGTGGGAGCTCGAGGACCTCGCCTTCGGCACGCTGTTCCCGAAGCGGTTCGAGGAGATCAACCGCCTGATCGGGGAGCACCAGCCGCAGCGTGAGGCGCTGCTGCGCCAGGTGACCAACCGGGTCAGCCTCGACCTCAAGTCCGCGAAGATCAAGGCGGAGACCACCGGCCGCCCCAAGCACCTCTACTCGATCTACCAGAAGATGATCGTGCGGGGCCGCGACTTCAACGACATCTACGACCTGGTCGGCGTGCGCATCCTGGTCGACACGGTCCGCGACTGCTACGCCGCGCTGGGCGTCATCCACGCGAACTGGCAGCCCGTGCCGGGCCGGTTCAAGGACTACATCGCGATGCCGAAATTCAACATGTACCAGTCGTTGCACACGACGGTCATCGGCCCGACCGGCAAGCCGGTCGAGATGCAGATCCGTACCTTCGCGATGCACCGCACCGCCGAGTTCGGCATCGCCGCGCACTGGAAGTACAAGGAGCAGAAGGGCGCGACGATCGTCGGCCCGCCGGCGCACATCGACGAGATGACCTGGCTGCGGCAGCTGCTCGACTGGCAGCGCGAGGCGAGCGACCCGTCCGAGTTCCTGGACGCGCTGCGCTTCGACCTGTCCAGCCAGGAGGTGTACGTCTTCACCCCCAAGGGCGACGTCATCCCCCTGCCGACGGGGTCCACGCCCGTCGACTTCGCCTACGCGGTGCACACCGAGGTCGGCCACAAGTGCATCGGCGCCCGGGTCAACGGCAAACTGGTCCCGCTGGAGTCGACGCTCTCCAACGGCGACGTGATCGAGATCTTCACGTCGAAATCGGCCACCGCCGGCCCGACCCAGGACTGGCTCGGCTTCGTCAAGAGCCCCCGCGCCCGCACCAAGATCCGGCAGTACTTCAACAAGGAACGCCGCGAAGAAGCGATCGAGGTCGGCAAGGAGGCGATCGTCAAGGCGATGCGCAAACAGGGCCTGCCCCTGCAGCGCATGCTGACCAGCGAGAACCTCAACACCATCGCGCGCGACCTGCACCTGCCCGACGTGGCCTCGCTCTACGCCGCGGTCGGTGAGAGCACCGTCTCCGCCCAGTCCGTGGTGCAGAAACTCGTCGCCGGGTTCGGCGGCGAGGAGGGCGCGGTCGAGGACATCGCCGAGACGGCCGTCGCGACCCGCCCGCCCCGCAACCGCGGCTCCGCGCAGGACCCGGGCGTCGTCGTCAAGGGCGTCTCCGACGTCTGGGTCAAACTGGCCCGCTGCTGCACCCCGGTGCCCGGCGACGCCGTGTTCGGCTTCGTCACCCGTTCCGGCGGCGTCAGCGTCCACCGCGAAGACTGCGCCAACGCCGAAGACCTGCGCGACCAGGCCGAACGCGTCGTCGAAGTCAGCTGGAAACCGACGTCCGCGTCGACGTTCCTGGTCGCCATCCAGGTGGAAGCCCTCGACCGTCACAAACTGCTGGCGGACGTGACGAGGGTGCTCTCCGAAGAACGCGTCAACATCCTGTCCGCCACGGTCACCACGACCCGCGACCGGGTGGCGGTGAGCCGCTTCACCTTCGAAATGGCCGACCCCAAACACCTCGGGCATCTGGTCGCGGCGGTGCGCAAGGTGGACGGCGTGTTCGACGCGTACCGGGTGACGTCCGGGGCCTGACCTGTCGCGGAAAGCGCGCATCTCGGTCGAGGTGCGTGCTTTCCGCACGCTCTTTCCGTTGTACGGGGTAAGCGGCCGTTTCGGTACCTTCCCGGGGTGGGCCGGCTGACCTCCTCCTGGTGGCACTACGCGGCTCCTGTTGGTGGGCGGCGGCGTGCCTTGCGTCGGCGCTCGTCGGCGCTCGTCAACGCTCGTCGGGCGCTCGTCAACGCTCGTCAACGCTCGTCAACGCTCGTCGGGCGCTCGTCAACGCTCGTCGGCGCTCGTCGGCGTGAATAGGGTCGCCGCCTTCGCTCCCCGCTTCGGCTGGTTGTTCGTGGTGCGACGGCCCACCCCAGTCGCCGATCGTGGTGCTCTTGCCACCGGGGACGGTGGTCGGCGCACCGACAATGCCGCTTGGCTTAAGTTGATCAAAGCCGTGACCAGTAACTATGCGGTCCCCTTCGCCGTGGCAAGTCGTCGGCCGGTGACAGCGGTGACAGCGGTGACAGCGGTGACAGCGGTGACAGCGGCGACAGCGGCGACAGCGGTGGCGGTGACAGCGGTGGCGGTGGTGGTGGTGACTTCCTGCCCTACTTCCAGCAATCCCCAGCGGTCGCATTAGCGCAGCTCAGCCGTTTGTCGCAGCGCGTGGTCACGTCCAAGGTCAACTTTTGCTGGGTGGCATGGTGCGGCTGCCGGGCCGTCGCTCAGGGTTGTTTT
>NZ_JZKF01000066.1 GCF_000962825.1 Actinoplanes rectilineatus
CCGCTCGGTCAACACCAGCGGCACCATCGGACGGCCAGCACGCGACATCACTCGACGCTACACCCGAATAATCGGCGAACTTCAGACGCAGGACACTAGACACGTTTCGTCGTCAGGTCCACATGGCGACTTCAGCCGCCCACCACGCCCGTAATCACCACACCCACCCGAGCGTGGTGATTTCAGGCGCCCAGCACGCCCGTAATCACCACACCGCCACGGGTGTGGTGATTACGGGCGTCCAGCGCGCCCGAAATCACCACGCAGACCTTGACCGCGAAACGTGTCTAGCCCGCCGTGAACTCAGAGGGCCATCGAAGTCAGCCGCATATGGGCGGCCGCCACGAACGCCTTCTCGTCGTCCGCATGCAGGCGCAGCTGGGTGACCGGCGGGCCGGCGCCGGCCGGGAGCGGCAACGCGACCGGCGACCGCAGGTGGATGTCGACGTTCGTCTCGCTGCCGGCGACGAGGTGCAGGGCGCCGTCCTCGACCTGGATGCTCTTCGACGACGGCAGCGGGCGCACACTGCGTGTCACCGTGGTGATCTGCTCCCACGGCACGGTGATGTCGACGCCCAGGGCGGTGCGCGCCCGGATGCCGGCCGGGCCCACCACGTGGGGGGTGCGGCGCATCGCGGCCAGTAGGCCCAGCATCCACAGCAGGCCCCAGAGGCTCAGCGCCAGGGTGATCCAGCGGGCCGGTGGCCATGGGATCACGTGGCTGACGATCACGTCGAGGATCGGAATCTCGACGATCGACATGCCGATGAAGGCGCCGAGGATCGGGTTGACGATGCGGTGGTGGGTGAAGGCCTGTTCGCCGGGGGCCAGGTCGAGTGGGGCGCGCCGGAGCCATTGGAACAGGCTGCGCCACATCATGGCTTCGACCGCGGCCATTCTGCTCATCATCGTGACTTCCCCCGAACCCTTTGCAATACGACTGCAATGTAACCGGGGAACGGCTCGGGGCGCAAGGCGCGGCAGGGCGGTGACCAGGCACGGGAAGATCGCGTTGGGGGGTACGGGACTCCCCGTCACGCGTACGAAAAAATGAAGAACGGCCTGGACCGAATCGCCCAGGCCGTGCCGAAAGAGAGATCTAGTGATGTGAGGGGTGGTCGCCGAGCAACTTGGTGGCCAGCACCGCGGCCTGCGTGCGACGCTCCAGGCCGAGCTTGGCCAGCAGGCTGGAGACGTAGTTCTTGACCGTCTTCTCGGCCAGGAACATCCGGCCGGCGATCTCCCGGTTGGTCAGGCCCTCGGCGACCAGTTCCAGGATGCGGCGTTCCTGATCGGTCAGCGACGCCAGCTCGCGGGGCTGCTCGACGCCGTTACGGATGCGTTCGAGGACACGCTGGGTGACCGCCGGGTCGAGCAGGGACTGGCCGGCGGCGACCCGGCGGACCGCGTCGACCAGGTCGGTGCCGCGGATCTGCTTGAGGACGTAACCGGACGCGCCCGCCATGATCGCGGCGAACAGGGCCTCGTCGTCCTCGTAGGACGTCAGGATGAGGCCGTTGATCGACGAGTCGACGGCGCGCACGTCGCGGCAGACGTCGATGCCGTTGCCGTCGGGCAGGCGGGCGTCGAGGACCGCGACGTCGGGGCGCAGTGCGGGGATACGCCGGGCCGCCTCCCGGGCGGAACCCGACTCGCCCACGACCTCGATGTCGCCGCCCGCCTGGAGCAGATCGACGAGGCCGCGGCGGACGACCTCGTGGTCGTCGAGGAGAAAGACTCGGATCATGTCTTATTCATACCGCCCGCCCGGCCCCACACCTAGGGCACAAGGTCCCGGCGACCCGGATCTCCCGACCGGCTAGCCTCGGACACGTGTCAGACGGATCTCCGCCCACCCTCGGCCTGAGCCCCCTGTCCCGCATCCGCCTGGACGAGCTGTTGCAGGAGATGCAGAACCGGGTGGGCGCCATCGTGTCCAGCCGGGAACGGCTGCGGGCGCTGCTGGACGCCGTGGTCGGCATCGGCACCGACCTGGATCTCAACAGCACGCTGCAGCGGATCGTGGAGGCGGCGTGCGCGCTCGCCGACGCGAGGTACGGGGCGTTGGGCGTGCTGTCGCCGGACGGTCCGAGCCTGTCCGATTTCGTGACGCACGGCATCGATCCGGCGACCCACGCCAAGATCGGTGACCTTCCGCACGGCCGGGGTGTGCTGGGCCTGCTGATCACCGAGCCGCGGCCGGTCCGGCTGCCGGACATCACCCAGCATCCGGACTCGTACGGCTTCCCGGCGCACCACCCGCCGATGCACAGCTTCCTCGGCGTCCCGGTCCGCACCCGCGACCAGATCTTCGGCAACCTCTACCTGGCCGAGAAGATCGGGGCCGCCGAGTTCACCGAGGATGACGAGGAGATCGTGGTGGCGCTGGCTGCCGCGGCGGGCGTCGCCATCGACAACGCCCGGCTCTACGAGGTGGCCCAGCGCCGGCAGCGCTGGCTGGAGGCGGCCGGCGAGATCACCGGGGTGCTGCTCGGGACCGTCCGCCGGACCGAGGCGCTGCGGCTGATCGCCCGCCGGGCCCGCGAGGTCGCCGACGCCGAGCTGGTCATGGTGCTGCTCTACGACGAGGAGAACGACCGCTACACCATCGAGGTGGTGGAGAGCGCCGACGCCGACTGCAAGGGCATGACCGGCCGGGTGCTGCCGGTCGACGGCCTCGGCGCGCAGACCTTCGGCACCGAGCGCTACCTGATGCTGGACAACCTGCGTGAGGTCGCCGAGTGGCCCGGTCCGGTGCCGGGGAGCGCCGCGCTGGC
Source organism: Actinoplanes rectilineatus (assembly GCF_000962825.1). GTDB lineage: Bacteria > Actinomycetota > Actinomycetes > Mycobacteriales > Micromonosporaceae > Actinoplanes > Actinoplanes rectilineatus. The sequence goes on from NZ_JZKF01000066.1 coordinate 2,778, forward strand.
CGCCCCGCTGGCCGGCGCGGACATGCCGCAGGGCGTGCTGATCGTCAGTCAGGCCGTGCACCGGGCGGTCCTCACGTCCGACGACGCGGTGCTGCTCTCCACGTTCGCCGGGCAGGCCGCGCTGGCCCTGGAACGGGCCCGCGCCCAGGAGCAGCGGGAGCTGCTGGCCGTCCTGGAGGACCGCGAGCGCATCGCCCGCGACCTGCACGACGTGGTCATCCAGCGGCTGTTCGCCACCGGCATGCAGCTGCAGGGCGCGGCCGCGCAGGCGTCCGGGGCCAAGCCGGAGGTGCTGCGGCGGGTCAACGCGGCGGTCGACGACCTGGACGCCACCATCCGCGACATCCGCCGGTCGATCTTCGAGCTGCGCGCCCCGGTCGGCGCCACGCTGCGCACCGAGCTGCGCGACACGGTCGACGCCGCCTTCGACACGCTGGGCTTCCGGCCGGTGCTGGAGACGTCCGGGCCGGTGGAGAGCGCGGTGCCGGACGACATCGTGCCGGAGCTGATGGCGGTGCTGCGCGAGGCCCTGGCGAACGTGTCCCGGCACGCGAACGCGACCGCCGTCCGCGTCTCGGTGCGTGCCGCCGGCGGCGAACTGATCCTGCAGGTCGAGGACGACGGCGTGGGCATCGACCCGGCGCTGGCCCGCGGCGGCATGGTCAACATGGGTGAGCGCGCCCACGACCTCGGTGGGGCCTTCGAGATCGCCACCCGGCCGGACGGCACGGGGGCCATGGTCACCTGGCGGGTTCCGCTGTCCGGTTGAGGAGGACTTTCGGCCCTTAACGGACCGGGCACCGGCACGGCACGGTGGAGGTACACCGTGAAGGAGAATCAGCCGTGACGCGCTACGACGAGTCCGACCTGCGGCGCGCCGCCGCGGCCGGGATCCATGCCCCGTCCATGTACAACAGCCAGCCGTGGATGTTCCGGCTCCGCGACGGCGCCATCGAGGTCCTCGCGGATCCGGGCCGGCACCTGGCCGTCGCCGACAACGGCGGCTGGGCGATGCGCCTGGCCTGCGGCGCGGCCACGTTCAACGCCCGGCTGGCGCTGGCCTGGGCCGGCACCCCGGCCGAGGTGCGCCTGCTGCCCGACGGCCACGAACCCGAGGTGATCGCCCGGCTGACCCCGGGACGGCAGCGCCCGCCCACCTACATCGAACGTGACCTGCACGCCGCGATCGAACGCCGGCACAGCAACCGGGAGCCGTTCTGGCCGGACCCGGTGCCCGCCGACGTCCGGGTCCGCCTGATCGAGGCGGTGCAGGCCGAGGGCGGCTGGCTCGATCTGCTGGTCGGGATGACCGCACTGACCGGCTTCTCGGAGATCGCGCACAGCGCCGACCGGGTGCTGCGCCGCGACGTGCGCTACCAGTCCGAGCTGATCACCTGGACCGGCGCCGACACGGCCGAGGACGGCATCCCGGTGGCCGCCGGCGCGCCGGTCGCCGAGCACCAGGACCTGATCCCGCAACGGTCGTTCGCGCAGCGGCACCGGTCGCCGGGACGCGACTACGAGCCGGAGCCGCTGGTCGGCATCCTGGGCACCGCCGGGGACCGCCGGCTGGACCAGGTGATGGCCGGTCAGGCGCTGCAGCGGGTCCTGCTGGCCGCGACCGACGCCGGGCTGACCGGTTCGCTGATCTCCCAGCCGATCGAGGTGCCGGCCGCCCGCGACCAGTTGCGGCGGTCGCTGGGCCGCAGCGGGTTCCCGCAGATCGCGTTCCGGGTGGGCTACGGCTATCCGGGTCACCCGTCCGCCCGCAGGGACGTGGCGGACGTGCTACTAAGCTGACGGCATGAGCCTGCACCTCGACCGGGAGAGCCCGATCCACCGGCTCTCCCCCGAGGTGAAGATCGTGGCGATGCTGCTCTTCACCGTGCTGGTGGTGAGCACGCCACGCACCGCGTTCGCCGCGTTCGGCGGCTACCTCCTGTTGCTCGCCGTCGTCGCGGTGATCGCCCGGGTGCCGGCCGGCTGGCTGGCGAAACGGGCCACCATCGAGCTGCCGTTCGTGGTTCTGGCGGTGGCGCTGCCGTTCGCCGGGCGCGGCGAGCGGGTCGACTGGCTGGGCTTCTCGCTGTCGGTCGACGGCCTGCACGGCGCATGGAACATCTTCGCCAAGGGCACGCTGGGGGTGCTGGCGTCGCTGCTGCTCGCCGCGACCACCACGATGCGGGACCTGATCCTCGGGCTGGACCGGCTGCGCTGCCCGGTGGTGTTCACCCAGATCATGACGTTCATGCTGCGCTACATCGACGTGCTCGCCGACGACGCGCGGCGGATGCGGATCGCCCGGCTCTCCCGGGCGTACGATCCGCGGTTCCTCTGGCAGGCCAAGGCGTTCGCGGTCGGCGTCGGGTCGCTGTTCCTGCGCTCCTACGAGCGTGGTGAGCGGGTCTACCTGGCGATGCTGTCGCGCGGCTACACCGGTCGTCTCCCGGCCGTCTCCGACTCCCGGGCGCCCGCCCGGGAATGGGCGTTGTCGGCCACGCTCCCGGTCGCCACCGCCGCGATCCTGGCCGTGGTCCTCGCCAGGGGCATGTGACTCCTCCTCGTTCACACCCGTTGCGGGTGTGACCGGCTCCGCCTCTAGCATCATCGGCATGACCCCGGCCCTGAGCATCACCGGACTGCGTTTCGCCTATCCCGACGGGCGCGAGGCGCTGCGCGGCGTCGATCTGAGCGTCGCGCCGGGCGAGCGGGTGGCCCTGCTCGGGCCGAACGGGGCCGGCAAGACCACGCTGGTGCTGCATCTCAACGGCATCCTGCACGGCGGCGGCGGGCGGGTGGAGATCTCCGGGATGCCGGTCGCCCCGGGCGACCGGGCGGCGATCACCGAGATCCGGCGCCGGGTCGGCGTCGTCTTCCAGGACCCCGACGACCAGCTCTTCATGCCTTCGGTCGCGGAGGACGTCGCTTTCGGCCCGGCCAATCTGGGGGTACGCGGTGCCGAGCTCACCGCCCGGGTGGACGAGGCGCTGGCCGCCGTCGGCATGACCGGGCACCGTGACCAGGTGCCGCACCACCTCTCGTTCGGGCAGCGGCGCCGGGTGGCGGTCGCGACCGTGCTGGCGATGCGCCCGGAGATCCTGGTCCTCGACGAGCCGTCGTCCAACCTCGACCCGGCCAGCCGCCGCGAACTGGCCGAGATCATCGAGTCGTTGCCGGTGACCGTGCTGATGGTGACCCACGACCTGCCGTACGCCCTGGAGCTCTGCCCCCGCTCGGTGATCCTGGACGCCGGCCGGATCGTCGCCGACGGCGGCACGCAGGCGCTGCTGGCCGACCGTGAGTTGATGGCCGAGCACCGCCTGGAGCTGCCGTTCGGCTTCGACCCCGCTATGCGGCGCGGCTGAGCGGGGCGCTGACGCCGCCGATCAGGGCCTGCCACGTCTTGGGCCCGATCACGCCGTCGACGGCGATCGGGGTGCCGCTCGCCAGGACCGCCGCCTGCACCTCACGGACCGCGTCCTGGGTACGCGGGCCGTACTCCCCGTCGGGTTCGACCGTGACGCCGGCCCGGTGCTGGACGCCGCGGACCGCGTTGCCGCGCGATCCCGGGGCGACCTCGACGAGCAGGGCGTGCCAGGTGTCCGGGCCGACGACGCCGTCGTCGGTGAGTCCCCGGGTCCGCTGGTAGGCGCGGACGGCCTCGCCGGTCTGCGGTCCGAAGACTCCGTCGACGGTGACCGTGTGGCCGTGCGCGAGCAGCAGGTATTGCAGGGTCGGGACGGGGTGGTCCTTGGTGCCCTGCCGGGTCGTCGGCCAGGGGTTCAGGGTGTCGGTCATGGGGGTCCCCTTCCTCATCGTCGAGCGACGGGTATGTGGTGCCTACCCCACCCTCTCTTCTAGAACCGTCGATTGAAAGGGTGAAGAATGTCTCGACCACGGAATCTTCGGCTCACCTGTTCGTAAGCGTTCGTTCAGCACGGAGATCACGCAGATGCGAACACAGAGTCGACAGACCGTGACACGTAGTGGGAAATGGCACGAGCCCGGCCCCTTGAGAAGGGCCGGGCTCGCCGTCGATGATGATCAGTTCTCCGCCCAGTCCCCCAGGGACCAGTCGCGGACCTCCGGCATGTCCTCGAGGTGCTCGACGACGTACCGCTCGTGACGCTCGAGCTGCTTCTCGCACCACGCCTTGACGTCCGACGCGCCGCTCGGCAGCCGACCCGCGTTGTTGATCGCGTCCATCACCAGGTGGTAACGCGACGCCCGGTTGCGGACCGTCATGTCGAACGGGGTCGTCGTGGTGCCCTGCTCGATGAACCCGCGCACCCGGAACCGGTCGGCGTCCGGCCGGCCGTGCACCAGCTGGTGGATGGCGCCCGGGTAGCCGTGGAAGGAGAAGACGACGTCCACGTGGTCGGTGAACAGCTCCCGGAACATGGTCTCGCTCATGCCGTGCGGGTGGTCCTTCGGCCGGGGCAGGGTCATCAGGTCGACCACGTTGACCACCCGGACCTTGAGCTGCGGCAGCTTCTCCTTGAGGATCTGCGCCGCCGCCACCGTCTCCATGGTCACCACGTCACCGGCGCAGGCCAGCACGATGTCCGGGTCGCTGGAGCCGTCGTCGGTGCCGGCCCATTCCCAGATCCCGGCGCCCTTGGTGCAGTGCTCGATCGCCTGGTCCATCGTCAGCCACTGCAGCTGCGGCTGCTTGTCGATGACGATCAGGTTGATGTACGACCGCGACCGGAAGCAGTGGTCGGCGACCGAGAGCAGGGTGTTCGCGTCCGGCGGCAGGTACACCCGGGCCACGTCGCCGCGCTGGGTCAGCACGTTCTGGATCAGGCCGGGGCCCTGGTGCGAGAAGCCGTTGTGGTCGTTGCGCCAGGCCGTCGAGGTGAGCAGGATGTTCAGGCTCGGCACCTTGGCCCGCCACGGCAGGTGGCTCGCCTCCTGCAGCCACTTGCCGTGCTGGATCGTCTGCGACGCGCTGACCATCGCGAACGCCTCGTAGGTGGCGAACATGCCGTGCCGCCCGGTGAGGTTGTACCCCTCCAGCCAGCCGTGGCAGTTGTGCTCGGACAGCACCTCCATCACCCGGCCGTGGCGGCTGATCTTGACGTCGTCGCCGGTGACCGACTCCATGAAGCCGCGGTCGGAGACGTCGAAGACCGCGCCGAGCCGGTTGCTGTTGGTCTCGTCCGGGCAGAACAGCCGGAACCGGTCGTCGTTACGCTGGTAGATGTCGCGCATCATCTCGCCGAGCTTGCGCGTCGACTCGGCACGCCCCTGGGCCGGCCGCTGCACGTCGATCGCGTAATCCCGGAAGTCGGGCATGTCGAGATCCCGGGTGAGCAGTCCGCCGTTGGCGTGCGGGGTGGCGCTCATCCGCAGGTCGCCGTCCGGGTTGATCGAGCGCACCACGTCGGTCGGTGAGCCGGTCGCGTCGAAGAGCTCCTCCGGACGGTACGACCGCAGCCAGGTCTCCAGATCGCGCAGGTGCTCGTCGTTGCCCTTGACACCGGAGAGCGGCACCTGGTGCGAGCGCCACGTGCCGGTCACCGTGATCCCGTCGATCTTCTCCGGGCCGGTCCAGCCCTTCGGCGTACGCATGATGATCAGTGGCCAGTGCGGGCGCTGCCCGTCCCAGGTGCCGTTGCGGGCGGCCGTCTGGATCGCCCGGATCTTGCCCCAGGCCTCGGCGAGCACCTGCGCGAACCGGTGGTGCATGCCGGGCAGGTCGGAGCCCTCGATCTCGATGACGTCGTAGCCGTGGCCCTCGAGCAGCTTGCGCACCTCGGCCGGGTCCTTGCGGGCCAGCACCGTCGGTCCGGCGATCTTCGCGCCGTTGAGGTGCAGGATCGGCAGCACCGCGCCGTCGTGCTCCGGGTTGATGAAGGAGACGCCCTTCCAGGAACCCTCGAGGGGGCCGGTCTCCGCCTCGCCGTCGCCGACCACCGCGATGGCCAGCAGGTCCGGGTTGTCCATCACCGCGCCGAACGCGTGCACCAGGACGTACCCGAGTTCGCCGCCCTCGTGGATGCTGCCCGGGGTGGTCACCGAGACGTGGCTGGGGATGCCGCCCGGGCTGGAGAACTGGCGGAAGAGCGTGAGCAGGCCGTCCTCGTCCAGGCTGACCTTCGGGTAGACCTCCGAGTAGGTGCCCTCGAGGTATCCGGCGGCCACCAGCGCGGGACCGCCGTGACCGGGACCGGCCAGGTAGATCGCCTGCTGGCCGGTGGTCTTGATCAGGCGGGAGACGTGGGCGTACACGAAGCTCAGGCCCGGGCTGGTGCCCCAGTGGCCGAGCAGACGCGGCTTGATGTGCTCGGAGGTCAGCGGCTCCCGCAGCAGGGGGTTGCCCTGCAGATAGATCTGGCCGACGGTGAGATAGTTGTTCGCCCGCCACCAGGCGTCGAGGCCGGCGACCTCGGACTCGTCGGGAGCGGCGAGCTTCCGCACGAGTGCGTCCTGGTCGAGCGTGGCGGCCCGGTTTTCCGAAACGGCGGTCACGGTCATTCCTCTCGGGAGAAGCGTGTTCGCGTCCTGACGTGCTCTTCGCGTTCTTTCAAGGTCGAATCTAGGCTTGCGGAAGCACGGCCGCAGGGGGCCAAAGACATCGGTCCCGGGTCTTTCGGCCCACCCGCCCGGGACGTTACCCACCGCCGGGTCCCGTATGCCGTTCCGGGCCTCCCGATCAGGGACACTTGTCGATATGATCGGCCGCGTGCCCGCCGTCGAATCGGTTCTGGTGGTCGGTGCCGGTGCGGCCGGCTGTGCCACCGCGATCCTGCTGGCCTCGGCCGGCGTCACCGTCGATCTGATCGACTCCCGCCCCACGGTCGGCGCCGTGGGCTCCGGGATAACCCTGCAGGGCAACGCGCTGCGCGTCCTGCGCACCCTGGGCGTCTGGGAGGATCTCCAACCTCGGGGGTACGCCTTCGACGGCCTCGGCATCCGCGCACCCGGCCCGCAGGCGGCCCTGCTCGGCGAGGTCACCGACAACCGCACCGGCGGGCCCGACCTGCCGGCCACCTTCGGCACGTACCGCCCGGTGCTGGCCCGCATCCTGGTCGAGCGGGCGGCGGCAGCCGGTGCCCGCATCCGGTACGGCACCGCCCTGACCGGCGTCGACCAGGACGCCACCGCGGTCACCGCCCACTTCGCCGACGGCACCTCCGGCGTCTACGACCTGGTGGTCGGCGCCGACGGCCTGCACTCGACGACCCGGTCCGCGGTCGGCATCGACCTGCCCACCACCGACGTCGGCATGGACATCTGGCGTTTCGTCGCGCCCCGCCCGCCCTCGGTCACCCGCACCGAACTGATCTTCGGCGGTCCGCTCTTCATCGCCGGCTTCTGCCCCACCGGCGACGACTCCCTCTACGGTTTCCTGGTCGAACGCCCGCAGAACCGCGGCGACCTGCCCCCGGCCGAGGCGCTGGAGCTGGTGCGGTCCCTGGCCGAGCCCTACCACGGCCCGTGGGACGACATCGTCGCGTCGTCCCCGGTGAACTTCACCCGCTTCCAGGTCCACCTGCTGCCCCCACCGTGGAACCGCGGCCGCGTCGTCCTGATCGGCGACGCCACCCACGTCTGCCCGCCGACGGTCGCCCAGGGCGCCGCCCAGTCCCTGGAGGACGCCGCCGTCCTGGCCGAACTGCTGACCACCCGTCACACCGTGGACGACGACCTGTGGACGGCGTTCACCGAGCGCCGCTACGAACGGGTGAAGACCGTCGTCGACGTCTCGATGCAGATGTGCCACTGGCTGCTGGAGGGGGTGCGCGGCGACGTACCGGGCCTGCACGCCCGCGTCTTCCAGGCCGTCTCCCACCCCGCCTGACCCGCTTGCATCGACCTCCATGATGGAGGTTATGCCCCGGTCACTGAGTTACGCGGATGCCGTCCGTCTCCTGGGCGGCCAGGACAGCAGGACCGTCACCGCCATCGAGAGGGTCGCCGGTGCCCTGATGCTCGGCACCGCGCCGGTGGTCTCCGAGGTGCTGGGCTGGTTCGACGCCAAGGGCGAACTGGTCCGGCTGAGCCACGACCTGGTCCGTTCCCTCTCCGAACGCCGCAGCGGCCTGTCCCGCCACTCCCGCACCGAACGCCTGGAGGCCGCCCACACGGTCCTGGTGATCACGTCGTTCTTCGAGGCCCTGAACGACGTGCGGCTGCCACTGACCCTCGACGAACTGGCGCTGACCGCCGAGGAGCAGGCCGGTCTCGCCGGCCGCCGCCCCCTGGAACCCGGCAGGTCGATGGTGTTGATCCTGCAGACCAGCGGCCAGCCCCAGCCACAACCGCAGGAGGCGCCCGAGGCGTTCCGGGGCCGTCTGCTCGTCCACTACGCGATCCTCCGCGGAGTCCTGCAGAAGTTCGTCGACGGGCTCTCCGTCGTGGACAGCCTCGACGACACCGGGAGGCGGCGACTCTCCGAAGCCTTCGACCGCGTCCCCGAGCACGCCTGCCGGCGCTACGACGAGTCGTTCCGGCGGTTGGCGGCCGACTTCCCCGAGGTCGCGTGTTGGGCCGGGCAGCGGGAACACCGGGCCACCCGGGCGGCCCTGGCCGAACTGGAGGAGGCACTCCGGGCGATCTCCACCGGCCGGGCGCCGGACGAACGCCGCGAAAGCCTGGCCCGGGCCTACCAGGCCGAGCTGAAACGGCCGGTCGTCGAGTCCGGGGACGCCCCGGAGGGGATCGTGGTGCCCGCCCTGTGCGAGGCCTACCTCCCGCCCCGCTTCCGGGCGGCCGGGGTCTCGCCCGCCGCCCGGATCAGCGAGGAGTCCTGGTGGTCCGCGCTCCCGGTCCGCGACGACCTGCGGGAGTTCCTGATCGGGCACCTGACGTCCCCGCAGGCCGTCCGGGCGCCGCTGCTCGTCCTGGGCCAGCCCGGTTCGGGCAAGTCGGTGCTGACCCGGGTGCTGGCCGCCCGGCTGCCGGCCGCCGACTTCCTGCCGGTCCGGGTGGTGCTGCGCGACGTCACCGCCGCCGAGGACTTCCAGGACCGTCTCGAACACGCGGTCCGCAAGGCCACCGGCGAACGCGTCGACTGGCCGGCCCTGATCCGCTCGGCACCCGACACCCTGCCGGTGATCCTGCTGGACGGCTTCGACGAACTCCTGCAGGCGACCGGTGTCAGCCAGACCGACTACCTGGTCAAGGTGGCCGCCTTCCAGCGCCGCGAGGCCGAGCAGGGCCGGCCGACGGCGGTGATCGTCACCAGCCGCACGGCGGTCGCCGACCGGGCGCGTACCCCGGAGGAGACCGTCGCACTACGCCTGGAACCCTTCGACGACGGCCAGGTGCGGGCCTGGCTGGACATCTGGAACGCGGCCAACCCCGGCACGCCGCCGGTCCCCGCGGCGACCGTTCTGGCCCACCCGGACCTCGCCGAACAACCGCTGCTCCTGCTGATGCTCGCGCTCTACGCGGGCGGCGGCGGCACTCTCCAGCAGGGCCTTCACACCCACCAACTGTACGAACGGCTGCTTCACGACTTCGCCGAGCGCGAGGTCGCCAAGCACCGTCCGGGCCTGCCCGGCCGCGAGTTCCGGGACGCCGTCGAGAACGAGCTGCGGCGCCTGTCCGTGGTGGCCTTCGCCATGTTCAACCGGGGCGCGCAATGGGTCACCGAGGCCGGCCTGGACGACGACCTCACCGCACTCCTCGGCCACCCGGGTGCCGCCCCGGCCAGCGGCCTGCGCCCGGCGCTGCGGGACGCCGAACGCCAACTCGGCCGGTTCTTCTTCATCCACCGGGCCCGGGCCGCACACGACGACACCCGGCTGGAGACCTACGAGTTCCTGCACGCCACCTTCGGCGAATACCTGGTCGCCCGCCTGACCTGCCAGGTCCTGGCCGACATGGCCGCCCGCGAGTCCGCCTCGACGATGTCTTTCGGCGCGGCCGAGGCCGACGACGACCTGCTCCGCGCCCTGCTGTCGTTCCAGCCGTTGAGCGCCCGCACCCCGATCATGACCTTCCTCGCCGCCTTGGCTCCGGCAGATGGCCGCGATAATTTACGCAATATCCTGATCCGCCTGTTTCGAGCGGTCCCCTACACACCACCCGCCCACCGGTTCGCCGCCTACCGGCCCAGCCCCGCGAGCGAGCCCGCCCGATACGCCGCCTACAGCGCCAACCTTCTCCTGTTGTGCGTCTTCCTCACCGGAGAGCTGGCAGCCTCCGATCTCTACGGGCCCGACCGCGACATCTACGACGCCTGGCACAGCGACACTCTCCTGTGGCACTCCCAGCTCTCCCACCCGAGCGGCTGGATCAGCCTGACCGAGACGATCAAGTTGGACCGGATCTGGTCCGGCGGACGGCGCGACCTACGGCTCGCCGCCCTGCCTCATCGATCGACGCGGATCAAACCGGTCGACGTCTTCTGGACGCTCGACATCAGTCCCGACCGGGCCGACCGCGCCGATCTCGTGTCACGGCGGAACAATCTGAGTCCCGCCTCCCTGCGCCAAACGGCCACCTTCGCCGTCAGTTCCGCCACCGACGTGACCCAGCACACCGTCGAACCGCTGTACACGAACCTGGGATTCGCCGTGACCAGCTTCGTGGGGTCCGTATCGGCAGCCCACCTTCTGATGCGGTTGTGGACCAACCCGTCGCCGGAGATCTACCTCGCCGCCACCGACGTCGTCACCCGCGACCTCCAGTGGACCGGCGCGGACCAGCGGAGTTACAGCGTCCACATTCTCGACCGGCTGCAGACGGACCCGGAGGCGACGGCCGACCTCGCCCTCAGCGTCCTGGATACGCTGCTCGGTGCCCGGTTGTCCTTCGATTTCCGGCTGCTCCACGCCTTCCTCGGGGTGATGATGCGATTTCTGGGCCGGGACTCGGAGGATGACGCCCTCCAGCACGGCCTTCTGGAACGCCTTCCGATAGCCGAAATCGCCGCCGAGCCGACCGCCCCGGCCTGGCTGCTGGACCGGATCGCCGAGCTGACCGGCCGCGAACCGGAGTGATGGAGGGCAGCTCCTCCACCACTCCGCAGCGTCTAGACCCGTTTCGTGGCTAGGGTGCGAAGCCCGTCCGCGTGGTGACTTCGGGCGCGCTGGACGCCCGAAGTCACCACACCCGTGGCGGTGTGGTGATTACAGGCGCGCTCGACGCCCCAAATCACCACACCCCTGGTGGTGTGGTGAATACGGGCGCGCTCGACGCCCCAAATCAACACACCCGTGGCGGTGTGGTGAATACGGGCGCGCTGGACGCCCCAAATCACCACGCTGTTGTGGGTGTGGTGAATACGGGCGCGCTGAGCGCCCGAAATCACCACAGAGGCAGAGCCTGACTGCGATTAGGTGTCTAGCAGGCGCCGAGGTTCTGCCACGGGCCGTACGGGTCGCCCGGCTGCTGGGCGCGCGTCCACCACCGGGCCTGCCACCGCCGGCCCGAGTGCACCACCACCTCGTCACCGGTGTAGATCCACGACGGCGTCCAGGCGGTGTAGCCTGCGGTCCCGCAGACGACCGGCGCGCCCACCTCGGCCCAGGGCCCGGTCACCGAGGCGCCGGGTGTCTCGCCGCGGGTCCACCACTGGGCCGCGAAGACCCGGGAGGAGTGCCGGACCCGGTCGCCGGCGACGTAGACGGCGTCTGCCGCCCAGGCGCTGACGGGGTCGCCGGTGCGGGCCACCGCGAGCCAGCTGATCACCGGGTCGGCGGAGCCGGTCTTCGCCACCGTGTAGGTCACGACTGTCGGGGTGGGCACGGTGAACGTGACGGTGCCGGTGGCCCGGGTGGTGGACGAGCTGAGCGCGACCGGGGTGCCGGTCACCGTGGTGCCGTCGACGGTGACGGTCTGCGACATGGCCCGGGTCTGGCTCCACCATTCGGCGAAGCCGGCGGTCAGCACATAGGTACCGGCGTCCAGCGGCAGCCGGTAGCGGATGGTCTTGTTGCTGCCCGCCCAGGTGCCGGTGGAGAACTTGTCGGTGACGTCGGTGCCGGATTTGACGGTGATGCCGTCGTCGACGTAGCCCCAGGTGGTGGCGGAGGTGGAGATCTGGTCCGGCACCTGGTTGACGATGCCGCGCACGGCGGCGAACTGCGGCGAGGTCTGCCCGGCGGGCACCCCGGCGTCGATGTAGTAGACCAGCGACGCCGGCACCACCTCATAACGGGCGGTGATCGCCTGCTTGCGGCCGTCCGCGTACGCCTCGTTCGTCCAGCCCTCCACGGTGACCGTCGTCCACAGCGGCCGGGCGGTGGTGCGGCTGGCAGGTGTCCAGGTGACCGCCCGTTCCCGCCCGTCGATGGTGACGCTCGCCGGCAGGTCGCCGGTGTTCTGCACCGCACCGGCGAGTCCCAGGTCGCGCACCGTGTCGGTGACGTTTGAGGGCCGCAGACCGTCGTACGCCGCGATGAGCCGTGCCGCGATCTCGTTGACGCCGATCGTGTCCAGGCCGGGCTGCCCGGAGAGCGCCGCCACCGCCTGTGCCCGGGTCGCGGCGAAGACCGCCCAGGTCCGCGCCGACCAGTCGGCTTCGGCGGGGGTTCCGACGGCGGCCAGGGCGTTGCGGATCGGCGCGGTGTCGACGGCGCCGGTCACCTCACCGGAGATCGCGGTGACCGCGTCGAGCACCAGGGTGCCGGTACGCAGCGTGAACGTGGCCCGGTGCGGGCCGGCGGCGAGGCCGCGCAGCGTGTACGTGGCCTGCCGTTTACCACTGGCCCGGGTGGTCGCGCCGAGGGCCAGTGGCGTCCCGTCGACGGTGACGTCCAGGGTGGCGCCGCCGGTGTTGCCGCCGATCAGGTCCAGTCCGGTGCCCTGGAATTCGGTCGTCACGGTGGAGCCGGCCACAGCGCTGGTGCTGGTGGTCCGGTGCCAGTCCATCGCGTCACCGGCCGAGGCCCGGTGACTCCACGTGCCGGTGTAGGCGAGAGCGCTGTCCATGTCGTCGACGAGTGTCGACGCGTACGCCGAGAAGCCGTCGATCTTTTCGATCTTGAGGTTGTCGAAGCCGGTGCGGTAGAAGTCGCTGGACAGGTTGACCCGCCCGGCCAGTTCCGGTGCCGGGTCGGTCCAGCTGTGGACCGCGGTGCCGTCGACGAACGCGGTGACCGTCGCGCCCTTCGCCTCGACCGCCAGCCGGTACGCACCGGCGGCGGGCCGGGTGCCGGTGGCGATGGTCGTGCCGCGCTTGAAGAAGGTCCAGGTCCCGGAGCGGTCGATGCGGATGCGGTAGGCGGCGCTGTCCGCGGTCATCCCGCTCTGCTGGCGGACGCCGAGACCGGCTGAGCCGCCCGCCGGGTCGGGGAACGACACGTCGGCGCTCGCCCGGTAGTTCTGCCAGCGGAAGTCACCGACCAGGGTGTTCGGGGTGGTGCGGTTCCACGCCGCGGTGTCCTTCATCGACTGGTCGAGGTATTGATAGAGCGTGCCGTCCGCGCCGACCTGCCAGGCGCCGGTCTGGTCGACGAGGTACCGCGGCTCGTGACCCCGCGACGCCAGGTACGGCTGGGCCTGCCGCTCGGCGCCGTTGCCGACGCCCACCTCGACCGGGCCCTCGTCGGCGTATCCGAAGTCGTCGGCGTAGAGAACGTCGCCGTCGTCCAGGACGGTGCGCTCCCCCGTCTCGGGCAGCCGCCGGCTGGTCTCCGGGTCGGCGCTGCGGTCCAGGGTGGTGAAGGTGACGATCGACCGCGGCTGCACCGCGAAGGTGTAGAAGCCGTCGTCGCCGGGCTGCAGCTCGGCCACCGGCCGCAGGTATCCGGCGGCCCGGGTCTCCCAGACCTCCATCGTGGGGTCCGCGCCGAGGTCCATCTCCTGGGCCTTGATGCGGTACGTCTTGGTGCGGTCGCTGTCGTTGACCGCGATCGTGGAGAAGTCCCGCCGGTCCGGGTCGGCCAGGGTCATGTAGCTGGCCGCGCCGTTGGATCCGTCGATGTTCTCGGTGCCGGTGACCCCGCTCCAGCTGGCTTCCGGCACGGTGCGCCAGATGCCCGCGGTGTTGTCGTCGTTCTCCCAGCCGACCGTGGCGAAGCTGGTGAAGTGGCGCATGACGTAGATCGCCGCGTCGTAGTGGATGGCGCCCGACCACGGGTCGCGGGCGCTGAGCAGTTCCTTGTGGCTGTACTGCGCGCCCTCGTAGAAGGAGCCGATCGCGGGCTGGAAGATGTAGTGGGTCCGTTTGGACCGGTAGTAGCCCTTGACGCTGCGGTTGGCCAGGTCGAGGGCGCTCTGCAGGCCGCCGATGCCGGTGCTCGCGCCGTCCGGCCCCTCGTTGTTGTTGACCCGGTAGTCGGTGAAGCCGAAGGAGCCGACCCCCTCGCTGTACCAGACCTCCTTGTCACTCCGGGTGGCGAGTTTGGTGTACGGCTCGTAGGTGTTGCTGTCGGCGGCCCCGTCGTAGCGGTCGTCGGTGTTGTAGTGGTAGCCGACCGCGTCGACCATCGAGAACAGTTCCGGGTCGTTCAGCAGCGCCGGCCCGATGTTCTTGGTCTGGTTCTCGTCGGACGCGACGATCTTGATGCCGTGGTACGCCGTGGCGGCCGCGGCCTGCTTCTCGGCCGGAATGCCGTACCGCGGATCGGCGAAGTCGTCATCGGTCGCCACCGCGTCGACGTAGTACTTGATGAACGAGACGTCCGGGTTGCCGGTCTCGTTGGTGTCCGGGTTGACGTAGTCGACCATGTAGCCGTACTTCTGGTACGCGTCGAGGATGGTCTCCTTGTACCACCGGTACATCTCGTCCCGGCCGGTTCCGGCGCTCCACGCGGCCTGCACCCAGTAGGGCATGGTCCAGCGCAGGATCGAGACCTTGAGGTCCGGGTTGACCGTCTTGGCGTCGGCGGCGAGCTGGAATCCCGGCGACCGTGAGGCGTCGGCGAGTTCGTCGGCGGTCCGCATCGTCGCGGCGTCCGCGCCGGTGGAGTTGTTGGTGTCCGAGCCCATCTCCATCTTGACGTGGGTGATCAGCGGATGTGTCCCGCCGAACAGCACGTCGATGAGCTGCCAGTACCGCTGCGGGTGCTCCGCCTTGTAGTCCATCAGCAGGTTGCTGGTGCTGTTGGCGCTGATCAGGCCGAGCCCCTTGTAGGTGAGGCCGTTGACGTTGTCCTTGTGGACGTCGGTCCCGTCCACGATCACCTCGACGACGTCGTCGGCGTCGGCCGCGGCCGCGGGCGGCACGCCCACCAGCCCCCACAGCAGCGCCGCCGACATCGCGACGCATCCCGCCTTCCCACGTCCTCCGCGCAGTGCGCTGCTCATCCGCGTCGCGACTCCTCACCGGTGACGAACCTGTTACGGGAGTAAACCGCTCGCAATAAGACACGTCAATGCCTCAATCAATCAGAAACGATCAAAGACATTCAAAGAACACGGTCAAAATCCCTGTGATGTGTACGAATCGAAGCGCTCTCTTCCCGTACCGGAGGCCCCGCGGCCCCCGCTCCCGAACCCGCAGAGTCCCGCTGTGATCGTTTCTGATCACTTTCCGGACGGCGATCCACAGTGAACTCTGAGGAAACGTCGAGCTTCCTATCGATGTACTTCAATTTAAGCTCCCAGGATATCCCCACACCTTCCGGACGACCGCGTCCGGATTCGGAGAGGACCTGTCGATGAGATCCAGCATTCCGCGGGGCGCTGTGCCCGCGGCGGCCGGGGCGTTCGCCGTCACCCTGGTGACCGCCTCGGCGGTGGCGATGGCGGCCGCGCCGGCCACCACCCCGGCCCCGTCGCTCCAGGCCGTGGCCCATACCCCGGGCACCGCGGCGTCCGAGGCCCGCACCCACCTCCGGCCCGACCACGAGAGCGCACGACCGGACGACCGGAACCGCCCGCACCCCGCCGAGCGCCGCATCCGCCTGACCGGGCGCACCGCCCGGGCCGCCGGGCCGGGCGTCACCGTGGACGGCGCGGTGGTGACGATCGGGTCACCCGGCACCTACCGCATCAGCGGAACCCTGACCGACGGTCAACTGGTGGTGGACAGCCCGGGCGACGGCGCGGTCCGGCTGATCCTCGCCGGAGTGTCGATCAGCAGCTCGACCACCGCGCCGCTGGTCGTCGCGGCGGCCGGGCGGGCCGAGGTGGTGCTCGCGCCGGGCACCGCCAACACGCTGTCCGACGGCGCCACCGAACGGGACGAACCGAACGCCGCCCTGTTCAGCGCCGCCGCCCTGACCATCGGCGGAACCGGCTCGCTCACCGTCACCGCCAACGCGGACGACGGCGTCACCAGCACCGACGGCCTGGTCGTCACGGGTGGCACGATCACCGTGAACGCCGTCGACGACGGGATCCGCGGCCGGGACTACGTGGTGGTCGACGGCGGCACGATCACCGTGACCACGGCCGGCGGCGACGCCCTGAAGTCGGACGGCGAGGAGGCGACCACCGGGTACGTCGCGGTCACCGGCGGCTCGGTGACCGCCACCGCCGGCGACGACGGCCTCTCCGCCGCCTCCGACGTGCTCATCGACGGGGGATCCGTCGCGGTCACCGCCACCGGCAAGGGCCTCCACAGCAAAAGATCGACACTGCTCAGCGAGGGTACGGTCACCGTCGACGCCACCGATGACGGCGTGCATGCCGACGACGCGATCACCGTCGACGGCGGCCGTCTCACCGTGGGCAGCGGCGACGACGGACTGCACGCCGAGGGCACCGTGGGGATCAGCGCCGGCGAGGTCACCGTGACCCGGTCGTACGAGGGGATCGAGGGCCTCAAGGTCCTGATCAGCGGTGGCGTCGTCCGCGCCGCCTCGGCGACCGACGACGCGGTCAACGCCGTGGAGGAGGGTGTCGGCGACTTCGAGCCCGCGCCCAACGCGCTGATCGCGATCAGCGGCGGCACGGTGATCGTCGACGGCGGGACGGACGGCCTGGACTCCAACGGAACGCTGAGCATCTCCGGCGGTGTGGTCGTGTCCACCGGCTCGGCCCGGATCGGCGGCGGCGAGGGTGCCCTCGACGCGAACGGTCCCCTCCTGTTCACCGGCGGCACGGCCGTCGCCGCCGGCATCAACGTGATCGCCACCCAGGCGCCCACCAGCGGTCAGGGCTGGGCGATCTACGGCTTCGCCGCCGACCAGCCGGCCGGCACGGTGGTCCACCTGGTCGGCGAGGACGGCGTCCCGCTGCTCACCTATGTGGCCACCAAGGTCTTCAAGGGCGTCCTGTTCACGTCTGCGCAGATCACGACCGGCAGCCACTACATGATCTACACCGGTGGCGCCCCCGGTCCGATCGCACTCGCCGACGGCTTCTCCACCGGCGGCGACCTGACGGGTGCGACCCCGATCGTGGAGCTGACCGCCGGCACGGTCGCGGGCGACGGACAAGGCTTCCCCGGCGGGGGCGGACCGGGCGGCCCGCGCCCGAGCGGTTCGTTCCCCGGCGGCCCCCGGCCGAGCGGGTCCTTCCCCGGCGGCCCGCGCCCGAGCGGCTCGGTCCCGACCGGCCTCCCCACCCCGTCGGCTCCGGCCGACCCGTCAGTCACCCCCGACCCCACCCCGACGGACGACCCCAGCCCGACGGCAGAGCCCACCCCGACGGAGGACCCGCAGCCCTCGACCTCGACCGCCTGACCCTCCACACGCCGACGGCAGCCGCACCCGCCCATGGTGGTGGGTGCGGCTGCCGCCGGGAGCCGGTTACAGCGGAAGGGACGGCTGGTCGACGGCCCAGAGCCAGGATCCGTCCGGCTGGCGGCGGGCGATCTCGACCGTCAGCTGGCCGGTCGGCACGCGGGACGCGGTCAGCGCCAGGTCGCCGTTGATCAGGGCCGGCTGCTGGACGCCCGGCACCAGCACGAGGCCCAGTGCGACGAACTGCTCCATGGCCTTGCGGATCTCGTCGTGGCCGGTCGACAGGGTGCCCGGCGGGAACGCCAGCACCGCGTCCGGCTCGAACAACGCGACCAGCCCGTCGACGTCGCCCTCGTTGGCCAGCTCGATGAAGAACAGTGCGAGATCGTTCGGCTCGGCGGCCACCCTCTTCGTCATGCGGCCATCCTGGCAGCCGGCCGATCCCCGAAGAACCGATGAACCACGGCGCTCCGACCGAACTATCCATTCAGAGTGGACATTACCGAAATCGAAGATCTCCCTCATCCTGCGCCCCGCCCAGAAAGCAGAACGGCCGCCGTTCCGAGAACGAAACGACGGCCGCCTGGCTTCGGGAGGGGAACCGCTATCGCAGGGTCAGGGTGGCGGTGTCCTGGTCGGCGGCGACCTCGACGACCGTGTCACCGGCCTCGACCCGCCACGGCAGCGCGTCCCCGGCCCGCGTCACCCGGATCTCCGCGCCGTCGCGCACCACGGTGAAGACGCTCTCCGTTCCGGCCTCCAGGCCCGGCACCCGCACGGTCGTACTGTCGGCGAGGTCGGCGAAGAGGCGCAGGGTGACGCCGTCGCGGAAGTCGTAGTCGGGGCGGTCCCGGCGGGCACCCACCGGGATCACCGCTCCCGGCCGGACCAGCAGCGGCACGCTGTCGAAGCCGTGCGTCTCCGTCACCCAGCCGGGGCCTTCGACGATCTCCCCGGTCCGGTAACGGGTCCAGCGCCCGGCCGGCACGTAGTACGTGACCTCGCCGCCGGCCGTGAAGACCGGCGCCACCAGCAGGTCGTCGCCGAGCATGTACTGCCGGTCGAGGTGGGTCACCGCCGGGTCGTCCGGGAACACGAACGTCGTCGGGCGCATCACCGGCACGCCGGTCTCGTGCGCCACGTGGGCGGCGCCGAACAGGTACGGCATCAGCCGGTACTTGAGGTGCGTGAAGGTCCGCAGAACGTCCACGGCCTCCTCGTCGAAGAGCCACGGCACCCGGTACGACGACGACCCGTGCAGCCGGCTGTGCGACGACAGCAGGCCGAACGCGATCCACCGCTTGAACACCGCCGGATCGGGCATGCCTTCGAATCCGCCGATGTCGTGGCTCCAGAATCCGAAACCGGACGACATCAGTGACAGCCCGCCGCGCAGGCTCTCCGCCATCGACTCGAAGGTGCTGGAGTTGTCGCCGCCCCAGTGCACCGGGAACTGCTGGCCGCCGACGGTCGCCGAGCGGGCGAACAGCACCGCCTCACCCTCGCCGCGCAGTTCCCGCAGAACGTCGAAGACCACCTTGTTGTAGAGCTGCGTGTAGTAGTTGTGCATCCGTTCCGGGTCGGATCCGTCGTGCCACACCACGTCGGTGGGTACGCGTTCGCCGAAGTCCGACTTGAACGCGTCGACGCCCATCTCCACCAGGGGACGCAGTTTGCTCGCGTACCATTCGCAGGCTTCGGGGTTGGTGAAGTCGACCAGGCCCATGCCGGCCTGCCACAGGTCCCATTGGAAGACGTCGCCGTTGGCGCGCTTCACCAGATATCCGGCGGCCGCGGCCTCGGCGAACAACGGCGAGCGCTGCGCGATGTACGGGTTGATCCACAGGCAGGTGTGCAGTCCCCGGTCGGCGAGCCGTTTGAGCATGCCCGGCGGGTCGGGGAACACCCGGGAGTCCCACTCGAAGTCACACCAGTTGAACTCGCGCATCCAGAACGTGTCGAAGTGGAACACGCTCAGCGGCAGGTCCCGGTCGGCCATCCCGCCGATGAACTTGTTGACCGTCTCCTCGTCGTAGGAGGTGGTGAACGAGGTGGTCAGCCACAGGCCGAACGACCAGGCGGGCGGGAGTGCCGGGCGCCCGGTCAGCGCGGTGTACTTGCGGATGATGTCAGCCTGGGTCGGGCCGTGGATGACCAGGTAGGAGAGCTCCTGCCCGGCGACGCTGAACTGGGTGCGGGTGACCATCTCGGAGGCCACCTCGAAGGAGACCTTGCCGGGGTGGTCGACGAGCACGCCGTACCCGCCGTTGGTCAGGTAGAACGGGACGTTCTTGTACGCCTGCTCGCTGCTGGTCCCGCCGTCCTCCTGCCAGATGTCGACCGTCTGGCCGTTCTTGATCAGCGGGCCGAAGCGCTCGCCGAGGCCGGTGACGACGTGCCCGACGCCGAGGTCGAGCTGCTCGTGCACGTAGGACCCGTCGGCCGAGTCGACGATCCCCATGCCCTTCCAGCCGCTGCCGGTGAGGCGGCGCCCGTCGGCGTCGAGGAAGTCGAGCCCCCACTTCTCCCCCGGGTTGAACCGCGCGGTCAGCGACCCGGACGTCAGCGAGTGGTCATCCACGATCACGGGCACCGGGGACGACGCGACCGAGAAGTTCGGGTACAGCGGACGTGTCCCGCTGAAATGGGAGACGTCGACCCGGATCACGTCGGCGGCCGGCGACGACACCTTTATCGTGATCAGCCCGGAGTTCAGGGTGTCCCCCCGGTGCGTGACCGGGCGCGTCGCCGCCCACACCGTCAGGGAATCGGGGGCCGCCGCGGAATCCTGGAAATGCGCGGGATGAAGAACCGTGAGACCAGCACGCTTACGCCAATAGCCGTCGGTGAACTTCATGATGATCCTTTACTTGATGGCACCGGCAGCGATGCCGCGCGTGAGGGTCCGCTGGAAGATCAGGAAGAAGAGCAGGGCGGGCAGAATGCCGATCAGGGCCGACGCGCTGGTCGTGGTGGCGTCCATCATCCGGTCACCCTGGAGGACGCCCAGGGCCACCGGAACCGTCTGGTTGTCGTTCGAGACGAGGAAGACCAGCGGCAGGAAGAACTCGTTCCATGTCCAGATGAAGAAGAACGTGAACAGCACCCCGAGGGTCGGCATGCTGATCGGGACCACCACCCGCCAGAGCGTGCGCCACCGGCCGGCGCCGTCGACCTCGGCCGCATCCAGCAGTTCCCGGGGGAATTCGGCATAGACCGAGGTGAGCAGGTACGTGCCGAACGCGCTCTGGATGACGGTGAAGATGATGACGACCGCGATCAGGCTGTCGTAGAGGCCGATCTCCTTGGAGATGTAGTAGAGCGGGTAGACCAGCACCTCCTGCGGGAGCAGGTTGGCGACCAGGAAGAACACCAGGAACCAGACCCGGCCCTTGACCCGGCCGATGCCCAGCGCGTACGCGTTGAGAATCGACAGCAGCACGCCGAGCACGGCGACGACCAGGCTGGTGACGAAGCTGTTCCAGAGCTTCTGGCCGAAGTTCACCCGGTTCCAGAAGTCGACGATCCCGTCCCAGTAGAGACTTGTCGGTATCGACAGCGGGCCGTTGCTCGCGTACTCGGCGGGGCTCTTGACCGCGTTGATCGCCACCACGAGCAGCGGCGCGAGGATCAGCAGCAGCAGGACCGCCAGGACGGCGAGCACCACGAACCGGACCGGGTTGCGGTGCCGGGCGGCTTTCGGTGTCACCGGTGACGGCGGCGCCGCCGGGGGCGAGATGGTGACGGTCATGCCCGGTCCTCCGCCCGGTTCTGCAGGCGCAGGAACACGAACGCGAGGATGACGATCAGCACCGTCAACACCGTCGAGATCGCGGACCCGTACCCCACCTGGGCTTTCTCGAAGAAGTTCTTGTACGCGAAGTACGACGGCACCAGCGTCGCGTTGCTCGGTCCACCGCCGGTCAGCACGAACACCTGCCCGAAGATCTTCAGCGAGGCGATCGTGGTGGTCACCAGGACCACGTAGAACTCCGGACGGATCATGTAGACCGTGATCCGGCGGAACTTCTGCCACCAGCCGGCGCCGTCGAGATCCGCCGCCTCGTAGAGCGACGGGTCGATGCGCTGCAGGCCGGACATGAACATCACGATCGGGTAGCCGAGCTGGAACCAGATCATCACGCCCATCACGCTGTACAGCGCGTAGTCCGGGTCGCCGAGCCAGTCCTTGGCCAGGCCGGTGAGACCGACCGCCTCCAGGATCCGGTTGAGCGCGCCGTAGCCGGGGTGCAGGATCCAGCCCCAGACGATGCCGGTGACGGCGACCGGCAGCACCTGCGGCACGTAGTAGCCGGACCGGAAGAGCCCGGCCCACCGGTCGCCGAAGTGTTTGGCGATGTAGTCGAAGAGCACCGCTGCCAGGACCAGGCCGAGCAGGGTGGGGATCACCGCCATCGCGATGATCAGCAGGGCGATGTGCCCGAAGGACGCCCAGAACAGCGAGTCGGCGAAGAGCCGGGTGTAGTTGTCGAAGCCGACCCAGCGGGGGCTGCCGACGCCGGTCCACTTGGTGAAGCTGACGTACACCGTCATCACCAGCGGGACGACGATGACGGCGACCGAGGCGATGACTCCCGGTATCAGGTAGGGCGCGTACCCATGGCGTTTCACGGCCGATCCTTTCCCGCCCGTCGCGGGCGGCGTCCGGGGACGCCACCCGCGGCGAGTCTCACTTGCCCAGGTCGGCCAGGTTCTCGTTGTACGGTCCGGCGATCTCGTCGAGCACCGCGTCCGGCGTCTTCGAGCCGCTGATCAGCCCCTGCATGCCGGCGACCAGCACGTCGTAGTAGCCCGGCGCGGGCCAGTCCGGGTAGAACGCGAGACCGTCACTGGTCGAGATCTTGTTGAAGTTCTCGATCAGCTCCTTGTTCTTCGGGTCGGTGATCTGCGAGACGTCCGCCGCGACCGGGACACCGCCGCTGTTGCCGAGCAGCGCCTGCACCTCGGGCTGCATGGTGATGTCGATGAAGTCGTACGCGAGAGCCTTGGCCTTGCTCTTCTCCGGCACGACCCAGAGGTTGCCGCTGGAGCCCGGGTGCAGGGTGTTGCCCGGGAAGAGGAAGGTCCCCCACTCGAAGTCCTTGATCTCGTCGGCGAAGCGGCCGTACCACCAGCTGCCGGAGATCAGGATCGGGAACTTGCCCTGCGTGAAGGAGACGCCCATGTCCTCGGCCTTGATGCCGGACGAGTCCTTGGGGATGTAGCCCTTGGCCACCCAGTCGGCGAAGGTCTGCGCGCCGTAGGTCAGCTGCGGGCCCTTGAAGTCGACCTTGTTCTTGTAGAGCTGGTAGTCGTCGACGAACGCCCGGTCGGCCTTGGAGAGCGCCAGCTCGTAGAAGATCTGCTGGGCGGGGTACTCGGCGCCGCCGACGGCGAGCGGGGTCACCTTGTTCTGGACGAAGGTGTCCATCACCGTGGTGAACTCGTCGAGTGTGGTCGGCACGGCGAGCTTGTACTTGTCGAAGAGGGCCTTGTTGTAATAGACCATCACGTACTCGCCGTAGTTGGGCACGCCGTAGAAGTTGCCGCTGCCCATGACGCCGTCTTCGTCGTACTTCGCGGTGGTCTGCAGGCTGGTGCTCAACTTCTTGTCCCAGCCCCGCGAGGTCACCTCCTCGGTGAGGTCGGTGAGCAGGCCCTGCTTGGAGAGCAGGCCGGCGGTCGCGTTGCCCTTGTTGTACTCGAGGATGTCCGGCGCGCTGTCGGAGTTGAGGATCATCTGGGCGTTCTGCTGGATCTGCTCGAAGCCCTTCTCCTCGAACTTCACCTCGACGCCGGGGTGGCTGGCCTTGAAGAGCTCGATCGCCTTGTTCCAGGCGATGCCCATGGCGCTGTTCGGGCCCTCGTAGTGCCAGAGGGTCAGGGACTTGGCGTCGGCGCCCTCGTCCTCGCCGCTGCCGCCGCCGCAGGCGGTCAGGGCCAGGGAAGCCGACAGGAGAAGGGCACCGGCGGCGAGGCCGCGTCGTGATCGAAACATGAACGTCCTCCCAGAGGGACTGGTCGAGGAAGCAGTGAGGGGTTGACTGTCGAAGCGCTTCGACGATGGAGGGGAATCCGTCGAAGCGCTTCGACGACTACTCTGCGCCAGACGCTAAGGAACGAGCGCCGTTCATGTCAACGGTGTGTCGGCGAGATTTCGCGACAGCTGTCCCGCTCCACCAGCTCAGGTGCCAGAAGACGGGTGTACTCGACCCGGCGCCCGTCGAGCAGCCGCATGACGGTCTCCACCGCCAGCGTGCCGACGTCGTGCGCCGGAATGTCGATCGAGGTGAGCTTCACCGGCATGGCGGTCGCCACATCCCGCGGGCACACCGCCACCACCGAGATGTCCTCCGGCACCCGCCGCCCGCTGGCCTGCAACAGGTCCAGCAGCGGCCGCAGCGCCTCCTCGTTGTGCACCACCAGGGCGGTCACCCCGGGCAGATCGGTGTCCAGATCCGCCAGGCACTCCCGGGCCCCGGCCGCCCCCGGCTCGCACGGGTGCGACAGCGTGCGCAGGTTCAGCTCCGCCGACGCCTCCAGGAAACCGGTGAGGAACCGGTCCGCATAGGTCGTCTGCCGCCGGTAGACGGCCGGCGACGGGCCGACCAGCCCGATCCGCTCGTGCCCCAGACCGGCCAGATGGGTCAGCGCCAGTTTGGCCGCCGCCCCGAAGTCGAGATCCACGCAGGCGAGCCCGGCGTGATCCGCGGGCAGCCCGATCATCACCGACGGCTGCTTGAGCCGGCGCAGCGCCGGGATGCGCACGTCGTCGCGTTCCAGGTCCATCACTATCAACGCGTCGACCATGGTGCTGTGCGCGACGCGTTCCAGCCCGGCGGTGCCCTCGTCCTTGGTCAGCAGCAGCACGTCGTGGTTGTGCGCGCGGGCCGCGGTCACCACCGCCGTCGCGAACTGCATGATGACCGGCACGTTGACGTCCACCCGCAACGGCGCGACCAGCGCGATCACATTGGTCTTGCTGCTGGCCAGGGCACGTGCCCCGGCATGTGGGTGGAAACCGAGCTCGGCGATGGCGGCCTGCACCCGGGCGCGGGTCTCGGCCGAGATCGGGCGCCGCCCGCTCAGCACGTAGGACACCGTGCTGGCGGACACCCCGGCCGCCCGGGCGACGTCGTTGATCGTCGGCACGGTGCCTCCCCACGTCGACCGGTCGTTCCCGGCGGCCCTCCTACTGCTCAAGGCCACTCCTTTCGTCGGATCCTACAAACACGCGTGATCGCCGCGGCGCTGCCGGTTCGGTCACGTGATGCTGAACTCGGCCAGGCGCAGGCCGGGCGAGGGCACCAGGTAGACGTCGTGACGTCCGGTCACCGGGGCGATCGGGGCGCTCACGGAGGCGTACTCATGAACGGACGTGGTGTCCGCAAGCGTCAGCGTGCCGAGAAGCCTGCCCCGCGCCGAGCCGATCCGGACCTCCACGGTTCCCGCACCGGCGGCGCGAGCCCGGAAGGTGGTCCCGCCGCGCAGCGCGGCATCCTTGAAGGCGATCCACCCGCCGGCCTTCGTGCTGGTCACCGCGGTGCCGCGACGCTTGGTCTCATCGACCAGATCAATATCGTGGTACGCGTCGAAGGTCTCCCCTCGCGTCAGAGGTGCGAGGTCCCGAGCGGGTATCCGTTCTCCACGCACCGTCATCGCGGCGCGGACACGGATGTCTGCGGACGACGGGCCGGCCAGTACGTCGTGCACTGACGACTCGACCACCCAGCGTTGCCGGGTCACGTCCCAGCGGGCCAGGTCGGCCGCCGCCAGACCGAAGGTGACCGTGGTGCTGCGGCCCGGCGCGAGGTGCACCTTGCGGAACCCGCGCAGCTGCTTGACCGGTGTGACGTCGCGTGACGTGCGCTGATGTGTGTAGAGCTGGACCACCTCGTCGCCGGCCCGCGTCCCGGTGTTGGTGACGGTCACCCGCACCCGGCCGTCGCCGACCTGCGGCGTCCCGTAACGGAACGTGGTGTACGACAGCCCGTGCCCGAACGGATAGAGAGGCTTGTCGGTGTCGTAGAGATAGGTCTGCCCACTCTTGATGATGTCGTACTGAAGGAGATCCGCCGGGAGCTGCGACACCGAGGAGTACCAGGTCTGGGTCAGCCGTCCGGACGGGTTGACCGCCCCGTAGAGCACATCGGCGACACCGTGACCGGTCTCGGCCCCCGCGTGCGTGGTCCACAGGATGCCCGGCACGTGCCGCTGCGCCCAGGTGATGGCCTGCGGGTAGCTGCTCTGCAGCACCACCACGGTCCGCGGGTTGGCCGCCCGCACCGCCCGGATCAGCGCCTCCTGCCGGGCGCCGAGGTCGAGCGTGGCCCGGTCGTGCACCTCGCGTCCGGCGACGAACGGGTTCGTGCCGACGACGACCACGGCGGTGGACGCCTTCCGGGCGGTGGCGGCGGCCGCGGCCACCCCGTCGACCAGCAGTTCCCGGCTGAACCGGGCCGCGCCGGCCGCGGTCGGGGCCCCCAGCGACAGAACCCCGTCGGCGCCCACGGTCACGTAGTGGTTCGTGCCGAACCAGGACTCCTGCGTCTCGTAGCCGGCGTAGTTCAGCACGACCGTGCCGTCGCCCTGGTCCTCGATCCGGAACTGCTGCTGGACGAACCAGCCGCCCGGCTCGTCGGCGTTCGCCCGGAACGGCCCCCAGTCGTAGGAGACCAGCTTGCCGGTGGAGACGCTGCGCAGCGTGGACACGCCGTCGCCCCAGTCCTCGCTGTCGAACTGCGCGGCGGCGACCGGGGTGTCCGCGGTCACGCCGAGCGCCGTCTCCCCCACGGTCACGTACCGGCCGGTCGCGACGTCGCGCAGCGCGATCCGGTCCGCCCCGCCGGCCGTGGTGACCGTGGCCGCCCGCTCGGCGATCGCATCCCGGGTCGAGACACGGTACGGCAGTCGTCCCCCGTACCAGTCGGTGTGCACCTTCTCGGCGAGCGGACCGACCACCGCGACCGTACCGCCGGGCTTGAGAGGCAGCAGGCCGTCGTTCTTGAGCAGCACGGCGGCCTCCCCTGCGGCCTCCCGGGCCAGCGCCCGGTGCTCCGGACTGTCGATCACCGCCGGGGTGATGCCCGCGTGCGGACCGCCGTCCGGGTCGAACTCGCCGAGCCGGAACCGGATGCTCAGCGCGTTGCCGACCGACTCGTCGATCTCCGCCTCGGTGAGCAGTCCCCGGTCCAGGGCCTGCCGGACGGCGGTGATCGTCGGCTGGGCGTCGGTGTCGTTCACGGTGAAACTGTCCAGACCGGCCTGGAGCACCGCCGCGTCCGCCTCGGCCTGCGTCGCGAAGTACGCCTGCGAGCCGGTCAGGTTGGTCGGCGCCCACGCGTCGCTGACGTTGAACAGCCGCCGGTCGCTCCAGGTCGGCAGCAGCTCACCGAGATCCGGGTCGACGGTGGCCGGCCGCCCGTTGATCAGGTTGTAGGAGGCCATCACCCCGGTCGCCGCGTCGTTCTCCAGCGCGATCCGGAAGGGTGCACGGTCGTACTCGTTCAGGACGCGCTGCGGCACGTTGGACGAGGTCACGTCCCGTTTGGCCTCGTTGTTGTACGCCGCGTAGTGCTTGAGCGTCGGCGCGACCAACAGATGATCGGGGTCGTCGCCCTGCAACCCGTGCCCGTACGCGGTGGCCATCGCCCCGGTGAGCAGCGGATCCTCCGAGTACCCCTCCTCGTTGCGCCCCCACCGCGGATCGCGCAGCGGGTTCACCACCGGCGCCCAGGCGTTCAGCCCCCAGACCACCGGATCCTGCGCGTGCAACCCGCGCAGCTCGTCGCCGACGGCCGCGCCGACCCGCTGGACCAGGGCCGGGTCCCAGGTGCTCGCCAGGCCCACCGCCTGCGGGAACACCGTCGCGGTGGCGTCGACCTTGGTGTTCGTCCGGTGGTCGTTGGACCAGGCCACCCCGTGCAGCGCCTCGGTGCCGGTCTTGAACAGGCCGATGCCGAGGCGCGGGATCGCCGGCTGGTACTGGTGCAGCATCGCGATCTTCTCGTCCAGGGTGAGCCGGCCGACCAGGTCCTCGATCCGCGTCTCCAGCGGCAGGGCCGGGTCCCGGAACGGCGGCTCGGCGGGTGCCGCCCCGATGAGCAGGGGCGCGATCAGCAGAAGCACGGCGGGTATTCGCACGGGGTCTTCCTTTCTCGGGGCGCGTTTGTCCACCGTTCGTCGAAGCGCTTCGACGAACGGTTGTCACGATGAGTCCAGAAAGGGTTGCGGTGGGGTCACCATAGATTGCCGCTGATGCGGGCGGCAACCATCTGTCGCAGCTTCCCGGAAATCACGCGGTAACACTTCTCCACGCTTCTCCCGGCGGGACGGGGCAGAATGGGCGCGTGCGACTGATCGTGATCGGCGGCGACGCGGCCGGAATGTCCGCGGCCGCCCAGGCCCGCAAACGCCGCAAACGCGACGACCTCGAGATCCTCGCGTTCGAGCGGGGCGACTGGACGTCCTACTCGGCGTGCGGCATCCCCTACTGGATCGGCGACCTCGTCGACGGGCCGGACGCCCTGGTCGCCCGCACCCCGGCGGCCTTCCGCGAGCAGGACATCGACGTGCGCACCGGCCACGACGTGATCGGCATCGACCTGGACGCCCGCACGGTCACCGTCCGCGACCTGGCCGCCGGCCGCGAATTCCGGGAGGGGTTCGACGAACTCGTGTACGCGGCCGGCGCGACCCCGGTCCGGCCCGGCTGGGCCGAGACCGAGGCGGACGGCGTCTTCGGCGTGCAGACCCTCGGCGACGGCACCACCCTGCGCGGCTGGCTGGATGCCGACCCGAAGCCGGCGACCGCGGTGGTGATCGGCGGCGGCTACATCGGCGTCGAGATGGCCGAGGCCCTGCACCGGCGGGGCCTCGCCGTCACCCTGGTGGAACGCTCCGCCCAGCCGATGGGCACCGTCGACGAGGACATGGGCGCGCTGATCGCCGACGCCATCCGCAAGATCGGCATCGACCTGCGCACCGGGATCACAGTCCAGGGCCTGGACACCGCCGGGGGCCGGGTGCGTGCGGTGGTCACCGACGACGGCCCGCTGCCGGCCGACGTCGTGGTGCTCGGTCTGGGCGTACGCCCGAACACCGCGCTCGCCGCCGCCGCGGGCCTCCCGCTCGGCACCCACGACGGTCTCGTCCCCGACGTGCGCCAGCGGGTCACCGACGGCGTCTGGGCGGCCGGCGACTGCACCGAGGTGCTGCACCGGATCACCGGGAGGCACGTGCACATCCCGCTCGGCACCCACGCCAACAAGCAGGGCCGCGTCGCCGGCATCAACATCGGCGGCGGCTACGCCACGTTCCCCGGCGTCCTCGGCACCGCCGTCACCAAGATCTGCGACGTGGAGGTGGCGCGCACCGGCCTGTCCACGACGGAGGCGACCGCCGCCGGCTACCGTTTCGTCACCGCCACCGTCGAGTCGACGAACCGGGCCGGCTACTTCCCCGGCGCGGTCCCGATGACCGTCAAGATCCTCGCCGAACAGGACACCGGCATCCTGCTGGGCGCCCAGATCGTCGGCAAGACCGAGGCGGCGAAACGCATCGACGCGTTCGCGGTGGCCTTGTGGAACCGGATGACCGTCACCGACATGACGGCGCTCGACCTGGGCTATGCGCCCCCGTTCGCCCCGGTCTGGGATCCGGTGCTGATCGCCGCCCGCAAGGCCGCCGACGCCCTCTGACCGCACGCGAGAACCGGTCGAAGCATCCGCGGCCGAGGTCCAGGAGGTGGCTGTCCGCCGTCAGCTCGTCATGACCGGAAGCCTCGCTCGGAACAGGTGCCACTCCCTGTCACCTACTGCTGGAAATCTTGGTTCTGCGCCGGTCACGACGGCGTCAACCCCAGCTTCCGCGGATCTCAAGGAGTCACCCATGGCCATCACCACCACCCCGCACCTGAACTTCCGCGGCGACGCGCGGGCGGCGCTGGAGTTCTACCGGTCGGCGTTCGGCGGGCACCTCACCGTCGTCGCGTACGGCGACTTCGGCATGCCGAAGGAGGCGCCCGACGCCGACAAGGTCGTCTTCGGTCAGGTCACGGCCGACAACGGGTTCCGCATCATGGCGTACGACGTACCCGGCCAGAGCCCCGCCGCCGCGCCGGCCGCGGCCACCACCCGCGAGCACGGCATGACCCTGACCGGCGAGCGGTCCTTCGTCTCCGTCCGCGGCGAGACCGCCGAGGAGGTCAGCGCGCTGTGGGACAAGCTCGCCGACGGCGCCGCGATCGTCGAGGAGTTCGGCCCCTCACAGTGGGCGCCGGGCTTCGGCATGCTCACCGACCGGTTCGGCGTCACCTGGATCCTCGACGTCGCCGTGGCCTACGCCGGCTGACACCGCGCACCGACACGGTGTCCGGCGATCGCCGGTACGAGAGTGCGCGGTTCCGTGTCCCCGGCCGGCGGGGGCACGGCCCGCGGGTGGGTCTGTCAGTCGCGGGCGGCCAGGTGGACCAGGACCACCGGGGTCTCCTGGCCGGACCAGCACGCGGTCAGGATGCCCTCGTTGGCGTCGTCGACGGCGACCGTCGGGATACGGTTGATCGTCAGGAGCAGGGTGTCGGTCTCGATGACGGTGGCTTCGCCGTCGCGGTGGGCGGTCAGCACCGCCGGCGCCGGCACCTCCGCGCCGCTGCCGACCAGCCGCAGGTCGGGGTCGCGGGAGTCGCCGTTCTCGAACTCCTCGGTCGCCTGGTTGCCGGCGTCACGGATCACCCGGGCCAGTTCGACGACGTAGACGGGGTCGCCGGTGGCGTCGTACACCCAGCGCTTGCCGAGCACGCTGTGCTCGGTGGTGCCCACCAGGAACGCGTCGGCCCCGGCCAGCGGCGCGCCCCGGTAGGTCAGCGGCACGTGCAGGGTGGGGCCGTCGCCGGCGCGGACCAGCAGCGTCTCGATGCCGACCTCGCCCGCCGGGTCGTCGAA
The DNA here is from genome assembly GCF_000962825.1 of Actinoplanes rectilineatus. Classification (GTDB taxonomy): domain Bacteria; phylum Actinomycetota; class Actinomycetes; order Mycobacteriales; family Micromonosporaceae; genus Actinoplanes; species Actinoplanes rectilineatus. The sequence goes on from NZ_JZKF01000066.1 coordinate 33,250, forward strand.
GCGGGCCGCCGCGACCCGGGTGATCTCGCCGCCCGCCGGGCCGTCGAACCAGGGGCGGGTGGGCAGCCAGGAGGAGAGGAGCTCGAGCTTCGTGGGGGTGATCGTCGCCTTGTGGAGGAGAGCCATGACCCGCAGCCTAGTGGCGCACCGCCCCTTGTACCGGCCGCCGCAGCACCCCCGGGACGCCATGTTTCACAGGCATGTCGGGCCGGGGGGTGACACTACCGTGACCAGGGCCGGGAAGGCTCGCGAGCATGCGGACATTACGACATCCAGCGGTGTGGTCAGTTCCCGTCGCCGCGCTGCTCGTCGTCGTGCTGATGCCGGTCAACGACGCGTTCTACGAGTTCTGGATCAACTACGACCCGCAGGGGGACGGCCAGCAGTGGGAGTGGGGCTTCGCGACCGACCTGATGCGCGGCACCTCCGGCGTGCTGTGCGGCCATTTCGTGGCGTTCGCCGCGGGGCTGGCCGCCGCCCGCCGGCACCGGCACCGGGTCGCTCTCGGTCTGTCCGTGCTGCTCGGCACGGTGATGGCGCTGGTCGCGGGGCTGGTGCTGTGGTTGCGCGGTGAGCGGGTCGGGGAGGTCGCCGAGCAGGTGTGGCGGTCGGCCGGGGTGGCCGGCGACGGGCCGCCGGTCGGCACGCTGCTGCTCGCCCTGGCGGTGGCCTTCCCGCTGTACGCGGCGGCCGGGGCCGGCCTGGGTGCGGCGTTCGGCCGGCGGGTCTCCCGGCACACGGTGGTCACGGCCGGTGTGCTCACCGGGATCGGGTGGACCGTCGTGACGCTGGCCGGCCTGCTGCAGAACGACGATCGGGGCTTCCCGGCGGTGCTGCTCTGGCTGATCCCGCCGCTGGCCGCGGCGACCGCCGTCGGGCTGGGCTGCCTGTCGCTGGACGCCTGGAGTGTGCCGCCGGTGGTGACCGGTGACTGGGGTGACCAGGCGATCACGGCGCTGCTGGTGGGCCTGACCGTCTTCGCGCTGATCCTCAACGTGCTGGCGGTCCGGGCGCCCGCCGGGGAGCGGCCGGTGCCGACGGATGCCGGATAGCTCAGCAACCTCACAGGCCTCACCAGCCACCGCCGAGGACCGGCCCGCGGGCCGTCGCTGACCGGCCGCCACAGCCGGCCGGCGTCCGCTGTGGACGCCGGAATCCGGCCGGGACGGGATCGGAGTCGCGCCCGCGGCAGCGGGCGCGAGCCGACAGTGGCTCGCGCCCGGGACAGACATGAATGGAACGGGTAGCGCGTACCCCCTGATGGGTCTTTAAAGCCCCATGTCCTTGGCGATGATCATCTTCATGACCTCGGACGTGCCGCCGTAGATCCGGTTGACGCGGTTGTCGGCGTAGAGGCGCGCGATCGGGTACTCGTTGATGAACCCGTAGCCACCGTGCAGCTGCAGGCAGCGGTCGATGACCCGGTGCGCGACCTCGGTGCAGAACAGCTTCGCCGAGGCGGCCTCCGCCGCCGTCAGCTCGCCGGCGTCCAGGGCCTCCAGGGCGCGGTCGGCGACGGCCTGCGCGGCGTCCACCTCGGCCTGGCAGGCGGCCAGCTCGAACTTGGTGTTCTGGAACGAGGCGACCGGCTGGCCGAACACCTTGCGCTCCCGGGTGTACTCGGTCGCGAACCGCACCGCGGCCGCGGCCTGCGCGTAGGCGCCGTAGGCGATGCCCAGGCGCTCCTGCGGCAGGTTCTGCCCGAGGTAGGAGAAGCCCTTGTTCTCCTCGCCGAGCAGGTCCTCGACCGGCACCTTCACGTCGGAGAAGGCGAGTTCCGCGGTGTCGGAGGTCTTCAGGCCGAGTTTGTCGAGCTTGCGGCCGACCGAGTAGCCGGGCGACGTGGTGTCGACGACCAGCAGGGAGATGCCGAAGCGGCGGTCGTCGGGCTTGGCCGGCGACGTCCGCGCACAGACGATCACCCGGTCGGCGAGCACCCCGCCGGTGATGAACGTCTTGGCGCCGTTCAGCACGTAATGCGTACCGTCCTCGGACAGCTTGGCCGTCGTGCTCATCCCGGCCAGGTCACTGCCGGTGCCGGGCTCGGTCATCGCGATCGCGAACATCGTGTCACCGGCCACGAAGCCCGGCAGCCAGCGCTGCTTCTGCTCCTCGGTGCCGAGTTTCAGCAGGTACGGCAGGCAGAGCGCGACGTGCACGCCGGAACCGCCGAAACTGACGCCCGCCCGGGACGCCTCCTCGTACTGGATGGCGGCGAACTTGAACGAGGCGATGCCGGCGCCGCCGTACTCCTCGGGGACCTCGATGCCGAAGAGTCCCAGTTCGGCGAGCTTCTTGTAGAAATCGCGCGGCACTTCACCGGCCGCGAACCACTCGTCGTAGCGGGGGACCACCTCGGCCTCGATGAACTCCCGCAGGGTCTGCCGGAAGGCCTCGTGGTCCTCGTTGAAAATCGTGCGGCGCATATCGACGTTCCTTACAAATCTAGAGACGGCGTCCGCCGTCGACGTAAAGGGTCTGGCCGGTGACGAACGACGCGGCGTCGGAGGCCAGGAACGCGACCACGCGCGCCACGTCCTCGGGCCGGCCGACCCGCCGCAACGGGGTGATCTCGGCGGCTTTCGCACGCATCTCGGTGGCCGAGATCCCCACCCGGGCGGCGGTCGCGTCGGTCATCTCGGTGACGATGAAGCCGGGCGCCACCGCGTTCACGTTGATGTTGAAAGGACCCAACTCCATCGCCAGGGTCCGGGTCAAGCCCTGGATGCCCGCCTTCGCCGCGGCGTAGTTGGCCTGACCGCGATTGCCCAGCGCGGACACGCTCGACGTGTTCACGATCCTCCCGGATCGCTGCGGGACCATGTGGCGCTGCGCGGCGCGGCTGCACAGGAAGGCGCCGCGCAGGTGCACGCTCAGGACGATGTCCCAGTCCGCGGCGGACATCTTGTGCAGCAGGTTGTCCCGCAGCACCCCGGCGTTGTTGACCAGGACGTCGAGTCTGCCGAGGTCGGCCGCCACCTTGTCGACGACGGCGTCGACCTGGGCCTCGTCGGCGACGTCGCAGCCGAACGCGACCGCGGTGCCGCCGCCGGCGGTGATCCGGTCGACCGTTTCTGCACAGGCCGCCTCGTCCAGGTCGAGGACGGCGACGGTGGCGCCCTCGCGGGCGAACTGGAGGGCGGTGGCCGCGCCGATGCCTCGCGCGGCGCCGGTGACGACAGCAACCCGGCTCATGCTGGATCCCCTATTCTCAGAAGGCGCTGATCCCGGTCAGCGCGCGGCCGATGAGCAGTTTCTGGATCTGGCTGGTTCCCTCGTACAGCGTGGTGACCCGGGCGTCGCGCAGTGCCTTGCCGACCGGGAACTCGTCGACGTATCCGTATCCGCCGAACACCTGGACGGCCTGATTGGCGGCCTTGACGGCGGCCTCGGTGGCGAACAGTTTGGCCATCGACGCCTCGGTGCGGAACGGCCGTCTCCGGTCGACCAGATCGGCGGCCCGCCAGACCAGCAGACGCGCCGCGTCGGTCTCCACGGCGATGTCGGTGAGCATCTCCTGGACCAGCTGGTGTGCTGCGATCGGTTTGCCGAACTGGGTGCGTTGCGTCGCATATCCGATCGCCGCCTCGAGGCAGCCGCGGGCCAGCCCGACCGAACCGGCCGCCACCGCGATCCGCCCCTTGTCCAGCGCGCTCATCGCAATGGTGAAACCGGCACCCTCGCCGCCGAGCCGGTCGGTGTCGCTCACGCGTACATCCTCGAAGGTCAATGCGGCGGTGGCCTGGCCGCGCAGGCCGAGCTTTCCCTTGATCTCGTGCCGGCCGAGGCCGGGCGCGTCGGCCGGAACCAGGAAAGCGGTGATGCCTTTCGGTCCCGCTTCCTTTCCGGTACGCGCGAAGCACAGCACCAGTCCGGCCCAGGTCCCGTTGGTGATGAAGATCTTCTCGCCGTTGAGGATCCAGTCGTCCCCGTCGCGAACCGCCCGCATGGTCAGGTTGCCCGCGTCGGAGCCGGTGCCCGGTTCGGTGAGCGCGAAACAGCCGAGCGTCGCGCCCGAGGTGAGCCCGGGGAGCCAGCGGACCTGCTGCTCCTCGGTGCCGTGCGCCTGGATGCTCTTGGCGACCAGGCCGAGGCTCACCGAGACGATGCCGCGGACCGAGGTGTCGCCGCGGCCCAGCTCCTCCATCATCAGGCAGTAGCTGAGGAAGTCCCCGCCCGAGCCGCCGAGCTCCTCGTCGATCCCGAGGCCGAGGAAGCCCAGCTCACCGAGCTGCCTGACGATCTTCAGGTCGACGTGTTCGGCACGGTCCCACTCGGCGGCGTGCGGCACCACCTCGCGGTCGACCCAGTCCCGGGCGAGCGTGCGGAACTGCTCCTGCTCCGGCGTCAGGCTGAGATCCACGGCGGCTCCCCGGGCTTTAATTGAACGCTGTCAGGTTTTCTCGTCGGCAGGTTAACCTAACGGCGTTAGTCTTCTCAACGGGGAGTTTTCGTGGCCAGACCCAGCACCCCACTGCTCAGCCGGTCCGGCCTGCGCGCCGCCGCCCTGGCGATCATCGACGCGGAGGGCCTCGACGGCCTGAGCATGCGAAAACTGGCCGCCGCGCTGTCGGTGAGCGCCCCCGCGCTGTACTTCCACTACCCGACGAAGGAACACCTGCTCGACGACATGGCCACCGAGATCATGGCGACGGTCGACGTGACCGCCTTCGCGATCGGCTGGCGCGAGGGCCTGCTCGGCTGGGCCCGCTCCTACCGGGCGGCGCTCGCCGCCCACCCGAACTTCGTGCCGTTCCTGGCGCAGGGCCCCGGCCAGCGTGAGGTCTCCCTGCAGCGGGCGGACGCCATCCACGGCGGCCTGGTCGCGGCCGGCTGGCCCCCGCGCGAGGCGACGATGATCGGCGCCTCGACGAAATACCTGGTGGTGGGGGCGGCGATGGGCTCGTTCTCGCAGGGGTTCGTCGACGACGTGCAGGTCTATCTCGACCGCTATCCGCACCTGGCCGACGCGCACCGCCTGCGGGAGCATGCCGAGGCGGTCGACCGGGACAGTTTCGAGTTCGCACTGACGACGTTCGTCGATGGTCTGGCCGCGCGTCTCGGGCATTAGAGCGTCCAACTGTAAGGCCGTTCCCCCGCCGATGATTGGTACCGTCGGCGCGGCCATCACCATTCCATCTCGTCGGGTTTCTTCGGGGGAACATCATGAGACGTTTCGCGATCGCTCTCGCCACGATGGCGGCCCTTTTCGTGGCGCCGGCCCCGGCCTCCGCCGCGGAGGACTACTGGCACTCGACCCTGAACTGGCGCAGCACGAAATGCCTGGAACAGGTCTGGGTGAGCGGCGCCGAGACGACGGACGTACAGGTTGCCACGTGCACCGGTGGCGACAGCCAGCTGTGGGCGTCCACCCGGGTCGGCACCGGATACGTCGTCGTGACCATCAAGAACAAGAGTGGCAAGTGCCTGGAACAGAGTTATGTGGACGGCGCCGAGACGACGACCGTCAAGGTGGCAGAATGCACCGGCGCCACCAATCAGCAGTGGGAGATCTACCAGGCGGAATACTACGTCACCGGCTATTTCTTGAAGAACATCAACAGCGGGAAACGGCTACAGCAGAACTACGTCAACGACGTCGCGACGCCGACGGTGAACGTCGCCGCCGCCAACGTCTGGGGCGACTACCGCAACCAGATCTGGCGCTGAGAGCGGACCGGCCGGAAAGGCGGCACCGCACGCGCGGTGCCGTCAACCGATCCCGTGCCGGCGCCGGTGCTCGGCCGGCGCGGCGCCGGCGCCGTACAGCAGAATCGCCATCTCGGCGGCATCCATGTAGTCGAGGTCGGTGTCGTCAGCCAGACCCGCGTCGCGGCTGCCGCCCAGGAAGGCAGCAAGACTTCGCGACAGCGCGACCACCCACGTCCGCTGGTCGCGTCGTCCCCGCTCCTCCAGGCTCCGGATGGCCGGAGCCTGGGTACCCTGGTCGAAGGCTCTCAGAACAAGATCGAAGAAAGCGGTGTTCTCCGTACGGTTCTCGCCACCGGCACGGCGATAGTCCAGATAGTCGCCGATCGCCCGCCTGCGCGCGGCAGCGGCGGCGTCACGGTTTCCGGCGGACCTCTCGAGACTCTCCCACAATGCCCACACCGTCCACGGCTGAGCATGGGCACCGAACGGCTCCACACAGACTGCCGCCCGCTGGAGCTCAGGCCGGGCTTCGTCGAGACGGCCCAGCACGATGAGTGTCTCCGCCAGGTTGTTGCGGGCGATCCCCTCGGACAGGAGATCGCCCTGCTGCCCGCTGATATCGATCCCACGCCGGTAGAAAGCCACGGCATCGTCAGGCCGGCCCATGTAGTTGTAGAGGCCTCCCAGTTCGGTCAGCGCCGAAACCTGATTGGAGAGATCCTTCTGTCGCACCGCCATCGCCAGGGCGTCGCGATAGGCGTCCTCGCTCTCCTCGAATCGTCCGGCCTTCCGGTGCACCATGCCGATCTGGTGCATCGCCGGGAGCGCGATGGACTCATCACCCAGTTCACGACCGACATCACGGGCATCGTGATAGGCGCGCAGCGCCTTGTCGAGGTTCCCCTGCAAGAGGTGCACGGTTCCGAGTCGATAGCTGGCCACCGTCCGTACCCGGACGTCACCGGAGGCCACCGCCAACGCGATGGCACTCTCGCATGCCTTCGTTGCTTCTTGAAAGCGGCCCAGATCGCACAGGCATGCACCGATCTCCGCCAAGGTCGTCGTCACGTTCCTCGCTGCCTCCTCATCCCCGGCAGCGGCCAGATGCCGAAAGCACGATTCCGCTTTCAGCAGCGTGATCAGTCCAGCATCGGGCGAACCGGCGGCATGTTGTGCCGTTCCCAGCATCGCCTGGGCCTGTGCCGTGTCGAAGGCGGCGTCCTCGTATGCGTCATCACCCGCCGCGATACATCGGGAGAGGACCTGCTGAAATCCAAGCAGCGCTCCGGCATCATCGCCCTGGACAGACATCACATTCGCCCGGGACGACTCGTCCACGAACCGGGCATGTGACCACTCGCCCAGGCGACTCGCCGCCTGCCTGCGGATTCCGGCAGCACGGGCAGCGGCGTGGGCGCGTCCCAGATCCTTCATCAGGGTCTCCACCTGCGAGGCGAGAAGAACGACGTCCTCGGGCGGCCGGACCTTCTGCAGCTGGTCGAGCATGGACAGCAGGTGGGGGACCTCCAGCGCGGCGAGCCGTGCCGCTTTCGCCGCGTTCTGGTAACGGTCGACGTAAAGCAACGCCGTCACGGTCTCCATCGCCTCGGCCCACTGTCCGCGGAGCAGCTCGGCACGCTCGGTGTCCAGCCCGTCCATCAAGTAGGGCGCCAACCCCGGGTCCAACCGGAGGTACCCCTCCTCCGCAGACTCGGCCAGCCCGACCTTGACCAGATCAAACGCGAGACGGGCGCATTCCCGGGGCTCGAGGCCCGTCAGTGCCTTCAGAACCACGAAATCGGTCCCGCCGGGGCAGACGGCCAGGACGGCGGCGTGGGTACGGGAGCCGGGTGGGAGCCTGCGCAGCGACAGCTCGACGCTCGCGTAGAGCGAGTTCTCCCGGTCGCCGGGATGCCGTCGTTCCAGGCTGACCATCACCTCGTGCAGGTCGGCCGTCGCCGCGGTCACCCCGGCGCGGGCCACCTCCGGGGCCAGCAGGACCAGGGCCCGCGCGTGCCGGCCGACCGCCTCCACCAGGTCGGCGATCTGTTGCGGGGTCTCGCCGGCGTCCTGTTCCGGCGGGACCAGCCCCTGCTGCTTCAGGACCTGGCCGACCAGCTCGATCGCGGACGCGGAGTCCAGGGCGCCGAGGGCCCGCTCCGGACGGTCGAACGGCGCCGGCAACGACTCCCGGGTGGTGAACAGCAGGCGGGTGCCGTCGCCGGCCGCCACCAGGGTCTCGCACAGCGCGAAGATCGGGCCGGGTTCGCCCAGCAACGCGGACTCGCAGTTGTCGACCACCAGGATCGTCGGCCGGTTGCGGAGGGCGCGTTCGACGGGCTGCAGAGCCTCGGTCAGGTCGTCAAACTCCGCGACCGAGTAGCGCGGGCCGGCCAGTTGGCTGCCGATCGTGTCCAGGACGGCCCGGTCGTCGCAGTGGTGTTCCAGGCTCACGAAGGCGGCCTGCCCGAACCGGCCGGTCCGGACCAGCCAGCGGGCCAGTTCGGCGGCGAGGGTGGTCTTGCCCTGGCCGCCGGTGCCGCGGACCACCGCCCACGACGACCGGGTCAGCAGGCGTTCCAGGGCGAGCAGGTCCCGGCTGCGGCCGTGGAACCGGTGGCCCGGCGGTTCGGGCAGCGCGCCCAGGCTGAACCGGCGCCGTCGGCGTTGCTGCTCCCGGACGTCGCCCGGCGCGATCCTGGTGATCAGTTGCGGGTCGTGTTCCTCCTGGTAGAGCACCGGCACGAACCAGTCCTGCAGCCGCAGTTCCCCGGCGCCGAGGACCCGGCCGCGGACCGGGTCCGCGTGGAGCGCCTGCTGCCCGGCCAGCATCGCCGTGCCCACCCGGGCACCCCGGGCCAGCGCGGCGTAGAACGCGTGCACGAAACGCCGGGCGGTCTCGACCAGCACGCTGTGGCTCATCGCGACGACCGAGGTGACACCCTCGTTCAGCAGCCGGGCCGCCACCGACGCGGTCGGGTCGTTCTCCGCGGTGGCGCTCTGGCAGGCTTCCAGGAAGACCAGGGGGATCCGGTGCCGCCGGACCAGCCCGGCCAGCCGGTCGGCGTCCACCACCTCGAGCAGGGACGGGTCGGTGGCCGCCTCGAAGCACAGGCCGCCCAGCCCGATCCGCCGGTCGTAGACGCCGTGGCCGTCGAAGTGGACCACGTCGAACGGCCGACCCTGATCGCCGTCGCCCAGGGCCTGTTCCAGAGCGGCGTAGCTGGGTTGCGGCAGCACCGTCAACCGTGCCAGATCACCGAGTTCCTCCACCGCTTCGACGAGCGGCCTGGCACTGGAGCGGTGATCGAGGTAGCTGACCCGGCCGCCGCGGCCGTCGTGTTCCGGGCGGGGGCTGACCAGCAGGATCCGGACCGGCAGTGCGGCCGGGCGGGCCGGGGCGACCTCACGGTTGGGCAACCGGCGGCGGACCCGGACCGCGTCCCGGCCCTGGAACAGCCAGCCACGCTCGTCGTGCAGCAGCTCCCAAGGCAGGGTGAGCAGCACGGTGGCGGCCTCCCGGGCGGACGCCTGCGCCTGCGTCGACGCGGATCCCGTGGGCAGGTCGCCGTCGACCATCACCGAGAACCGGCGGTCGGCGCCGTCCGCCGCGGTCTGCCAGGCGGTCAGCGCCGCCCGGGCCGCCGGATCACCCAGTGCGGCGGTGTGCAGGGCGCGGCCCCAGACCGGCAGCCGCTCCTGGATCTCCTCGGCCCGCCGCCGGAACACCCCGGCCGGCCAGCGGTAGTAGCTCTGCAGGTACCACGCCAGGTCGTCCGCGGCGATCGAGTCCCAGGGCGCGGTGAGGACGAACCGGCGGCTCTCCACGTGGCGTGCCCCGCGGGCGGCCGGTTCGTAGATCAGCGTGGCCGTCGCCCGGACCCGCCGCCGTCCGCCGGCCTCCTCGAACGTGGGGTCGGTCAGTTTCAGGACCAGTTCCTCGACCGGTTTCGTCCCGGCTTCGCGGAACGGTGGTGCGTCGTCGGGGAGCCGCCTGCCCAGTGCGGCGAGGATCCGCGGTGCGGCGGCGCTCAGCCCGCCCGGCCCACGGTCCACCTCGATCGCGACGGGCTCCTCCGGGAACCACATCGTCAGGGCCGCGGGGGTGATACCGGGGAGCAGCAACGGGATGACCGGCCGGCCCACGGCCAGGGCGGAGGTGATCTCACGGCGTACCCATGGCGAGTTGATCGTGGCGGGGCTCAGGACCGCCACGACGTGGGCGGCGTCCCGGATGGCGGCCTCGATCTCCGGTGCCAGGCGACTGCCGCCGCGCAGTTCCCGCGAGTCCACCCAGACCGGGATCCGGCAGTCCTCCAGCAGGATACGCAGTTCCGCGACGAACGTGTCATCGGCGGAGGCGTGCGAGACGAAGACCGGGGCGGGGAGCGTCACCGGTCCACTGTGATGCGGCGCCGCCCGGCGCGGCAACCCGTCAGGCGGGTTTCCAGCCGAGCGCCGGGCCCAGCTTCGTGGCCATGTCGGTGAGGATCTGGACGTAGTCGTCGTGCTCGAAGGTGAACGGCAGCGCGAACGCCACCTCCTCCACCTCCCGGAACGCCACGTGTGCGGCCAGCTGCTCGGCGATCTCGGCGGAGGTGCCGACGACGTCCGGGGCGAACATCATCCGCGCCGGCCCCTGCGGCTCCCGGGTGCGGGGCAGGCGTTTCTCCGCGTACGCCGCATAGCGGGCCCGCTGCTCCGGTGTGGCGCTGTCGGTGGGGATCACCACCAGGCCCTGGGAGATCCGGCCGGCCGGGTTGGCCTCACGGTACGCCCGGATGTGCGACAGCTGGATCTCGGCGAAATCCGTCGACTCCTCGGCCTTCACCACGCTGCTGGTCAGGAAGTTCATGCCGTTCTCACCGGCCCACCGGGCCGATCGCAGGCTGCCGCCGCCGTACCACATGCGCGACGCGAGGCCGGGCGAGTGCGGCTGGACACGGCCGGAGAACTGCTCGAATCCGAGGGTGCCGGAGAAGTCGGAGACCTGCTCGCCACGGACGGCGGCCAGCAGCCGGGTCACCCGCTGGTAGCTGAAGTCCTCGGCGTCGGCGGTGTCCGGGTAGAGCGCGTCGCGGACCGTCGCGTAGTTCATCGGCGGGCCCACGCTCACCCCCGGGTTGATGCGCCCGCCGGACAGGATGTCCACGGTCGCCAGGTCCTCGGCGAGGCGCAGCGGGTTCTCCCAGCCGAGCGGGGTCACCGCCGTGCCCAGTTCGATCCGGCTGGTCCGCTGGGACGCCGCGGCCATCACCGCCACCGGTGACGAGATGCCGAACTGCAGGTGCCGGTGCCGCAGCCAGGCGCTGTCGAAGCCGAGCCGCTCCCCCAGCGAGATGATCTCCAGGGTGGACTCGTGGCCACGGCGGGGATCCGCCTCGTCGAACAGCCCGATGGTGAGGAATCCCAGCTTGCGCAGCATGTCTCACACCCTAGTCCCGGCAATCCCTGCCGATGGCATAGGAGTTACCAAGACCACGCCCGGACCAGCCGCCGAACCCCGTCGTCGAGCAGTTCGGGCGGCGCCGCGGCGTAAGTGAGCCGCAGGAACTCCCCCGGTGGTTCCGCCGCGAACCACGGCCGCCCCGGGAACACCACCACGCCGGCCGCGGCAGCCGCGGTGACCAGGGCGGCTTCGTCGACACCGGACGGCAGCCGCACCCAGAGGTGGAACCCGCCCCGCGGCACCACCGCGGGCACCAGCGTCGGCAGGTGCCGGCCCAGCGCCGTGAGCAGCGCGTCCCGCCGCTCGCGCAGCGCCGACCGCAGCGCCCGCCGGTGGCGCGGCCACACCGGGGACGTCACGAACTCCAGGGCCGCCCGCTGCAACGGCCCGGCCACGAAGAAGTCGTCGAGCACCCGGGCCGACCGCAGTCGCTGCCCGGCCGCCCCGCGAGCGCCGAGCGCGGCCACCCGCAGTCCGGGCGCCACCGCCTTGGTCAGCGAGCGCAGGTACACCACGTGGCCGTCGACGTCGGCGGTCACCAGCGGCGGCGCGGGTTCCCCGTCGATGGTGAGATCCCGCGCGTAGTCGTCCTCGATCACGAACGCCCCGGCGACGCGGGCGGCGTCCAGCACGGCGGCGCGGCGACCCGCGGCGAGAACGGCACCGGACGGGTTCGCGTACAGCGGCTGGCAGTAGAACAGCCGGGCGCCGGTGCGTGCGAAGGCCGCGGCGAGCAGCTCGGGGCGTACCCCATCATGGTCGGCCGGAACCGGCACCACCCGGCGGCCTGCCGCCCGGGCCGCGGCCAGCACCCCCAGGTAGGTCGGCGATTCGACCAGGACGGGCTCGCCGGGCGCGGTCAGCGCCCGGATCGCGGTGGTGAGCGCGGCCTGACCGCCGGGGCAGATCACCATGTCCTCGGCGCGCAGCAGGCCACCGCTCTCCCGGGCGAACCAGGAGCGCAGGTCGGGATGTCCGGCGACGTCGCCGCGGTCCCAGCTCGCCGGATGCCGGGCGGCCCGGGCGAGGGCGCCGGCGAGCGCCGCGGCCGGTTGCAGAACCGCATCGAGGTAGCCGCCGGACAGCGGGATCGCCCCGGGCGGCGGCACCGCGAGCAGCGCCTGCAGGGCTTCCTCGCCGTCCGGCCGGGCGCCGAGCGCCACCGTCTGCCAGTCGAGATCCGGCACGCCGGAGCCGCGCGGCGCGGTCGCCGCGAACAGTCCACGACCGGGGACCGCCTCGATCACACCCTCGGCGGTGAGCTGCCGGGTCGCCCGGGCCACGGTCGCCGGCGACACCCGATGCCGGCTGATCAACTCACGGACCGAGGGCAGCCGGGATCCCGGCCCGGCCGCCGCCGCGCGCCGCAGATCGTGGATAACGCGAGCGCTTGCGTTATCGTCATTCATGAGAGCACAGAGTAACGTCATCGCCGGAAATGCGGTAACGGGCACCGCCCTGGGAGCGCTCGGCGTGCTGGCGTTCAGCCTGTCCCTGCCGGCCACCCGGGCCGCCGTCGCCGACCTCGACCCCTGGTTCACCGCCTTCGGCCGGGCCGTCGGAGCCGGCCTTCTGGCCCTCGTCTACCTGGGGATTCGCCGAGCATCGCGCCCCACGAAAGAACAGTGGCGGCGCCTGACGGTGGTCGCCCTGGGCGTCGTCGCGGGGTTCCCGCTGTTCACCTCGCTGGCCCTCACCGTGCAGCCCGCCGCCCACGGCGCAATCGTCGTCGCGTTACTGCCCGGCATCACCGCGGTGTTCGCCGTGCTTCGCGGCAGGGAACGTCCACCGGTCCTCTTCTGGGCCGCCGCGGGCGTCGGCGTGCTCACCGTGCTCGGCTTCACCGCCCTCCGCACCACCCCGGCCGGCACCGGATCATCGTGGGCGGACCTGTCGCTCTTCGCGGCGGTCCTTCTCTGCGGTCTGGGGTACGCGGAAGGCGGCGTCCTCGCCCGGACCATGGGCGGCGCCGTCACGATCTGCTGGGCCCTGATCCTCGCCCTGCCGCTGACGACGGCCGCCACGGTCGCCGCGATGCTCCACCGGCCGCCGGTGGACGCCACCCCGCAGGCCTGGCTCGGTTTCGGGTACCTGACCGTCGTCTCGATGTTCCTGGGGTTCGTCGCCTGGTACGCCGGACTGGCCCGCGGCGGCATCGCCCGGGTCGGCCAGGTCCAGCTGGCCCAGCCGCTGCTGACCCTGCTCTGGTCGGCGCTGCTGCTCGGCGAGCACGTCACCTGGCACGCCGCCGCGGTCGCCGTCGCCGTGCTGGCGTGCGTGGCGGCCACCCAGCGCGCGAAGAGCACCGGTGCCGCCGTGCCACCCGAGACCGATCCCGCACCGGCCCTGACCAGCCGTTGATACACCACCGGTGCCCCGCCGTGCCACCCGAGACCGATCCGGCCCCGGCACCGGCCCTGACCCCGGCCCTGACCAGCCATTGATACGCCACCGGTGCCCCTGCCGGAGAAGGCCCTTCTCCGGTGTGCCGTTCGCGCCGGCCCTGTCCGCCGCGGCGGCCGTAGAGAACAACGTCCGCGACCAGTCGGCCTCGGGTCGCGACGTGAAGCACCCTCCACCACCGCCGACGATGCCGAACATGCCGCCCCGCTGACGGGGAATCGCCGTAACCTGGGCGGATGCCGAGCGCGTACCACGCCGCACCGTCATCCGCCCGCGGCCGCGCGGTCCTGCCCGCCGCCGGTCTCACCGCCGCCGTCGTCGCTCTCGGGGCCCTCGCCGGCCTCACCCGCGGCGACGCGACGGACCACTCCGGCCGGGCCGCCAGGGCCGTACCGCCGGCTGCGGTAACCCCGTCGGCGACCGCGCCGGCCGTGGCCGCGGCGCCAGGCGCGCGTCGGGCCGTCGCCGACCCGCCGGACGGCCTGCCGACGATCACCTATCTGAAGGGTCCACGGGGCCTGCCCGCCGACCCGGACCCGCACACGCTGACCACCCCCGCCGAGGCGGTCCGGCTCACCCGCCGGATGGTGCTGTACGACGCCCCCGGCGGCCGTGCCCGCGCCTACCTGCCGCCGCGGATCAGTGGCCTGCCGGTCGTCGCACCGATCGTGGCCCGCCAGGACGGCTGGGTCGCCGTGCTGGCGCCGACCGCGAACCGGCGGATCGGCTGGCTCCCGGACCGCGGATGGCGGCCCGAACCCCTACGCGACCACCTGATCGTCGACCTGTCGTCGCGGCGGCTCACCTGGACCCGTGACGGCGTGCAGCGGCAGTCCTGGCAGGTGTCGGTCGGCTCGTCCGCCACGCCGACACCGAGCGGGCGGACGTTCGTGCTGGGCCGCACCGGCACCGAGGGCACCGTCTACGCCGGTCTCGACGCGCTGGTGCTGGCCTCGGTGCCGGAACGCCCGGAGAACCTGTCGTCCGTGCTGCGCAAGGCACACACCGGCATTCACGCCTGGTCGCGGCGCGGCGCGTTCGGCCGCGGCATCTCCAACGGATGTGTCCGGATGCCGGCGAAGGCCCAGCGCACCCTGCTGAAGCAGATCACGCCCGGCACCCCGGTCACCGTGGTCGCCTAGGCGCGTACCACCCCTCGGCTGATCATGGTGCACCGCAGCCGGGCCATGCTGCGCGGGGCACCGCCGCCCACCGCACACCGCGGCGACGACCCACCCTGCGCGCTGCGCGGCGACGACCCGCCCTGCGCGCTGCGCTGCGTGGCCAAACCCAGCCGCAGATGCGCCCGCGGGGCCGGAACGTCCCGCAGCATCTCCTTACGGACCTCGTCGAGCAGGTCCGGCATCGGCATCCCGAGGGCCCGGCAGATCGCCGCCAGCACCTCCGACGATGCCTCCTTGGTGCCGCGTTCCACCTCGGACAGGTAGGGCAGCGACACACCGGCCGCACCCGCGACCTGCCGCAGGGTCCGGCCCTGACGCTGGCGTACCCGCCGCAGAACCGCCCCGATCACCCTGCGCAACAGCGCCATGCCGCCTCCCAGCGAAAGTCCGTGCCGACCCCGCCATCATCGCGCCTGATGGCCAGCGGAAGCCAACGGTGCTACGGTTACGGCATTCCGGCCCCCGGATGCCGGCAGTTCCTGCCACCCCCGGGCCGCGCACCACCTCATCACCTTCGCTCCCTGGGCAGCGCACTCTTCGCGCACCCCGGAGCAACCCCACTCTTGCTGGAGGACCAGTGAACACCTCGGTACCCCGTACCCAAAAAGAAGATCGACCCCTCGAAGCCCTGCTGGACCACAACGTCCTGCGCGTCGACGGCTACCTGCCGTCCCCCGGCGACATCCCGGTCAGCGCCGCCGAGATCCGGCGCCACCGTCTGCGCCCCGGCGACCTGATCACCGGCGTCGCCCAGGCGAACGGCCGCCTGCGGGTGGACACCGTCAACGGGCGCCCGCCCGGCCCGCGCACCGACTTCTACCAGCAGACCTCCATCCACCCGCGAGACCGCCTGCGCCTGGAGACCGAACCGCACCTGCTCACCACCCGCATGATCGACCTGCTGATGCCGATCGGCAAAGGACAACGCGCCCTGATCGTCGCCCCGCCGAAAGCCGGCAAGACCACCGTGCTGCAGCAGGTCGCCGACGCGATCGCCCAGAACCATCCGGAATGCCACCTGATGGTGGTACTCGTCGACGAACGCCCGGAGGAGGTCACCGACATGCGGCGCTCGGTCAAGGGCGAGGTGGTCGCGGCCACCTTCGACCGCCCACCCCAGGAACACGCCGCCGTCGCCGACCTCGCCGTCGAACGAGCCAAACGCCTCGCCGAACAGGGCGAAGACGTGGTCCTGCTGCTCGACTCGCTGACCCGCCTGGCCCGCGCCCACAACCTGATCGCCCCCGGTCGCGGCCGCACCCTCTCCGGCGGGCTCGACGCGTCCGCGCTCTATCCGCCGAAACGTCTGCTCGGCGCCGCCCGCGCCCTCGAAGGCGGCGGTTCGCTGACCATCGTCGCGACCGCGCTCGTCGAGAACGGCTCCGGCATGGACACGCTCATCTTCGAAGAACTCAAGAGCACCGGCAACGCCGAACTCAAACTGGACCGTCGCCTCGCCGAGTCACGAATCTTCCCGGCCATCGACGTGAGCAGCACCGGCACCCGGCACGACGAACTCCTGCTGAACCCCGGCGAGATGACCGTCATCGGTCAGATGCGGCACGCGCTCACCGGCCAGGACCCGGCCGCCTGCCTCGCCCGCCTGCTGACGCAACTGCGGACCACCCCCGGCAACACGGCCTTCCTGCAGAGGGTCAAGGCCTCTCTGGGGTACGCGTAAAGTACTCCCGCTCGAGCCGCTCCACGTCCCGTTTCGCATCCGCCAGCGACACCCCGGTCCGCTCCCGATAGACCTTGATCGCCTGAATCCTGTCGCCCGTGACGAGCAGCCCCACCACCTCGGGATACTCCGCTTCCGGCTCGACGATCCCCAGATGCCGCATGATCGTGTCAAGTTTGCGGTCGACGACCATCAGACGCCGGTCGAGCCGTTGCCTGGCCCGCTGCCGACCACTCACGGCGAGCATGACGAGCCCCACCGCCAAGAACAGCTGCGCCACCGCCGTCACCCACGACACCGCGCCCATCTCGTGCTCCTCCCCCGGTCGTGGAGCCTCACGCTCAGGCTATCCTGCGGCACTGGGGGACGTATACCGTGGTCAGCGAGTTGCTCGCCGCGATGCCCGGCGGACGGACCCACATGGTTGCGCCCGGTCGACGGCGACTCGCGGATCGCCGCGGTCGGAGGCTGGCGTCGGCGCACTCCATCCGTTCATGGTGGGCGGCCCCTCCGAACGCTGCACACCCGAGTGCCGCACTCCCGCACTCCCGCACTCCCGCACTCCCGCACTCCCGCACTCCCGCACTCCCGCACTCCCGCACTCCCGCACTCCCG
>NZ_JZKF01000067.1 GCF_000962825.1 Actinoplanes rectilineatus
TGAGGGCGGGGCGCATGAGAACGCGACGCCTGAGGGCGCGACGCCTGAGAACGCGACGCATGAAAGCCGCGGGGAAGACATGATCGCCCGCTGGACCCGCGCCGAGGTGATCAAACTGAGCACCCTGCCGTCGCTGCGCCTGACCGCCCTGCTCACCGTCGCCGCCACCCTGTTGCTGACCACCGCCGACGTGCCGGGGCCGGTGCTGGTGCACACCCAGGCCGGGTTCCTGGTCCTGGGGGCGCTGGCCGGCGCTCACGAGCATCAGGGCGGCCGGCAGATCGATGCGACCCTGCTGGCGATGCCGCGCCGAACGGTGCTGCCGGCGGCCCGGTCGGCGGCGCTCGCGGTGGTGACAGTGCCGGTGGCGCTGCTCGCCGCGACCGGTGACGGCCGGCCGGGTGCGTGGCTGTACCTGACCGCCACGACACTCACGGCGGCCGGCGTGGGCGCGCTGCTGCGCAATCCGGTGGCGGCGGTGGGCGCGCTGCTCACCGCGTACCACATCGGGTTTCCGATTCTGATCGCCCGCCTGCCCGCCGCCGGGGCGTGGAGCCCGGGCACCGCCCTGCTCGAACCGGGCCGGGGCGCCGCCGCGATGATCGCCGGGACGGTGCTGGCGCTGCTGGCCGCGACGGTGAGCCTGGCGCGGCGCGACGCCTAGAAGGTCACGAAAGGCTCAGGTCGCGACGGCTGCGGCCGATGTCGGCGTCGTGACCGATGTGACCGAGCCCGTGGACATCCGGCGGCTTGCGGAGCAGTTCAGCTCCCGGCACGGCTATCGGGTGCTGTGCGACGGGCCGCATCAGGTCCTGACCACCGAGCGGGTGCCCGCCCTGGCGGACGACGCGCAGACGGGCGCCGAGACACGCCCACGGGCGGCCTGAGGCCGCGGACGGACCCACCTGAGGACGCGGACGGCCCCCACCCGAGGGCGGAGGCCGTCCGGAGCCGGAACCGTCAGCACTTCAGCCAGGTGACGTGGTAGACCGTCTCCAGGCTGCCGTCCGAGGAGTCCATGGTCAGGAAACTGACCGCGTTCTTCGACGAGTTGTTCTGGTTGACGCGCAACTCGGTGTTCACGTTGAGATAGCGCTTCTCGCCGCACGGCAGATAGGACGTCGAGGTGATGGCGACCCGGTCGCTGCGCTGCCAGGACTCCTCCATCCAGCCCTTGAAATCGTATTTGCTGACGGTGGTGTGCGGTTCGCCCTGGAAGTAGTAGAACGCCGTCTCGGAACCGGTCGCGCCGGCCTCCAGGCGTGCGAAACCGCGGTAGTCGGCGCCGGCGATCGCGTAGGTGAAACCTGACGGGACCTTGACGTCGAGGGCCATCTGACAGTTCTTGCGGAAGTCGGTGGGTTTGGCGCCGGGCCCCACCTGGGCGGTGAACTGGCTGTAGGTCACGGTGAACGCCTTGTTGTCCGGGGACACCGTCACCTCGGCGGTGCCTTTGGGGCAGCCCGAGCCGTTCGCCGCCACCACCGCGATGGTCATTTCGCCGGTGGGTGGTGGGTCGGACGGCCCGCCTGGGACCGGTGCTCCCAGCGTCGCGGCGAGTAGTGCCCCGGCGGTGATCGTGGTCAGCATCTTCTGCCTCCGGATTCGGTCGTGGGAAATGCGCCGTGAATCGCGCCGCTGGAAAACGTACGTTTCGCCGGTCGGGCGGCGCAGCGGATAGCGCGAGCGCAACGCCTCCCGGTGGTGGTCCGGGGCGGTTTATGACCGTCCGGGCGCATCGCGAACGGCCGTCCGGGCAGATATTCCGGAAATGCCGGACGGGTCGGTTCGATCAATGGTAGGCAGGGGCGCCGGTCGACATGCGGGCCCGCCGATGCGACGGTGGAGGGCATGACTGATTTCGATGTCGCGGAGGAGAACAAGGCGAAGTTCCTGGATGCCTTCGGCCGGTTCGCGGCCGGTGACACCAGCGTCCTCGTGGAGATCGTCCGGGAGGACTTCGTCTCGCACACCCCGGGCGCGCCTCCCGGACGGGACGCCTGGATCGAGTTCATCAAGGCGTCGCCGATCGCCACCGCCGAACTCGAACTGCTGCACGTGATCGCCGACGCCGAGTTCGTGGTCGCCCATTACCAACTGACCCCGCAGACCGGGCCGGCCGAGGTGGTCGTCGACATCTGGCGCTTCGAGGCCGGCCTCATCGTCGAACACTGGGATGTTTCGAGACCTCTTTAAAAGCCGGAAAAATGCCGGGGCGTTGCCGGAAGAATTCGGTCAACCCTACGGTCCTGATGACAAAACGGCCGTCATCAGGAGTGCGACATGAGAGTTCGACCCCTTCTGGCCGTGGCGCTGCTGATCGTGACGGGCTTGATCCCGGTGCCCGCGCGCGCCGCGCCGACGGCCACGACCTACACCAATCCGGTCAGTGCCGGGACCGTCGACACGTTCCCCGATCCGGCGGTGATCAAGGCCAAGGACGGTCTCTGGTACGCGTACGGCACCACCAACCCCATCCACCAGAGCGCGGGCGAGACCGGCGAGCACATCCTGCCGGTCCTGTCCTCCGCCGACCTGGTTCACTGGACCCACCGTGGTGACGTCTACGCCCTGGACGCGAAACCGTCCTGGTGGCCGGCCGGCACCCGGGCGTGGGCCCCGGACATCCGGTACATCGACGGGTCGTACCACCTGACGTACTCGCTCTCGGTCGGCGGTGTCGCCCTGCTCACCGGGCCGACGCCGCTCGGGCCGTGGACCGACCACGGGCTGATCGTGCCGTCGGCCGGCAGCGGCTGCCCGACCGGCAACATCGACCAGGCGCTGTTCACCGACACCGACGGCACCCACTACCTCTACTGGGGCAGCTACGACACGATCTGCGTGCAGCGGATGAACGCGTCCGCCACCGCGCGGGTCGGCGAGATCGTCCAGGTCGGGCGGGGACGCCGGGCCGAGGGGTCGTTCGTGGTGCACCGGTACGGCTTCTACTACCTGTTCTTCTCGGATGCGGGCTGCTGCGACGGTGCGTTCAGCGGATACACCGTGAAGGTGGGCCGGTCCACCAGCCCGCTCGGCCCGTTCGTCACCCCGACCGGTGTCGACCTGATGGACCTGACCAGCAAGGACGGCATCGTCCTGACCGCGAACGGCGACCGCTGGATCGGGCCGGGTCACAACTCCGTCGCCACCGACCTGGCCGGCCAGGACTGGCTGGTCTACCACGCTATCTCCTCGGCCGACCCGGACTTCCCGCCGGTCACCGGCGCGAACGGGGCCACGCTGCGACTCACCAAGCGGCCCCTGATGATCGACCGGCTGGACTGGATCGACGGCTGGCCGGTGGTCCGCGCCGGGGCCGGGCCGTCGAACTCGCCGCAGGCCGCGCCGGTCACCGCGCCGGTGGTGAGCGTCTCCGGCGGGCCGGGTGCGTGGCCGGTGGTGGACGGCGCGCTGGTGGCGGAGGGTCCCGGGACGTCGTTGAGCCGCCGGACGGTCTCCGGGGACGTCCGGGTCGAGGCCGACCTGCGGGACGGGGCCGGGCTGGTGATCGCCTACCGGGACAGCGCCGACAACGTGACCGCGTGGCTGGACGAGAGCGCCGATCGCCTCGTGGTGGAAACGGCGGCTCACGGACGGCGTACCCGGAAAGAGGTTGATCTGCCTGATGGTTTCTCGCACCGGAACTGGCACACGGTCGCGGCGGAACGGCGCGGCCGGACCCTGACCGTCGAGGTCTCCGCGGACCGTCTGCGGGATGCGGTCGCCACGGTCACCGTCACCACAGCGCTGACCGATGGGCGTATCGGTGCCGCCGCCCGTGGGAAGGGCGCCGCGGCGGACAACATCAGCGCCGCCCCGCTCGCGGAACCGGTCACCCGCCGCGTTCCGGATCCGGAGATCGGGGCCCTTCTGCCCGGCTATTCCGACGAATTCGACGGCACCGCCGACCCGGCGTGGCAGTGGGTGCGCGGCGACGCCGCCACCGCGACGGTGCGCGGTGGCGCCCTGGTCTGGCCGACGCGGGCGGGCGAGTTGTATCTGGGCGACAACACCGCGCCGGTGCTGACCCGGCCCGCTCCCACCGGCGATTTCACCGTCGAGACGAAACTGACCTTCGACGGTACGCGGGGCAACCAGCAGGCCGGTCTGCTGCTCTATCAGAACGACGATCGCTATTTCAAACTCGTCCATTCGGTCCTGCCGCTGAGCGGGTCGAACGAGGTCTTGCACCAGACCGAGTTCGGCAAGGAGGGCGAACGGCCCACCTACAGCCCGCCGGTCGCGGTGGCGAACGCGCCGATGTTCGCCGGTCCGGCGCGGGCGACGACGTGGTTGCGGCTGCGCTACACCTTCGACGCGGTGCACGGCGAGGACGAGGTGCGGGCGGCCTCCAGCGTCGACGGGGTGACGTGGACGTGGGCCGGGGTGTGGACGCTGCCGCACACCGGTGACTACCGCATCGGGTTGATTTCGATGAATGCCACCGGGGCCACCGGAACGTTCGATTACGTTCGCAGTCACCAGATGTGACCGCCGTCGCGGGCCCGCCGGATGTCCGTCGTGAGTTCGGTCTCATCGGCGGCGTGATTTTCCCACGATCTGGCGGGCCGCGATCGAACACGGAGTGAACGGCGCCGATCCGAAAAGGAAAGATCATCGTGGCGGTCGCGGTGACGTGCCGTTTCGCGCACTCCCTGTGCCGGTAAGCGAAAGATCTTGCGATAGCGATCCCGGTCACTGATCCGACGGAGATTCGAAGGTTACGGCGAGTTCGCCGTAAGCTCTCCTCGACACAGTGCCGTACTCTAGAATTCCTATAAGTCTAGTGGGTATTATGTGGACACCCCTGACGACGGGAGACCGGGATGACGACCGTGCACGATCTGCGACGTGTCGATGATGAGGCGTTCCAACAGCTTCTCGACCGCAACGCCGTATGGCAGCGGATGGTGGCCGTCGGGGACCGGCTGCCGGACCTGCCGTTGCTCGAGGCGGACCTCGGGCCGATCCACCTCGACCGGCTGCTCGACACCGGGCCGGTGGTGCTGATGTTCGTCCGGTTCGCCGGGTCCGCCGACTGCGAGGCCGCGCTGCGCGCGTACCGGAAGAGCCTGCTGCCCGAACTGACCCGTCTCGACGCGCACCTGGTCGCGGTCAGCCCGCAGGCGCCGGCCCGGCTCGCCGCCGTCAAGCACCGCGAGGAGCTCGACTTCTTCGTCGCCTCCGACCCGCGGCACGTGCTGATCGACGCGCTCAACATCGGTTTCAGCAGCCCCGGGGCCGACCGCGTGCTCGGCACCCGCCGTTCGGTGCTGCCGTTCGCCTCGGTCGTGGTGGCCGACCGGGCGGGTGTGGTGCGGTTCGCGGACATCCGGGCCAACTGGTCCGATCCGGTGCCCGCCGCCGAGATCGTGCAGACGGTGGCATCGATGAGTTGACATTAGTTAACAATCCATACGACTCTTTGAGAGCGCTCTCCCCGCGCGCTCCTGAAGGGAGTCGTTCCCCATGTTCAAAAAAGCCGCCCTTCTCCTGCTCACCCTGCTGAGCGGCCTGCTGGTCGCACCCACCCCCGCCCAAGCCGTCGGCCCGGCCCTGCTCCCGGTGACCCTCACCAACACCACCGGACGATCCGAAGCCGTCTACCTGTACGTCCTCGGCACCAACCTGAGCACCGGCCGCCTCGGCTACGTCAACGCCGCCGGCACGTTCACCGCCTGGACCGGCGGCTCGGTGCCCCCGTCGGCGGCACCCGACGTGTCCATCGCCGGCCCGGCCAACGGCCAGAGCAAGACCATCCAGGTACCGCGCGGCATCTCCGGACGGATCTACTTCTCCGTCGGCAAGAAGATCGACTTCTACCTGGTCACCGGCGGCGCCCTCGTGCAACCGGCACCCTGGGCCGCCGGCGACACCAACCGGGACACGCTCTTCGACTGGAGCGAATTCACCTACAACGACGCCGGGCTGTGGCTCAACAGCTCCCAGGTCGACATGGTGAGCATCCTGCACAAGGTCCAGGTGACCGGCGCCAACGGCGTCACCACCAGCACCGGCACCCCGGTCTCCGGCGGCCGGAACAACATCATCAACGGCATCAAGGCGCAGCCCGACTTCGCGGGCTCGGTCTACACCCGATCCTCGGACGGCCTGGTGCTGCGCGTCCTCGCCCCCGGCAAAGCCGGCATCAGCGGGACGTTCTTCGAGCCGTACATCACCAGCGCCTGGAACGCGTACGCGAGCAAGACCCTGACCGTGGTGCCGTTCGCCGACCAGCCCGCCGTCAAATACTTCGGGCGCACCAGCGGCAGCGTCATGACGTTCACGAACACGTCCGGCGCCACCGTCGCCAGCTTCACCAAGCCGTCGGTCGCCAACGTGTGGAACTGCGACGGCAACCTGTTCGCCCCCAACGACCTGGTGGTCGGGCCGATCGCACGGACCCTCTGCGCGGCGCTCAACCGCACGACGCTCGGGACCATCGACACCCAGCCGAGCACGAACGCCGCCCAGTTCTACACCGCCACACCCACCAACCAGTACGCCAAGCTCGCCCACCAGAACCACGTGGACGGCCGCGCCTACGCCTTCGCGTTCGACGACGTCGGCGGATTCGAATCGCTGGTCTCCAGCAACGACCCGCGCGCCGCCGGAATCACGCTGAGCCCGCTCTGAGCCGATTGGTTTCCCCGGCTCTTTCGGCGAGCATCGCGCAGAACAGTTCGCCCTGCTCGATCGCGTCGTCAAGCGCCACATGAGTGTGCCGTGCCGCGCCGAACCACCGGCGCGGCATGGCCCTTTTCACGGTCGCCCGGTAATCGGTGCCGAGAAGCGCCATCGCGTACGTCTTGAGATCGAGTGCCGAATGCGCGAACGGACTCGAACCCGCGAACCGGATCAGATACCAGTACACGAACATGAAGTCGAAGGCCGCCGGATAGCCGACGAAGACCGGCCTGCCCGGAAGCTCCTCCAACCACGAGCGATAGCGGACCATCACCGATTCCGGGTGCTCGGTGTCCGCGCGGCAGGCCGCCCACGCCTCCGGCTGGGTCTCCCACCAGGCCATCGTGTCCGGGTGCCCAGCCGCGTCCGGCAGCGTCTGCAGGTTCGCCGAGAAGGTGGCGGCGAGCCTGCCGTCGGCGGTGAACGCGGCGGACCCGAAACTCAGCATCGAGTGCGGCCCGGGAATCGGGCCGTCGGTCTCGACGTCGGTGCTCACGTAGATCTCCGGTCGCCCCATGCCGCGAATCCTAAGGGGCACCGGTTCGTCCCCACGCCGCTATCGGCCGACCGCGTCGGTGGAGGAGGCCACGGTGGATCGCCGCGACATCGCCGGGGAGCAGGGCGTTTCTCCTGCGCTCTTCTCGGGGTACGCGCACAGCGCGGTCCCGCCGTAAACCGGTGGCAGGTCGGCCGTCCGGCGAGCTACTGTCCTCGGCATGTCTCTCGTACACGGTCTGCAGCTGCCCTCAGTGGTGGCTCCCGTGTGCGTGCTCAGCCTGCGCAACGGCGCTGATACCCGAGTCTGACCCTTCCCCGCCAGCAGCAGAACCCAGGGGAAGGGTGGCTGCTCCGTGCGCGGTTCTGGCGCGTCCCGTCTGGCAGCGGGACGCGTTCCGTCCATGCCTCGCATCCAGTGAGGGTGATCAATAATGGCCAAGAGCCAGTTCGTACGCAACAAGCCGCACGTCAACATCGGCACGATGGGGCACGTCGACCACGGGAAGACGACCCTGACCGCCGCGATCACCAAGGTCCTCGCCGACCGGGACCCGGCCTCCAACCGGTATGTCGCGTTCGAGGGGATCGACCGGGCGCCGGAGGAGGCGGCCCGCGGCATCACCATCACCATCGCGCACGTGGAGTACGAGACGGCGGCGCGGCACTACGCGCACGTCGACATGCCCGGCCACGCCGACTACGTGAAGAACATGATCACTGGGGCGGCGCAGGTGGACGGGGCGATCCTCGTCGTGTCGGCGCAGGACGGGTCGATGCCGCAGACACGGGAGCACGTCCTGTTGGCGCAGCGGGTCGGCGTACCCCATCTGGTCGTCGCCTTGAACAAGAGCGACATGGTGGACGACCCGGAGCTGCTCGACCTGGTCGAGTTGGAGGTTCGTGAGCTGCTGAGCGAGTACGGGTTCCCGGGCGACGAGGTGCCGGTGGTGCGGGTGTCCGCGCTGAAGGCGATCGAGGGTGACCCGCGCTGGGTGGGTTCGATCGTGGCGTTGCTCGATGCGGTCGACGACTATGTGCCGGTTCCGCCGCGGGAGTTGGCGGAGCCGTTCCTGATGCCGATCGAGAACGTGTTGTCGATCAGCGGGCGGGGGACCGTGGTCACCGGCAAGGTGGAGCGCGGCGAGTTGCGTGCCGGTGAGGCCGTGGAGGTGGTCGGTCTCGGGCCGACGATCGCCAGTGTGGCCACCGGTCTGGAGACGTTCGGCCGGGTCCTCGAGTCGGCGCAGGCGGGGGACAACGCCGCCGTGCTGCTGCGCGGGGTCAAGCGTGAGCAGGTGCAGCGTGGCCAGGTGCTCGCGGCGCCGGGTTCGGTGCGCCCGCACCGGGTCTTCCGGGCCCGGATGTACGCGTTGACGAAGGAGGAGGGCGGACGGCACACCCCGTTCGCGGCGGACTACCGGCCGCAGTTCTACTTCCACACCACCGACGTGTCCGGTGGCATGGACCTCGGCGACCGTGACCTGGTCATGCCGGGGGACACCCTGGAGGAGGTCACGGTGACCCTGGGGAAGGAGATCGCCCTGGAGGCCGGTCTCGGCTTCGCGGTCCGGGAGGGCAACCGGACGGTGGCCGCCGGGACGGTGACCGCGGTCCTGGACTGATCACCTGAGGGGCCTGGCGTGACGCGTCAGGCCCCTCAGTGATCGACAAACCCTGTTCATGAGTATCGAAATGGTGAATCTCCCTTCGCATAGGCACAAATCCGGCGGGGTATCGGAGTGGCATCCGACGAAAGGAGACCCTCATGATCACGAACGAGCAGGTGGGAGCCCTCTACGGAAGCGACGTCTACGACCGGGACGGCGATCGGATCGGTGAGATCGGCGCGGTCTGGGGCGACGCCACCGGCACGCCGACCTGGGCGAGCGTCCGCACCGGACTGTTCGGACTGGGCGAGTCGCTCTTCCCCCTGCGGGGCGCGGACCTGCGGGCCGGGCGGGTGACGGTGCCCTACGAGAAACGCCAGGTCAAGGACGCTCCGAACGTCGACGCCGACCACGACGAGCCACTGGAGGAAGACGAGGTGGAGCGCCTGTACGCGCACTACGGACTCAACAGTGGCACCGCCGGGCGTACCGACCACGACTGGGATCACGTCAACCGCGCCGACGACGCCATGACCCGTTCCGAGGAACGGCTGGAGGTCGGCACCGAACGGGAGGCGGTCGGCCGGGCCCGGCTGCGCAAATACGTGACCACCGAACAGCAGCAGGTCCGGGTGCCGGTGGCCCGGGAGGAGGTGCGGCTCGAACGTGAGCCGATCACCGCGGCCAACCGGGACCGGGCGTACTCCGGACCGGAACTCTCCGAGAGCGAACACGAGGTGACCCTGCACGCCGAACGCCCGGTCGTCGACCGGGAGACCGTGCCGGTCGAGAGGGTCCGCCTCGGCACCGAGACCGTCACCGACGAACGCACCGTCGACGGCGAGATCCGCAAGGAACACATCGAGGCCGACATCCCCGGCGACCGCCGGGGCCGGCACGCCGTCGACTGACCCCCGACCCGACCGCCCCCGGCCGTCACAGCCGGGGGCGACCCACGTCAGCGCAGGTCCGGGACGTCGACGACGATCAGTTCGGTGTCGCCGGCACGGCCCGGTCACACGGGCCGGCGACGCGGGCCGGCGAGCACCGGTACTGGCTGGACTCGCCGGACGGTGTGCCGGTCAGGTGACCGGCCGGAAGCGGCGCAGGCGCAGGCTGTTGGCGACCACGAAGACCGAGCTGAAGGCCATCGCCGCGCCCGCGATCATCGGGTTGAGCAGGCCCGCGGCGGCCAGGGGCAGGGCGGCCACGTTGTACGCGAACGCCCAGAACAGGTTGCCCTTGATCACTCGTAGGGTGCTGCGGGAGAGGCGGATCGCGTCCACCGCGGCGGTCAGGTCGCCGCGGACCAGTGTCAGGTCGGACGCCTCGATGGCCACGTCGGTGCCGGTGCCCATGGCCAGGCCCAGGTCGGCCTGGGCGAGGGCGGCCGCGTCGTTCACGCCGTCGCCGGCCATCGCCACGACCCTGCCCTCGGACTGGAGGCGCCGGACGACGGCCACCTTGTCGGCCGGCAGCACCTCGGCGATCACGTCGTCGATGCCCACGTCGGCGGCGACCGCGCGGGCGACCGTCTCGTTGTCGCCGGTCAGTAGTACCGGGTGCAGGCCGAGGCGTTTGAGGCCGGTGACGGCGTCACGGCTGGACGGTTTGACCGTGTCGGCGACGGCCAGCACACCCCGGGCCGCGCCGTCCCAGCCGGCGACGACCGCCGTCTGACCGGCCGCTTCGGCGTCGGCTACGGCCTTCTCGACCTCGGCCGGGATGGCGAGGTCTTCGCGCCGCAGCAGGGCGATCCGTCCCACGAGGACGGCCCGGTCGCCGACTCTTCCGCGTACCCCGAGGCCTTCGATGTTCTGGAAATCGGTCACCGGGGACTTGTCGGCATCAGAGAGCGCGACGGCGATGGGATGTTCCGAGCCGGCTTCGACCGAGGCGACCAGGGTGACCAGTTCGTCACGGGAGACGCCCGGGGCGGGGACGACGGCGGCGAGCGACATCGTGCCGGTGGTGACCGTGCCGGTCTTGTCAAGGACGATCGTGTCGATGCGCCGGGTCGATTCCAGCGCCTCCGGGCCCTTGATCAGGATGCCGAGCTGGGCGCCCCGGCCGGTACCGACCAGCAGGGCGGTCGGGGTGGCCAGGCCCAGGGCGCACGGGCAGGCGATGATCAGGACGGCGACCGCCGCGGTGAACGCCGTCGTCCAGCCGGCACCGGCGCCGAACCACCAGCCCTGGGTGGCCACGGCCAGGGCGATCACGATCGGGACGAAGACGCCGGAGATCCGGTCGGCGAGCCGCTGCACCTCGGCCTTGCCGGCCTGGGCGTCCTCGACGAGGCGGGCCATCTGCGACAGCTGGGTGTCGGCGCCGATCCGGGTGGCCCGGACGATCAGCCGGCCGCCGGCGTTGACGGTGCCGCCGGTGACGTCGCCGCCGGGGCCGACCTCCACCGGCACGCTCTCGCCGGTGAGTAGTGATCGGTCGATCGCCGAGGAACCCTCGTCGACGACGCCGTCGGTGGCGATCTTCTCGCCGGGGCGGACCACGAACCGGTCGCCGACCGCGAGCTGTTCGACCGGGATCCGGACCTCGGTGCCGTTGCTGAGCACCGCCACGTCCTTGGCGCCCAGTTCGAGCAGGGCGCGCAGCGCGTCACCGGCCCGCCGCTTGGAACGGGCCTCGAACCAGCGCCCGGTCAGCAGGAACATCGTCACGCCGGCGGCGGTCTCCAGGTAGATGTTGCCGGTGCCGTCACCGCGTTCGATGGTGAGGCGGAACGCGTGGGTCATGCCGGGTTCGCCGGCCGTGCCGAGGAACAGCGCCCACAGGGACCAGCCGAACGCGGCGATCGTGCCCAGCGAGATGAGGGTGTCCATGGTCGCGGCGCCGTGCCGCAGGTTGATCGCGGCGGCCCGGTGGAAGGGCCACCCGCCGTAGACGACGACCGGCGCGGCCAGCACCAGGGACGCCCACTGCCAGTAGGTGAACTGCCAGGACGGGACCATGGCGAGAGCGATCACGGGTACGGTCAGCGCGATCGTGACGAGCAGCCGGGTGAGCAACGGGTCGGATCGTTCCGGCGGCTCGGGCGTGTCGGCGACGGGGAGCGCGGCGGTGTAGCCGGTCTTCTCCACCGTCGCGATCAGGTCGGCGGCGGTGATCGCCCCGTCGACCGTGACGGTGGCCTTCTCGGTGGCGTAGTTGACCGACGCGGTCACGCCGTCCATCCGGTTGAGCTTCTTCTCGATCCGGGACGCGCAGGAGGCGCAGGTCATCCCGCCGATCGCCAGTTCGATCCGCTGGGGGGCGAATTGCAGGGCCATCGCTTGCCTCCTATTCGTGGGTGTGGCCGTCGGCGTCGTGGCCCGTGGGATCCGCGGGCGGGGCGACGCCGGAGGTGGTCGCCGTGAATGCGGCCGTGTGCACCTTGTCGCCGTGCTGGAAGTCCAGGTAGAGACGGTAGACCCCGGCGGACGGGACCTCGGCGGAGAAGGTGACGGCCGGGCCGTCGGACGGGTGCACGTGGAGGTACGCGAGATCGCCGTCCCGGAGCACGACCAGATGTCCGAGCGCTCCCAGGTAGGGCTGCAGGTCGGTGACCGGCTGCCCGTCGCGGCTCACCGTCAGGGTGAGCGGGGAGGAGGTTCCGGCGACCAGGTCGCCGGTGAGCGTCACGGTGTAGCCGTCGACCTCGGCGGTGCGGGCCGGCGCCGGGAGCGGAACCGGTTGGTAGTCGCCCGGGGCCGGCACGTCCACGCCGAGGGTGAGCGCCTCGTGGCCGCTGGGCTGGAAGTCGGCGAACACCCGGTACTGACCCGGATCGGTCACGGCGAGCGGGACACTCCAGGTGCCGTCGCCGTCGAGGGCGGGGTGCACGTGCTGGAAGCCGGTGAGGTCACGGCGGACCACGATGAGGTGCAGGTCCTTCTCGTGGTTCGGGGTGTAGGCGGTGACCGGCGCGCCGTCGGGTCCGAGGATCCGGAAGCGGAACGGCTGAGCCGCATCGAGGCCCAGGCGGGTGGTCAACGGCTCGAGACGGTAGCCGTCCTCGACGACCTGAAGGCCGCCGGGAAGAGCGGCCTGAAGGCCGCCAGGAAGAGCCGGAACGGGACTTTCGGTAGGGGCGTGACCATGCGACACCGGGGCAGGATCAGTGGAAGGCCCGACCACCCGGCCCGCGCCGGCTGCCGCACCGAAGACCATGACCAGCCCGATCGCGTACGCGGTCAGCCGGACCGGTGTGTTCACGAGGCGCTGCCCAGCTCGTATCCGGCCTCGTCGACGGCCGCCCGCACGGTCTCGAGGTCGAGGACGTCCTGCGAGGTGACGGTGACGGCGCCGGTGGGCAGGTCGACGTCGACGCCGGTGACGCCGGGGATGCCGCTGATCTCGGTGGTCACCGATCCGGCACAGTGCCCGCAGGTCATGCCGAGGACTGAATAGGTGGTGGTCTGCATGGCGGACTCCTCTTCGTCGGTGGTTCGTCTCCCACGTTACACATACCGGGTAGGGGTATCAACGTCGGCTCACGGTAGGATGACACCCATGACCAACCCGGCGCCGACCCGCGGATACACGGCCAGCAAGGACAACCTGCAGTCGCGGCTGCGCCGGATCGAGGGGCAGGTCCGGGGCATCGACCGCATGGTCGAGGACGACCGCTACTGCATCGACATCCTCACCCAGATCTCGGCGATCCAGGCCGCCCTCGACAAGGTCGCACTGGGGCTGCTCGACGGGCACGCCCGGCACTGCATGCACGAGGGCGCGCAGGAGGGCCGGGCCGACGAGATGGCCTCCGAGCTGATGGCCGCCGTCGGCCGCCTGATGAAACGCGGCTGAGCTACGACGCGTGGATCGGGTCGGACAGGTCCCGCAGGGGAGTTCCGGAGCCGCCCCAGGTCGACGCGACGATCTCGGCGGCGATGGCCACGGCGGTCTCCTCGGGAGTGCGCGCGCCCAGGTCCAGCCCGATCGGGGCGCGCAGGCGGGACAGCGCCTCCTCGGTGACGCCGAGTTCCCGGAGCCGGGCGAGACGGTCCTCGCAGGTGCGCCGGCTGCCCATCGCCCCGATGTACCGGGCGGGGGTATGCAACGCGACCTGCAGCAGCGGCACGTCGAACTTCGGGTCGTGGGTGAGCACGCACAGCACCGTGCGCTCGTCGACCACGGTCCGTTCGAGATAACGGTGCGGCCACTCGACGACGACCTCGTCGGCCTCCGGGAAACGGGCCGGGGTGGCGAACACGGCACGGGCGTCGCAGACCGTCACGTGGTAACCGAGGAACGTGCCGATCCGGGCCACCGCGGCGGCGAAGTCGATCGCCCCGAACACGATCATGCGGGGTGGAGTGGCCCAGGACTGCACGAACACCTCACGACCACAGGACTGGACCATGCCGGTACGCCCCTGGGCGAGCATTCCGGCGGCCTGCTGAGCGGCCGAACGATCCAGCTCGGCGTCACCGAGCGTGCCGGTCACGTCGCCGTCCGGGCGGATCACCAGGTGGGCGCCGGGGACCGACGCGACGGCCACCGGGCGGCCCTCGGCGAGATCGGACAGCCACGCGTCGAGACCGGGCATGGCGGTGTCCGGCTGGACCGTGATCTCGATGGTCCCGCCGCAGGTCAGCCCGGCCTCCAGGGCATCGCCGTCGCTCACCCCGTACACCTGTGTCTGCGCCTTGCGGGTTTGGATGACCTCTTGGGCGGCGGCGTAGACGGCCCCCTCGACACACCCTCCGGAGACGCTGCCGAGCACCTCGCCGTGCTCGTTGACGGCCATCGCGGCACCCGGCCGGCGGGGTGCGGAACGCCAGGTGTGCACCACCGTGGCCACCGCGAACGCGGTTCCGGCGGCGCGCCAGGCGAGGAGGCCGGGGGCGATGTCGCGCATTCCCCGCACGATCCGTGATCTTCGCGGCGGAGTCAACGACCGGTTAAGCGAACGCTTAGGTCACTGTTGACATTGGATGCCCGCGGCGGGAGGGTCGGCGCGACTTCGCGGGAGGTGCAGGGTGCAGGTGCCGGCTCCGTTCGAATACGAACGTGCCACGAGTGTGGATCACGCCATCGGTCTGCTGGAACGGCTGGGAGGCACGGCCCGTCTGGTGGCCGGCGGGCACAGCCTGCTGCCGATGATGAAGCTGCGGCTGGCGAACTTCGAGTATCTGATCGACATCAACGATCTGCACGGCGAACTGGGCTACATCCGGCTCGGCGCGGGTGAGGTGCGGATCGGGGCGATGACCCGGCACCGGGAGCTGCTGGAGTCGGACGGCCTGGCCACCGTCCTGCCGATCTTCCGGGACGCCGAGCGGGTGATCGCCGACCCGATCGTGCGCAACCGGGGCACGCTGGGCGGTTCGCTGTGCCAGGCGGATCCGTCCGAGGACCTGTCCGCGGTGTGCACGACGCTGGACGCGAGCTGTGTGATCCGCGGTCCGGGCGGCGCCGAGCGGGTGGTGTCGATGGAGGAGTTCCACGTCGGGCCGTACGAGACGGCGGTGGCGGAGAACGAGATGCTCACCGAGGTGCGGATTCCTCTCAAAGCGGGCCGGACCGGGAGCGCCTACGCCAAAGTCGAGCGGCGGGCCGGTGACTGGGCCGTCGTCTCGGCCGGCTCCGCGGTCGTCCTCGAGGACGGCAGGATCGTCGACGCGCGCGTCGGGCTGGCCGCGGTCGGGCCCAACACCACCGGCATCCCGGAGATCTCCGCGGCGCTGCGCGGCCACGAGCCCGGCGAGGACATGTACGAGCTGGCCGGCGCGATCGCGGCCCGCAGCTGCGACCCGTCGACCGACAGCCGCGGGAGCGCCGACTACAAGCGGCACCTGGCGGACGAGCTGACCCGGCGCACCCTGCGCACGGCCGTGGAACGGGCGAGGAGCTGAGCTGATGCAGGTCACCATGACCGTCAACGGGGACGAGTACACCCGGGAGATCGAGGGCCGGCTGCTGCTCGTGCACTTCCTGCGCGACGTGCTGAGCCTGACCGGTACGCACTGGGGCTGCGACACCAGCAACTGCGGCACCTGCGTGGTGTGGATGGACGGCGAGCCGGTGAAGTCGTGCACCGTGCTCGCGGCGATGGCCGGCGGGCGCGAGGTGCGCACCGTCGAGGGCCTCGCGAACGGCGCCGAGCTGGACCCGATCCAGGAGGGTTTCCGGCAGTGCCACGGCCTGCAGTGCGGGTTCTGCACGCCGGGGATGCTGATGACCTGCCGGGCGCTGCTCGACAAGAACCCGGACCCGTCCGAGGCGGAGATCCGCGAGGCGATCTCGGGGCAGATCTGCCGGTGTACGGGCTACGCATCCATTGTCCGGTCGGTGAAATGGGCGGCTTCTCAGGAGAACCAGGCGGTGACGAAGTGACTGCGGTTTTCGAGAACAACGACCTCAAACCGATCGGCTACGGCCGGATGCTGCGCAAGGAGGACCCCCGTCTGCTGCGCGGGCGCGGGAAGTTCACCGACGACGTGCAGCTGCCCGGCATGCTGCACCTGGCGATCCTGCGCTCGCCGTTCGCCCACGCGAAGATCGTCAGTATCGACACCAGTGCCGCCGAGGCCTCGCCCGGGGTCAAGGCGGTCGTCACCGGCGAGACCCTCAAAGGTCTGGGCCTGGCCTGGATGCCGACACTCTCCAACGACGTGCAGGCCGTGCTCGCCACCGACAAGGTGCGCTTCCAGGGCCAGGAGGTGGCGTTCGTCGTCGCCGAGGACCGCTACCAGGCCCGGGACGCCCTGGAGCTGATCGACGTCGAGTACGACGTGCTCGACCCGGTGATCGACGTGCGCAAGGCGCTCGCACCGGACGCCCCGCTCATCCGCGACGACCTCACCGACAAGACGGACAACCACGTCTTCGACTGGGAGACCGGCGACGAGGCCGAGACGAACCGGGTCTTCGAGCGCGCCGACGTGATCGTCAAGGAGGACATCGTCTATCCCCGGGTGCACCCGGCGCCGATGGAGACCTGCGGTTCGGTCGCCGACTTCGACCCGGTCGAGGGCCGGCTGAAGCTCTGGTCGACGACCCAGGCCCCGCACGCGCACCGCACCCTCTACGCGATCGTGGCCGGCCTGCCGGAACACAAGATCCAGGTGATCGCGCCGGACATCGGCGGCGGCTTCGGCAACAAGGTGCCGATCTATCCCGGGTACGTGTTGAGCATCGTCGGCTCCATCGTCACCGGCAAACCGGTGAAGTGGATGGAGGACCGGTCGGAGAACCTGATCAGCACCGGTTTCGCCCGCGACTACATCATGCGGGCGGAGATCGCCGCGACCCGCGAGGGCAGGATCCTGGCCATCCGTACGAACGTGCTCGCCGACCACGGCGCGTTCAACGGCACGGCAGCCCCGGTGAAATACCCGGCCGGCTTCTTCGGGGTGTTCACCGGCAGTTACGACATCGAGGCCGCGCACTGCAAGATGACCGCGGTCTACACCAACAAGGCGCCGGGCGGGGTCGCGTACGCCTGCTCGTTCCGGATCACCGAGGCGGTCTACCTGGTCGAGCGGATCGTCGACTGTCTCGCCCACGAGCTGGCGATGGACCCGGCCGAGCTGCGGCTGAAGAACTTCATCCAGCCGGAGCAGTTCCCGTACACCACCAAGACCGGCTGGGTGTACGACTCCGGCGACTACGAGCCGACCATGCGGCTGGCCATGGAGATGGCCGGCTACCAGGAGCTGCGCAAGGAGCAGGAGCTCAAGCGGGCCCGCGGCGAGCTGATGGGCATCGGCATCTCGTTCTTCACCGAGGCGGTCGGCGCCGGCCCCCGCAAGAACATGGACATCCTCGGACTGGGCATGGCCGACGGCTGCGAACTGCGGGTCCACCCGACCGGCAAGGCCGTGGTGCGACTCTCGGTGAAGACCCAGGGCCAGGGCCACGAGACGACCTTCGCGCAGATCATCGCCGAGGAACTGGGCATCCCGCCGGACGACATCGACGTGGTGCACGGCGACACCGACAACACGCCGTTCGGGCTCGGCACGTACGGCAGCCGGTCGACGCCGGTCTCCGGGGCGGCCGCCGCGCTGGTGGCCCGCAAGGTCCGCGACAAGGCGCAGCTGATCGCCTCGGCGATGCTCGAGGTGTCGGTCGCCGACCTGGACTGGGTCAAGGGCGGCTTCCAGGTCAAGGGCGACCCGGGCAAGTCCGTGACGATCCAGGACATCGCGATGCGCGCGCACGGCGCGGGCGACCTGCCGGACGGCATGGAGGGCGCGCTCGAGGCGCAGATCTGCTACAACCCGTCGAACCTGACGTACCCGCACGGGGCGTACATCTGCGTGGTCGACATCGACCCGGGCACCGCCGAGGTGAAGGTGCGCCGGTTCATCGCGGTCGACGACTGCGGCACCCGGATCAACCCGATGATCATCGAGGGGCAGGTGCACGGCGGCCTCACCGACGGCGTCGGCATGGCACTGATGGAGATGATCTCCTTCGACGAGGACGGCAACTGCCTGGGCGCCTCCCTGATGGACTACCTGATCCCGACCGCGCTCGAGGTGCCCGACTGGGAGACCGGCTACACCGTCACCCCGTCGCCGCACCACCCGATCGGCGCGAAGGGCGTGGGGGAGTCCGCCACCGTCGGCTCGCCGCCGGCGATCGTCAACGCCGTCGTCGACGCGCTCAAACCGTTCGGGGTCCGGCACGCGGACATGCCGCTCACCCCGTCCCGGGTCTGGGACGCGATGCGCGGCCGGGCCACCCCGCCGATCTGATGCTCACCGAACGCGTATCCCAGTTGACGGCGGCCCGCCGGCCGTTCGTGCACGCCACCGTGGTCCGGGCCCAGCAACCCACCTCCGCCCGGGCCGGCGACGACGCGGTGATCCTCGCCGACGGGTCCATCGAGGGCTTCGTCGGCGGGGTCTGCGCGGAGACCTCCGTGCGGGCCGCCGCACTGGACACGCTGCGCGACGGCGACTCGGTCCTGCTGCGGGTCCTGCCCGAGGACGCCGAGACCTTCCCGGATACGCCGGGCGCCCTCGTCGTGGTCAACCCCTGCCATTCCGGCGGAGCGATCGAGATCTTCCTGCAGCCGGTCCTTCCCCGGCCCCTGGTCGCGGTCGTCGGACACACCCCGATGGGTACGGCGGTCGCCGAGCTCGCCGGATACCTGGACTTCGAGGTCGCCCCGCCCGGGGAGTACTCCGGGGTGACCGCGGTCGTGGTCGCCGGACTGGGCAGGGAGGAGGAACCGGCGATCCGGGCGGCACTGGACGCCGGCGCCGGATACATCGCGCTGGTCGCCAGCCACCGGCGCGCCCAGGCGATGCTGGACGCGATGAACCTCGACCACGGCGAGCGGGCGCGGATCCGGCCGCATCCCGGGATCGACATCGGTGCCCGTACCCCCAAGGAGATCGCCCTGTCCGTCCTGGCCGAGGTCGTCCGGGAGATCCGGGTCGGTGGCCTCGCCGCCCCGGCGTCCACAGCCCGCAGCGGAGGCACCCACGCCGAGGCGATGGCCCTGACCATCGTGCCGCTGGGCAGGGCCGAGACCGCGGTCGACCCGGTCTGCGGGATGACCGTGGTGATCGGCCCGGACACGCCACACGCGACGGTCGGCGGCGAACAGCACTGGTTCTGTTGCCCCGGCTGCCGGACGAAGTTCACGGCGGCCTGATCCATGGGAGTGACCGGACTGGTGCTCGCCGCCGGGGGATCACGGCGTCTCGGCGAGGCGAAACAGCTTCTGCCGTTCCGCGGGCGCACGCTCCTGGACGCCACCCTGGGCATGGCCCGAACCTGCGGCTTCGACGAGATCCTGGTAACCCTGGGCGGTTCGGCCGAGGCCGTGCGGGCCCGGGTGGATCTCTCCGGGGTACGCGTGATCGAGAACGCCGACTTCGCCTCCGGCTGCGGATCGTCGATCAGTTCCGTGGTGCCGCACCTGAGTGACGTCGCCGACCGGCTGGTGCTCCTGCTCGGCGACCAGCCCGGCGTCCGTCCCAGCGACGTCCGCCGTCTCGCCGAGACGGACACGCCGCTGGGGGTCCTCCGGTACGCCGACGGGCTCGGCCACCCGTTCCTGTTCCGCCGTGAGGTGTTCGGCGACCTGTCCCGCCTGCACGGCGACAAGGCGGTCTGGAAACTGCTGCACTCCGGCCGCTATCCGGTGACCGAGGTGGACGCGGGCGGGACGGTGCCGATCGACGTGGACACCCGCGACGACTACGAGCGTCTGCTGGCGGGCGAGGCACAGTGAAGGATCCCGCCGACGTCGCCGGCCGGCTCGACGCCGTCGACTACCTCGTCGACGACGGCCTGGCGATGGCGTTGTTCCTGGCGTTGCGCCTGGGCAAACCGCTGCTGCTCGAGGGCGAACCGGGCGTCGGCAAGACCGCGGCCGCGAAAGCCCTGGCCCGCGCGCTGGACACCCCGTTCATCCGGCTGCAGTGCTACGAGGGCCTGACCGCCGGGGAAGCCCTGTACGAGTGGAACTACCAGCGGCAGCTGCTGCACATCCGGCTGGCCGAGGCCCGCGGGGCGACCGTCGGCGACGCCGACCTGTTCACCGCCGACTTCCTGCAGGAACGGCCGATCCTGCGTGCGGTACGGCACGACGGCCCGACCCCGCCGGTGCTGCTCATCGACGAGATCGACCGGGCCGACGACGAGTTCGAGGCGCTGCTCTTCGAATTCCTCGGCGAAGCCGCGATCACCGTCCCGGAACTGGGCACGTTCGCCGCGACCCGGCCGCCGGTCGTGGTGCTCACCTCCAACCGCAGCCGCGACCTGCACGACGCCCTGCGCCGCCGGTGCCTGTACCACTGGATCGAGTTCCCCGCGCCGGACCGGGCCGCGGCGATCGTCCGGCGGGCCGTCCCCGGCGCGGGCGAACCACTGATCCAGGACGTCACCGTGTTCATCGGCAAGGTCCGCCGGCTCGACCTGGACAAGGCGCCCGGACTCGCCGAGACCATCGACTGGGTGTCGGCGCTCGCCGCGCTCGGGGCCACCACGCTCGCCCACGAGGACGTCCTGCGCACCATCGGGACCATCGCCAAGACCCCCGACGACCGGATCCTGGTCGCCGAGGCCGTACACCGGGAGACCCGACCATGAAGATCACCAACGAGTTCGTCGTGCACACCCCGATCGACAAGGCC
This sequence comes from Actinoplanes rectilineatus, assembly GCF_000962825.1. Taxonomy (GTDB): domain Bacteria; phylum Actinomycetota; class Actinomycetes; order Mycobacteriales; family Micromonosporaceae; genus Actinoplanes; species Actinoplanes rectilineatus. The sequence continues at coordinate 20,897 of NZ_JZKF01000067.1, forward strand.
TGGGAGGTCCTGACCGACCTGGAGGGCATCGCGCCGTGCATGCCGGGAGCACAGCTCACCGGGGTGGAGGGCGAGGTGTACAAGGGCAAGGTGAAGGTCAAGGTCGGGCCGGTGATCTCGGACTTCGCCGGGACGGCGCAGTTCACCGCCAAGGACGACGCGGAGTACCGGGCGGTGATCGACGCCAAGGGGCGGGACGCGCGGTCGGCGGGCAACGCGGCGGCGGTCGTGACGGCGTGGCTGACGGCGGAGGGCCCGGACAGCACCAAGGTCAGCGTCGACACCGACCTGAAGATCAGCGGGAAGCTGGCCCAGTTCGGCAGCGGCATGATCAAGGAGGTGTCGGGGAAGCTGCTGACGCAGTTCGTCGCCAACCTCGAGGCGAAGCTGGCGTCCGACACGGCTGAGCCGGTTTCGCCTGCGCCGGTTTCGCCTGCGCCGGTTTCGTCCGTGCCGGACCCCTCCGCGGGAGAGGTCGACGAAGCCGCCGGGCGGGTCGCGACCGCGGCGGGCACCCCCGATCCGATCGCCCCGCTCAACGCCACCGACGGCGACGTCCAGAAAGCCGCCGACATTCCGCAGGCCGCCCCCCGGACCACCTTCACCGTCCGGGACGAGCCCGCGCCGATCGACCTGCTCGACGTGGCCGGCTCGTCCGTCTACAAGCGGGCCCTCCCGGTGATCGCCGGCGCGGCTGTGGTCGTCGCCGCGGTCGTCTGGTTCGTTGCCCGTCGCTGACCCCGCACCCGGAGGCGGCAAGGCTCTGGCACCGTCCGCGCCTTTGATGCTCCGGGGCGTCGACCGGGCCGCGTTCGCCGTCGCGTTCGCGGCCCGGCTCCGCCGCGCGGGACTCCCCGCCGGCCTGTCCGAGACCGGCGACCTGATCCGGGCGCTGGACGCCGGCCCGCCGGACTCCCGCACGACGCTGTACTGGACGGCGCGGGTCACGCTGGCCCGCCGCCACGCCGACCTGGCCGTCTTCGACCGGGTCTTCGCGGCCGTCTTCGACGACACCCCACCGTTGCCGCTGACCCGCCCGGCCGCCCCGCCGAACCGCCGCGACGACACGGTGCACGTCCCGGTCCCGGCGGGCGGCGACGACACCATCGACGGAGGCGGCCTGCCCTGGGCCACACTGCCCCCGCCGGTGGCCGCCGACGACACCGGTGCCGACTCCGGCCTCGCCGTCCCCGACCTGCGCCCCAGCGAACTGGCAGCCCTGGCGGAACGACCGTTCGAGGAACTCGACGAGACGCAGACCGCGGCGCTCGGGGCGATGCTGGCCGAGGCGCTGACCCGGTGGCCGCGACGGCGTACCCGAAAACACGCTGTCGACCCACGCGGCCGGCGCGTGTCGTTGCGCGCCACCATCGCCCGCGCCCGCCGGACCGGATGGGAAGCCGTCGACGTGGTCCGGGAGCGTCCGGTCCGCCGCCCCCGCCGGGTCGTGCTGCTCTGCGACCTCAGCGCGTCGATGAGCGCGCAGGCGGCCGCCTGTCTGCAACTCATGCGGGCGTTCGCCAGGGTCGCCGACGCGGAGGCGTTCGGGTTCGCCACGACGCTGACCCGGCTCACCCCGGCACTGCGGCACGTGTCGGCGACCGAGGCGGTGGCGCAGGCGTCCGCGGCGGTGGGGGACCGGTTCGGCGGAACACGGATCGCCGCGAACCTCGGGGCTGTTCTCGACTCCCACCACGGGAACGCCCTCCGCGGCGGCGTGGTGATCATCGCCTCGGACGGGTGGGACAGCGCGCCACCGGAGGCCATGACGGCGGTGATGCGGCGGTTGCGGCGGCGCGCGTACACCGTGATCTGGTTGAATCCCCGCGCCGGAACACCCGGCTTCGCCCCGCGGGTGGCCGCGATGGCCGCCGCCCTGCCCTTCTGCGACCTGCTCCTGCCGGCCGCGACCTTCCAAGACCTGCTGGACCTGGCCGGGCACCTGCGGGATCTCAGCTCCAGAGGGTCACGTGGCCGGGTGGTGCCCAGTTCCTGAGGGTCACGTGGCTGGGCGGTGCTCAGCTCCAGAGGGTCACGTGGACGGACGGTTTGAAGCGGGCCACGTTGACGCCGGTGCCGCGCATCATCGCCTGGATGGCGCGCGGCGTGGACGCGAACCGGGCCAGTTCGGCGGCAGCCGACGGATTCCCGGGCTCGGTCAGGATCTGCGAGTGCCAGACGTCCTCCAGGGTCGCGTGCGGGCACCCGAACTGCACCAGATGTCCCTTGCGGACGTCCTGCGCCACGGTGAACGCCAGGGCGGCGGCCACCCCGCGTCCCCGTTTCGCCTCCTCGAGCGCCGCCGTATGACTCTGGAAGATCTGTTGACGGTCGTCCGGGACACCGAGCCGGCGCAGCAGCGTGCGGATCGCCCCGGCGTCGGCCACCGCCGACGGTCCGAGCAGCCAGGTCTGGTCGCGCAACTGTCTCGCCGACGGTGACGCCCCCGCCAGCGGATGATCCGGGCCGGTCACCGTCACGATCTTGTAGTACATCACCGGTCGGCAGGTCACAGCCGGGTCCGGCACCACCGGCGGCGGTCCGATGGCGATGTCGACGGTCCGGTCCAGCAGGCCCGCCGCGAACGTCCCCGGGTTGCGGACACTCAGCTCCAGGTCGAGGTCGGCGGCCCGGCCGGCGAACAGCTCGATCAGCCCCGGCGCCGCGTGCTCGGCGAACAGGCTGGACGCGCCGACCCGCAGCAGCCGGCGCCCCTGACCGGCCGAACTGACCTCCAGCACGGTGATGTCCTGCAGCCCGAGCAGTTCGGTGGCCCGGCTGGCCAGGCGCAACCCGCCCGGTGTGAAGCTGAGACCGGCCCCGGTCCGGGAGAACAGCTGGTCGCCGAGCTCCTTACGCAACTGTCCGATGTGCAGCGACACGGCGGACTCGGAGACCTCCAGCTGGGCCGCGGCCCGCTTGACCGAGCCGCAGCGGACCACCGCGGAATAGGCGCGTAATTGGGTGGGGGTCACAGCCCGGCTCGTCCCCTCGGCAGTGATGGGAATCTCCCTGGAAATGTATCGCGATCGTGGTCCCCCGGAGGTCCTCGACGGTCGCTGATTCGGCGGGGCCGGTGATTTCGCCGATCCGTGACGTTCGATCAGGGGCTACCCTCCGCGGTTATGCCCACCTTCCAGGCCACCGACGGCGTAGAGATCTCCTACCGGAGCTGGGACGGCGACCCCGGTCTGCCGCTCGTCCTGCTGCATCACGGCTTCATCGCGAACGGACACACCAACTGGGTGCAACCCGGCGTGGTGGACGCGCTCACCGCGGCCGGCCGGCGGGTGGTCGCCGTCGACGCCCGCGGCCACGGCGAGTCCGGCAAGCCGCACGATCCGGCGTTCTACGGCGAGTCGCGGATGGCGCAGGACGTGATCACCCTGCTCGACCTGCTCGGCGAACCGGCCGTCGACCTGGCGGGATACTCGATGGGGGCGATCGTCGCCCTGCTGTCCGCGACCTGGGACACCCGGATCCGCCGCCTGGTCGTCGGCGGCGTCGGCGCGGGAGTGGTCGAACTCGGGGGTCTCGACACCCGGGTGATCGGCGGCGACGCGCTGCGCCAGGCCCTGACGGCCGAGGACCCGGCGACGATCACCGATCCGCGGGCGGTGGGTTTCCGGACGTTCATCGACGCGGTCGGCGGCGATCGGGTGGCGCTGGCGGCCCAGGCGGCGTCGGTGCACGCCGAGCCGATCCCGCTCGATGCGATCACCGTGCCGTCGCTGGTGCTGGCGGGCCGGTCCGATCCGCTGGCGACCCGTCCCGAGCTGCTGGCGAAGGCGATCCCCGGCGCCCGGCTGGCACTGATCCCGGGAGATCACCTGGGTGCCGTACGCCGGCCCGAGTTCATCACCGAGCTGGTGACGTTCTTCTCCGCCCGGTAGTTCCCCTCCGCCCGCCCGGTCCTGTCCTCTCTGCCCGGCGGCAGGCTTCTTCCCCGTCCGCCGACCGGCTCCTCCTCGTCCGGCGGCAGGCTTCTCCCCGGTCCGGCGACGGGCTCCTCTCCGGCCGGTGACCGGCCGTATCAGCCCGGCGCCGGACGGATCCGGGGGAGGGGGCGGTATCGTACCGGCACCCGGTGTGCGGCAGCCGCCGGTGGGACCGCTCGCGACGGCGCAGGCGAACAGGAAGCACATGGCTGCGGACAAGAACCTCACCGGCGTACGCCGGAGCCGCCCGCGTCGCGACGACAGGACGGCCGACAAGGGCACGACCCGCGACGCGATCCGTGCGGCGATCCTCGCCGGCGAGTTCACGCCCGGTGAACGCCTGGTCGAGGCGCTGCTGATCGAGCGGTTCGACGCGAGCCGCTTCAACGTCCGCCTCGCCCTGCAGGACCTGGCCGGTGAGGGCCTGGTCGAGATCCAGCGCAACCGCGGGGCCCAGGTCCGCAAGATCTCGCTGAGCGAGACCATCGAGATCACCCAGGTTCGGATGGTGTTGGAGGGCCTGGTCGCCGCGCAGGCCGCCGAGCGGGTCACCGACGACGGCGCCAGCGAGCTCGACGAGATCGGCCTGCTGATGCGCCGCGCCGTCGAGGCGGGGGAGTATCGCCGCTACAGCGACCTCAACCAGCGCCTGCACGGCCTGATTCGCCGGATCGCCGAGCACCACACCGCCGACCGCCTGATCAGCACGCTGCACGCCCAACTGGCCCGGCACCAGTTCATGCTGTCGCTGCTGCCCGGCCGGCCGCAGGCGTCGCTGCCGCAGCACGAGCGGATCATCGACGCGATCCGCCGCCGTGACCCGGTCGCCGCCGAACTGGCCATGCGCGAGCACATAGCCAGTGTCGTCGAGGTGCTGCGCACCCTGGACGACCAGGCCGTGCCGCACCTCTGACCCCCGGCCTCCGGTGCTCGGCCTCCGGTGCTCGGCCCCGGCCCCCGGCGCTCGGCGCCGGCCGAGGGCTCCGGTGCCCTACTCGACCGGCGGGGTGCCGTGGGTGTGGAACGACTCGATGGTCTTCAGACCCCAGGCCTGGCCCTTGGCGCGTTCCGTCTCGGTCCAGGTGACCACCTCGTGGTCCGGGGCGAGCAGCAACCGGGCCCCGGCGTTGCAGAGCTCGATGCGGTTGCCACCGGGCTCCCAGACGTACAGGAAGAAGGTCTGCTGGATGGCGTGCTTGTGCGGGCCGGTCTCGATGTGCGTGCCCGCCTCCAGGAACACGTCGGCGGCGCGCAGGATGTCCTCCCGGGTGTCCGTCGCGAACGCCACGTGGTGCAGCCGTCCCGTCGTGCCGGTCCAGTCGCGGGTGTAGACCAGGTCGTACGACTTGTCGGTGAACGTGTACCAGACGGCGGCCTTGGTGCCGTCGTTCAGCACGATCTGTTCGCTGGCCCGGCCGGTCAGCGTGCCCGCCAGGAAGTCCTCGTTCGCCGGCACGTCGCGGGCCAGGAAGTTGACGTGGTCGAGCCGCCGGACGTTGGCGCCGCGACCGGGGAAACGGGCGGCCTGGTTCTTCAGTGACGGCCGGCTCGCCGCCGTGGCGCGGTATCGCTGCGTCTCGTAGTAGATGCCGAACGGGTGCCCGTCCGGGTCGGTGAAGTGGAAGACCGGGCCGTACCCCGGCTCGTCCTTGCTCCACCCCGCGCCGAGGCCGGCCGCCTCGATGTCGCGGACCCGGCGTTCCAGCGCCTCCGGACTGCGGGCCCGTAGCCAGGTCCGGCCGATGCCGGAGGTGCCGCCGCCGGTGACCTTCACCGTGAAGCTCTCGTAGTCGTCCCACGCGTGCAGATAGGCGCTGTCGCCGCGCCGTTCGACGACCTCCATGGCCATCTGGTCGGTGAAGAACCGGACCGTGTCGTCGAGGACCGGCGTCAGCAGCTCGACCGCGGACACGTGCGCGATGTCGCGGATCTTCTCAGCCATGGGTGACGACTCCTTCCAGGGTCTGCCGGGGGAAGACCCGCCCCTGCAGGAGCAGGCGTGCGGTGCTGACGACCGCCGAGCGCCCGGCCGCGAGGTCCACGACCACGTCGGAGAACCCGCCGGGATGTTCCAGCCGGATGGTGCCGGAGGTTGCTGTGAAGGCGACGCTGCCGGGCATCGCGACCGCGGTGCCGACCGTGACCGCGGCCAGCACGCCGATCGACGTGTGCACCCGGTGTGGGATGAACATCCGGGTGCTCAGGGTGCCGCCGTGCGCGGGCGGGGCGATCAGGCACATCTTGGGGACGGTCGTGCGGCTCACGTCGCCGAGCCCCATCAGTTCGCCGGCTTTCAGGCGCAGCGTCTCGATCCGGGCGCGCAGCCGTTCGTCGTACTCCAGACGGGTGGGGGTCTCGTAGCCGGTGACCCCGACCGAGCTCGCGGCGATCAGCACCACGGGCATCCCGTTGTCGATGAGGGTGGCCGGAACGCCGTCCAGGTCGTCGGATTCCCGGCCGGTCGGCAGTAGTCCCGAGGCGACCGACCCGGCGGTGTCCCGGAACTCGACCTCGATGCGGGCCGCGGTGCCGGGCACCCCGCTGAGGGCGGTGTCGCCGGAGTATTCCGGGCGGCCGTCCGGTGTGGGCACCGAGACCACGGCGAGCGCGCCGGTGTTGACCATGCGGACCCGGACCGGTGTGACCGGGCCGGACGCGGTGACCAGCCCACTCTCCAGGGCGAACGGCCCGACACCGGCGAGGATGTTGCCGCACGGCTGCTCCGCGCTGACCCGGGCCTGCTCCACCTGCACCTGCAGGAAGAGGTAGTCGACGTCGGCCGCCGGGTCCGCCGACCGGCTCACCACGGCGACCTTGCTGGTCAGCGGATGCCCACCGCCGATGCCGTCGATCTGCCGCGGATCCGGCGATCCCATGATCGAAAGCAGCAGCCGGTCGCGGACGCCCGGCTCGGACGGCAGGTCGTCGCGCAGGAAGTAGGCGCCCTTGGAGGTGCCGCCGCGCAGGATCATGACGGGTACGCTCATGCCGGACCGTCGTCGACATAGGTGACGCCCAGCGACTCCAGCAGCGGCCGGAGCCGATAGATGTCGAGTCCCAGCTCTCCGGCGGCCAGCCGCTCCCGTTTGGCGGTCTCGGCGTCGATCCGCTTGCGGGACGCCTCCAGCACCGCAGCCGCCCGGTCGAACGGGATCACGACCACCCCGTCGTCGTCGGCGACCACGGCGTCCCCTGGCCGGACGATCGCACCGCCGAGCACGACCGGCACGTTCACCGACCCGGGGCTGGCCTTGACCGTGCCCTGGGTGCTGACCGCCCGGGACCAGACCGGGAATCCCATCTCCCGCAGCTCGGCCACGTCGCGGACCCCGGCGTCGAGCACCACCCCGATCGCGCCGTGGGCCCGCAGCGAGGTGGCGAGCAGGTCGCCCAGCATCCCGTCGGTCGACGGCGACGTGGTCGTCACCACCAGGACGTCGCCGGGCCGGACCTGCTCCACCGCCGCGTGGATCATCAGGTTGTCGCCGGGGTGGCAGGAGACGGTCACCGCCGACCCGGCGATCCGGGCGCCGGGCCAGATCGGCCGCAGGTCCGGCCCGATCGCCCCGCGGCGCCCGTCGGCCTCGTGGGCGGTCGCCGCGCCCGCCTCGGCGAGTCCGGCCAGCACGTCGCCGGGCAGCCGGCGGGTGCTGCGGACCACCACGTGCCGGGTCACGACAGCTCCCGGGTGACCTGCGGGTAGATCCGCATGTAGGCCTCCGCGAACACCTCCGACGCCAGGCCGAGGTTGGGCCCGGAGTTGCGCGACGCCTGCAGGCCACGGCGCCGGCCCAGGTCGGTGTAGTAGCCGTGCAGGTGTGCCTGGGCCGCGAGGATCTGCATGGCCTCGCGTTTGCGGTCCCACACCTCGGTGATGTCGAGCAGCACGTTCGGCAGGAAACCGCACTGTTCGGGCTGGTGCGGCTCGAAGCAGAACACCGGGGGAGCGCCGATCACCTCGCCCGGGCCCTCGACCCCGGGCGCCTGCGCGAGGATCCGCGACTTGAGCGCGATGGCGTGCGCGAACGCATGGTCGCCGTTGTAGGGGTCGGCCGCCGCGTGGGTGAGCACCACGGCAGGCTGCACCTCGCGGTAGAGGTCGATCAGGCCGTGCAGCAGCTCGCGGGTCTCGACCAGCGGGTAGTCGTCGGCGTCGAAGAAGCGGATCTCGGCGCCCAGCACCTCGGCCGCCTGCTCGGCCTCGCCCCGGCGGTGTGCCTTGACCTGGTCGAGGGAGTAGCCCTTGCGCCACAGCGAGGCCGACTCGCCGCGCTCGCCGAAACTCATGCAGCCGATCACCACCCGGCCGCCGCGCGCCGCGGCCAGGGCGATCGCGCCGCCGGCCCGCCAGACGAAGTCACCGGGATGGGCGGTGAGCACCAGGGTGTCCGTCATGGCACCCTCCCCTCAGGATCAGCGATAGCACCCTCATGATTGACGACAGGATTGTCGACAATCATCGAGACGGCCGTCTCCAGCGCTCACAGCCTAGGCTCCAGGGGTGGCCGAGGCAATTGTTGACAATCGAGAAGCGGGCCGGGAAGACTCGGCGTCAGCGAAGGGAGGCACCATGTCCGAGGTCATCGCGGTGCTCGGGTTCGGCGAGGCCGGCGGGCTGATCGCCCGCGATCTGGTGGCCGCCGGGGCGACCGTCCACGGCTACGATCCGGCGGTGCCCGCCCCGCCCGGCGTGATCGGCGCGAGCGACGAGGCGGCCGCCTGTGCGCCGGCGTCCGTGGTGCTCAGCGTCAACAGCGCCGCCGACGCCGAGCAGGCGCTGCGGTCCGCGCTGCCGGCCTGCCGGCCCGGCACCATCTGGGCCGACCTCAACACCGCGACGCCCAAGCTCAAGCAGCACCTCGTCACGGCCGCCACCGAGGGGGTCCGCGTGACCGACGTGGCCCTGATGTCCCCGGTCCCCGGCCGCGGGTTGCGCACGCCGATGGCCGCCAGCGGGCCGGCCGCCGCCGAGTTCGCCGCCGTGCTGGGTGCCCTCGGCGCGAGTGTGGAGGTGCTGGACGGCCCGGTCGGCACGGCCGCCACCCGCAAACTGCTGCGCAGCGTCTTCTACAAGGGGATGGCCGCCGCCGTCCTCGAGGCGCTGGCCGCGGCGGAGGCGGCCGGGCTCGAGGAGTGGCTGCGCGGCAACATCCGCGACGAGCTGATCCGCAGCGACGCCGCCACACTCGACCGGCTGGTCGACGGCTCGCGCAAGCACGCGGTCCGCCGCCGCGAGGAGATGGCCGCGGCCGCCGAGTTGCTGACCGACCTCGGTCTCGAGCCGCGCATCGCGACCGCCGCCCGCGACGTGCTCGACGACCTGATCCGATCCGCGGGCAACCTTTCCGGCGCCCCGGCACACAGGTGGGGGTGACCATTCGCAAACTTCTGCTGACCGCGGTGACCGGTCTCGTCGCGATCTCGGCGAGCGTCTACGGCTTCACCAGGGCGGACGCCGCGACCTACCCGAATCCGGGCGTGGTGGCCGGCTCGACCTTCGCGCACGACCCCACCATGATCAAGAAGCCGACAGGGGGCTACCTGCTGGCCTACACGGCACCCGGGATCGGGCTGAAGACGTCCACCGACCGGACCACCTTCACCGATGCGGGCAAGGCCTTCCCGAACGGGACACCGTGGGCCGACGCCTACACCGGTGGGGACACCAACCTGTGGGCGCCGGACATCTCGTACCAGGGCGGGAAGTACCTGATGTACTACTCCGCCTCCACGTTCGGCTCCAGCAAGTCCGCGATCTTCCTGGCCGGCAGCACCACCGGCGCGGCCGGCACCTGGACCGACTACGGCAAGGTGGTCGAGAGCAGCGCGACCAGTGGGTACAACGCGATCGACCCGAACCTGACCGTCACCTCCTCCGGCGAGTGGTGGCTGAGCTTCGGCTCCTTCTGGAGCGGCATCAAGATGGTCAAGCTGAACCCGTCGACCGGCAAGACCGCGAACAGCACGATCGTCGCGGTGGCGGAACGGTTCACCAACAGCAAGTCGATCGAGGCGCCGGTCATCGTCCAGCGGGGCGGCTACTACTACCTGTTCGTCGCGTTCGACCTGTGCTGCAAGGGGGCTTCCAGTACGTACCGGATCATGGTGGGCCGGGCGAAGTCGGTCACCGGGCCCTACCTCGACCGGGCCGGCACCGCGATGACCGCGGGCGGCGGCACCGAGATCCTGGCGAGCCACGACGCGATCCACGGGCCGGGACATCCGGCGGTCTTCCAGGACGGTGACCAGACCGTCCTGGCGTATCACTTCTACACCGCCGCGGGGGATGCGAAACTCGGCATCAACCTTCTCGGCTGGGACTCCTCGGCCTGGCCGTACGTGTACTGAGACCCGGGGACGAGCCACGACGGGAGCCCGGTGCGGACACTCGGTGGGATCTGTCGAAAATTTCTCGGAGTCGCAGTGCACAACGAGCGGACCGCGCGCATTCAAGAGGGTGTGACCTTCGAGCAATTCGCGATGGCCCGCCTGCCGAGCCTCCTGCGCTATGCCGTAGTCCTGACCGGGGATCGCGACCTCGCTCAAGACGTGGTGCAGGAGGTTCTGGCACGGACGCAGGTCAAATGGCGACGGATCAGCGAAACGGACTCCCCCGAGGCGTACGTTCGCCGGATGGTACTCAACGAGTACCTCTCCTGGCGGCGTAGCTGGGCGGCGCGCAACGTGCACGCCGCCGGCGAGCGTCTGGTGGAGATCGACGACGCACGAGGCGGGGTTCGTGACCACGCCGAGGGTGTGGTCGAGGCCGATGCGCTGTGGCACCGTCTGGCACTGCTGGGACGTAAACAGCGGGCGGTCCTCGTTCTGCGGTATTACGAGCAGATGGAGGACGAGGCCATCGCCGATCTGCTGGGGTGCGCCCCGGCGACGGTGCGCAGCCATGCATCGAGGGCGCTGAAGACGCTCCGGCTCAACTCCGAGCAGGAGCAGAGAGTCCATGCCGAGGAGAGGTCGTGACGGAGCACCAGGACCGGCTGCGCGAAGCCTTTGATTCGCACGAGAACCAGGTTCCCGACCCGGCGGTCGTCTACGCCAAGATCGAGGAGCTTTCCAACAAGTACCGGTGGCGGCGTCGTGGTGCCCAGGTCGCGGGTGGCGCGGCTCTGAGCATCGGGCTCATCGCCGGCGTCGCGAACCTGCCCGCGCTCTTCCCCGGCAACACCACCCCGGGCGTGTCCCAGGGCATCCCGGCAGCGGGCGAGGGGGCCCCGGCCGTCACCCCCTCCGCGGGTGTGTCGACTCCGCCGACCGAGGAGGAGACGGAGCGTTACCTGGCCGCCTACTTCAAGGCCGGTTACGACTACGACGCCGCGGTCGAGCTCGCCGAGCTGTGGAACAGCAAGGACGAGATCGGCACGGTCAAGGCCGAGGCGGGACGCCGGCTGCTGGCCGGCGAGAACCTGCCGGTCAACCCGGCGACGCCCGGTGGCGAGACCGAGGAGCCGTCGGCCGACCCGGTCGACCCGGAACTCGACAAGAAGTACGAGGCGTTCTTCTCGGCGGGTTACACCTACGACTCCGCGGTGGCCCTCGCCGAGCTCTGGAAGCTCGACGACGCGTCCGACGCCAAGATCATGGCCGGCGAGAAGCTGCTCGCGGGCGAGAAGCTGCCGGCGTCGGTCAAGCCCGACCCGGAGGCGAAGAAGGAGTACGAGGAGTCGCAGGACGCTGTCGCGTTCTGGGACGCCGGCTACGACGCCGACGACGCCGAGAAGCTCGCCGAGCTGTGGAAGCTCGACGACACGTACGAGGCCAAGGTCATGGCGGGCAAGAAGCTCCGGGCCGGCGAAACGCTGCCGATCCAGCCGTGACGCACCGACTGCGCCGGCGTATCGGCTTCGAGATCGAGCTGATGGCACCCCCGGGTGCCAGCCGGCGCACGCTGGCCGAGGATCTCGCCGGACGCTGTGGGGGCAGCGTCCGGCCGGTCTGGCACCACGACAGTGAACCGTCGCTGGTGCCGGGCCTCGGCCGGTTCCTCACCCTGACGCAGGGGTTCGAGGTGCTGCGGGCCGACGGCTCCCCGCTCTGCACCCTGGTCGACGACGTCACCCTGGTCGACGGCCTGGACCCGCGTCAGCCCCCGCCGCCCGGCTGGTTCCGCGTCCTCACCGACGACGCCCGGCTGCTCAACCTGCTCGCGGTGCACTGCGATCCGGGCGGGGAACTCGGCGAGGTCCTCGACGTGGCGGCCCGCCTCTGGGGTACCGAGGTCGGCAGGCACGGCGTGATCCGCCGGCTCGACGACCGGTCCGGCGCCACGATCGCGCTGGCCGCACCGCAGGGCAGCGGGCGGGAACGCCCCTGCGAGATCATCACCCCGCCGCTGGCCACCGGGCACCACGACGCTCTCGAGGAGCTGCTGGCGCCGGCCCGCGAACTGGGGTTCACCGTGCCGCACGAGGCCGCCGTGCACCTGCACCTCGACGGCGCGCCGTTCCGGGCGCCGGAGGCGCTGGCCAACGTGGTGCGGTTGTTCGCCTGGTGGCGGGAGCCGCTGCGGCTGCTGCTGGCCACCAACCCGGCCTGCCGCCGATTGGCACCGTTGCCGGAGCAGCTGGTCACCGCGGTGACCGGTCGGCCGACGACGGCGGATCTGCGCAAGGCCGCCGCGGCCGGTGGCCTCGGCAAGTACTTCGACGTCAACCTGACCCAGGTGCTGACCGACACCCCGCGCCGCGACACCGTCGAGATCCGGATCCTGCCGGGGGCGGTCGAGGCCGGCCCGATCGTGGACCGGGCCGCCCTGGTCGAACTGCTGCTCGAACGCTGCCTGGACCCGGAACCGGTGCCCGTGGCGCCGGCCGGCCCCGACGCCGCGATCTCCGGACTGATGGAGCTCGCCGCGGACGCGCTCGCGCGCCGTTCCTCCTGAGCCTCTTCTGCGGTACGCGGTGAGCACGCTCGACGCCGCGGCCGCCCGTAGCCGAGCAGCCGGGCACGGCCGGCCTCCTCCGCCTCGGCGCGCGGGCCGGGTCCGGCACGCTCGGGTCCGGTGGTTCTCCGGGCCGGCTTGTTGCCGGGTCCGGCACGCTCGGGTCCGGTGGTTCTCCGGGCCGGCTTGTTGCCGGGTGCGGTTCGCCCGGATCCGGCCGCTCTCCGGGTTCGCGTCGTTTCGGCGTACCCGGAGAAGGTGGTGAAGGCCGGGCTCGCCGCACGAAGCAGGCGGACCGCGGGGATCAGCGTCGGCGCCGCCGGCGCAGGACGGACCGGGCGACCAGGAACGCGACCACGGCGACCAGCTGGCCGCCCAGGACGATGCGGTTGACGTCGACCGCCGGTTTCCAGGTCGCCTCGCCGTTGCGCAGGACGTAGACGCCGGCCGGCCGGGCGGAGAAGCCGAAACCGCCGCCACCGCCCTCGCCCTCGGTGTCCGGTTTTCCGCCGTCGTCGGTGGCGTGGGCGCCGGTGCCGCTGCCACTGCCGCCGCCTCCGCCGCCGCTCACGACGGCGACCGGGATGACGAGGGCGCCGTCGCGCTCGACGGGGGTGCCGAAGACCCGGCTGACGGTGGCGTGGTCGGTGGCCTCACGAGCCTGCGCGAGGATGTCGCTGCTGTGCGTCACGGTAGCCATGCCGACAGCATCCTCCGGGACGGCCGACGGCGCTGTCCCGTGGACGACTGGACGTGGGGCTCAGGAGGCGGGCGGGGCGGTGCTGTCCCGGACCACGAGCATGGTCGGGACCAGGTCGGTGCCCGGTCCGGCCGGCTCGTCGTGGATCTGGCGCAGCAGCGACTCGACGCAGCGTTTCCCTATCCCGGCGAAGTCCTGGTGCACCGTGGTCAGCGGCGGCAGGTAGGACGCGGCGTCGGCGATGTCGTCGAAACCGACCACGCTGACGTCCTGCGGCACCCGGCGGCCGCGTTCCTGCAGGGCGCGCAGCACGCCCAGGGCCATCTGGTCGTTGGCCACGAAGATCGCGGTGCACTCCGGGCGGTCGGCCAGGCGCAGGCCGGCGTGGTAGCCGGAGTCGGCCGACCAGTCGCCGCGTTCGATCGCCGGGACGTCGCGGCCGGCCTGTTCGAGGGCGGTACGCCAGGCGCGGGCCCGGCGTTCGGCGGAGAACGACTCGGCCGGGCCGGACACGTGCCAGACGGTGCGGTGGCCGAGGTCGAGCAGGTGCTGGACGGCTTGGCGGGCGCCGTCCGCCTGGTCGGTGTCGACCACCGGGTAGCGGTCGCCGGCGTCCGAGTCGACCACCACGACGTGTACGCCGGGCGGCAGGTGCACGGTGCTGGAGTCGAGCAGCTGCACCTCGAGGATGACGACGATGCCGTCGACGGCGAGCTCGCCCATCCTGGTGAAGGCGCCGAGCACGTTGTCCTGGGTGGGGGCGCCGACCGGGATCAGCGTGATCGCGTAGCCCTCGGTGGCGGCGTGCACGGCGATGGCCTCGACGGTGCGGCTGTTGCCGGTGGAGGCGAGGCTGAACAGGATCACGCCGAGCGTGTTGAATCGGCCGTATCGCAGCGAGCGGGCCGCGCTGTTGGGACGATAACCGAGTTCGCGCATGGCCGCGAGCACGTGTTCCCGGGTGGACTCGACCACGCCGGGTTGGCCGTTGGCGACGCGGGACACGGTCTGTGACGAGACGCCGGCCAGTTTGGCGACGTCGGCCATCGAAACACGTTGTTTGCGACGACCGCCCGGCACATCCGAACCGGCACGTAACCGCTGGATCTCGATGTTTGACACCCCCGCTGGAGTCCCTTGACCGCTCTGGTGACGCGTGCCACTATACGCGAACACGTTTACGTAAACACCGTGTCATGTACCTGAAATTGTTAACGTAAACATCGGATCTTTCGGAAACATCGGACGGAGGGGGCGCATTGACTCGGCGTTCCTGGATCGGCTGGCAGTTCACCGGCCCATTCCTCGCGGTGTTCGCGCTGGTATTCCTCGCGCCGATCGGTTACTCGGCGTACCTCAGCGTGTATCGCACCCAGCTCGTCGGAGGCACCGCCTTCGTCGGAATCGACAACTACACCAAGGCCCTGAGCGATCCGCAGTTCTGGGAGGCGATCACCAGAGTCGCCCTCTTCCTGCTGGTCCAGGTTCCGGTGATGCTGATCCTGGCCCTGCTGATCGCGCTGGCGATCGACAGCGGCCGGCTCTACGGGGCGTCGTTCTTCCGCATCTCGGTCTTCCTGCCCTACGCGGTGCCCTCCGTCGTGGCCGCCCTCATGTGGGGCTTCATGTACGGCACCAACTTCGGCCTGATCGGCAACATCAACGAGGCGCTGGGGACGGCCATCCCGAACCCGTTGGCGCCCGAATGGATTCTCACGGCCATCGGCAACATCGTGACCTGGGAGTTCATCGGCTATAACATGATCATTCTGTACTCCGGCCTCAAGGTCGTGGACACCTCGCTCTACGAGGCGGCCGCGATCGACGGTGCCGGGGAGTGGCGGATCATCCGGGCGATCAAGCTGCCCGCGCTGCGCGGCCCGATCGTGGTGGCGACGATCTTCTCGATCGTGGGCAGCTTCCAGCTGTTCAACGAGCCGCAGATCCTCGACAGCCTCGCGCCGAACTCGATCACCACGTACTTCACGCCCAACATCTACGCGTATCAGCTGTCCTTCGCCGGCCAGCAGGTCAACTACTCGGCGACGATCGCCCTGATCATGGGCGTCACGACGATGGTCATCGCGTACCTCTTCCAGCGTCGCAGCATGAAGGGAGCGGGTTCATGACCGCGCCCACGATCCGCCCGGCCGCCCGTGCGCCGAAGGCCGGCAAGAAGAAGAACAGCCGCAGCCTGTCCCTGACAGCGGTCACCGCGATTGCGGTGGTCTACACGCTGCTGCCGCTGTTCTGGCTGGTGGTCAGCGCGACGAAGTCGCAGGAGAAGCTGTTCGACTCGTTCGGCCTCTGGTTCGCGAACGACTTCTCGCTCTTCGACAACATCGCCGACACCTTCGCCTACCAGGACGGCATCTTCGGCCGCTGGCTGCTGAACACCCTGGTCTACGTGGTGATCGGCGCCGGCGGGGCGACCCTGCTGGCCTCGCTGGCCGGGTACGGCCTGGCGAAGTTCGACTTCATCGGGCGCAAGGCGGTCTTCGCGATCGTCCTCGGCGGCATCGCGGTCCCCCCGACCGTGCTGGCGGTGCCGACCTTCCTGATGTTCGCCAAGCTGGGCCTCACCGACACCGCCTGGGCGATCATCATTCCCTCGCTGGTCTCGCCGTTCGGCCTGTACCTGATGTGGACCTACGCCACCGAGGCGGTGCCGAAGGAGATCCTGGAGTCGGCCCGTGTCGACGGCTCCGGCGAGTTCCGCACCTTCTTCTCGCTGGCCCTGCCGCTGCTGGCCCCCGGCGCGGTGACGGTCCTGCTCTTCAACATCGTGGCGACCTGGAACAACTTCTTCCTGCCGCTGATCATGCTGAAGGACTCGGAGCTCTACCCCCTGACGCTCGGCCTCTACACGTGGAGCCGGCAGGCGAACACCGTCGGCGGCGAGGTCGTCTTCAACCTCGTGGTCACCGGCGCGCTCATCACGATCATCCCGCTGATCACCGCGTTCCTTCTCCTCCAGCGCTACTGGCAGTCGGGTCTGTCTGCCGGCAGCGTCAAACAGTGATAATTCCGTCCTCGAAGGGAAATTCCATGGGAATCACCCGCCGGCGTGCGCTCATCGGCGCCGCCCTGTCCGTGACCCTGATGGCCGCTGGTTGCAGCTCGTCGGACTCCGACTCCGAGGGAACCGAGGCGGCAGCCACCACTGTCACCGACGCCGACGTGGAGGCCGCCCTGCAGAAGGGTGGCAGCCTCACCGTCTGGGCGTGGGACACCACCATCAAGCCGGTGTCCGAGGCGTTCATGAAGAAGTACCCGAACGTCAAGATCAACGTGGTGAACGCCGGTACCGGCAACGACCAGTACACCGCGCTGCAGAACGCGATCACCGCCGGCACCGGCATCCCGGACGTCGCGCAGATCGAGTACTTCGCCCTGCCGCAGTTCGCCCTGGCGAAGTCGGTCGTCGACCTGAACACCTTCGGCGCCAAGTCGCTCGACGGCACGTTCACCCCGGGTACCTGGAACAACGTGCACTCCGGCGAGGCGATCTACGGCTTCCCGATCGACTCGGGCCCGATGGCGCTCTTCTACAACAAGGAGGTCTTCGACAAGCACAAGATCGCTGTGCCGACGACCTGGGAGGAGTACGCCACCGCGGCCGAGACGCTGCACAAGGCGGACGCCAAGTCCTACATCACCTCGGACAGCGGTGACGCCGGCTTCACCACCAGCCTCATCTGGCAGGCCGGTGGCAAGCCGTACACCGTTGACGGCACCAACCTCACCATCAACTTCGCCGACGACGCCGGCTCGCAGAAGTTCGCCACCACCTGGCAGAAGATGATCGACGCCAAGGTGTTCTCGCCCGCCGTCGGCTGGACCGACGAGTGGTTCAAGGGCCTCGCCGACGGCAGCATCGCCTCCCTGGTGACCGGCGCCTGGATGCCCAGCAACCTCGAAGGCAGCGCCGCAGCCGGCAAGGGCAAGTGGCGCGTCGCGCCGATGCCGCAGTGGGAGACCGGCGGCAAGGCGACCGCGGAGAGCGGCGGCAGCTCGCTGGCGATCCCGGAGAAGAGCGAGAACAAGAACATCGCGTACGGCTTCCTGAAGTACGCCGCTGTCACCGAGGGCGTGCAGATGCGCATCGACAACGGCGCCTTCCCGGCCACCACCAAGGAACTGGCGGCTCCCGAGTTCCTGAACAAGGAGTTCGAGTACTTCGGCGGCCAGAAGATCAACGAGATCCTGTCGGCGTCGGCCTCCGAGGTCGTCACCGGCTGGAACTACCTGCCCTTCCAGGTCTACGCCAACAGCATCTACGGCGACACCGTCGGTAAGGCCTACCTCGGCCAGTCGACGCTCGCCGAGGGTCTCAAGGCCTGGCAGGACTCCTCGGTCAAGTACGGAACGGAACAGGGTTTCACCGTCAAATGACGATCAGTAACGGTAAGACGCACCGGCGCTGGCTTCGCCGCGCCGGTGCGGCGCGTCTGGAGTACGGCGCCGACTACAACCCCGACCAGTGGCCCCGTGAGGTGTGGGACGAGGACGTGGCGGCCATGCAGGCCGCCGGCGTCACCGTGGTCTCGCTCGCGATCTTCTCCTGGGCGCGGCTCGAGCCGAGCGAGGGCACGTACGACTTCGCCTGGCTCGACGAGGTGATGGACCTGCTGCACGCCGGTGGGATCTCGGTCGACCTCGCCACCGCGACGGCCTCCCCGCCGCCCTGGCTCACCCGCAAGCACCCGGAGATCCTTCCGGTCACCCGGGAGGGCGAGATCCTCTGGCCGGGCGCCCGGCAACACTGGCGCCCCACCTCGCCGATCTTCCGGGAGCACGCCCTGGGCCTGGTCCGCGAGCTGGCCACCCGGTACGCCGACCACCCGGCCCTGGTTGCCTGGCACGTCAGCAACGAACTGGGCTGTCACAACGTCTACGACTACTCGGACGACGCCGCGGTGGCGTTCCGGGTCTGGCTGCGGGCGCGGTACGGCACGATCGAGGCCCTGAACGACGCCTGGGGCACCGCGTTCTGGTCGCAGCGGTACGCGGACTTCGAGGAGATCCTGCCCCCGCGGCTGGCCGCCTCGCACCCGAACCCGACCCAGCAGGTCGACTTCAAGCGGTTCTCCTCGGACGCGCTGAAGGACTACCTGATCGCCGAGCGGGACCTGCTGCGCGGGATCACGCCCGAGGTGCCGATCACCACGAACTTCATGGTGATGGGCGAGACCCGCGGCATGAACTACGCCGACTGGGCGTCCGAGATCGACTTCGTCTCGAACGACCACTACGTGCTGCCCGGCCCGCAGGCCCGCGACGAGCTGTCGTTCTCGGCCAACCTGACCGGCAACATCGCCGGCGGCCGGCCGTGGTTCCTGATGGAGCACTCCACCAGCGCGGTCAACTGGCAGCCGGTGAACGTGGCGAAGAAGCCGGGCGAACTGGCCCGTGACTCACTGACCCACGTGGCGCACGGTGCCGACGCGGTCTGCTTCTTCCAGTGGCGGCAGTCGAAGGCCGGCGCGGAGAAGTACCACTCGGCGATGCTGCCGCACGCCGGCACCGACAGCGAGGTGTTCCGGGGCGTCGCCGCGCTGGGCGCGCGTCTCAAGGAACTGGCCGTGGTGGCCGGGTCGGAGCGGACGACGGCACCGGTGGGCATCGTCTTCGACTGGGAGTCGTGGTGGGTGTCCGAGCAGGACTCGCACCCGACGGACCGGCTGCGCTACCGCCAGGAGGCGCTGGACTGGTACACCGCCCTGCTCAACGTGGGCGTCCGCGCCGACGTGGTGCCGGTCGGCGGCCCGCTCGAGAACTACCGGTTCCTGATCGCCCCGGTGCTGCACGTGGTCCCGGCGGCGCTCGCCGACCGGCTGCGGGCGTACGTCGCCGACGGCGGTCACCTGGTCACCACGTACTTCTCCGGCATCGTGGACGAGAACGACCACGCGTGGCTGGGCGGGTACCCGGGCGCGTTCCGGGACCTGCTGGGTATCCGGATCGAGGAGTTCGGCCCGCTGCTCGACCACGAGAGCGTCACCCTGGACTCCGGGGCGGTCGGCACCCTCTGGACGGACCGGATCGACGTCACCGGCGACGGGGTCGAGGTGCTGGCCACGTACAAGACCGGCGACCAGGCGGACCGTCCGGCGGTCACGCGGCGTAGCGACGGTACCGGTTCGGCGTCGTACGTCTCGACCCGTCTCGGAGCCGAGGGCCTGACCGCACTGCTGCCCGCTCTCCTCGGCCCGGCCGGGGTGGTCAGCGAGCTGCCGGAGCAGTTGCGGGGCCGGGTGGAGCTCACGATCCGTGGTGAACACCGCTTTCTGATCAACCGGACCGACGAGCCGGTCGAGCTGACCGGGGTCGACGGGGCCTCCGGGATCCTGGAGCCGCGCGGCGTTCTGGTGGTTCACGAGAAGCACTGAGATATGGCTGAGTGGCCCGGCCCGAGGGGGGTGACGGCCGGGCCACTCAGGTCACAGGGGCGACCGCGGAAGGAAAGCGGTCGCCTGTTTGGCGTCGGTGTCCGTGATATAGAGGCTGCCCCGATGGGCCACCACGTGGTAGCTCGGGTAATTGACTGACCTCAGGGCCAGTGCGCTGCCGTCACGAATTGTCACCGTGCAGAAAGTCGCGTCCTTGTCGAACAGTTCAGATCCGTCTATGCGTTCCAGACGGATTTTGTAGTCCCGGTGTCGCAGGAAATAGCCGGGAAAGTTGACTGATTCCAGGGAGACGCAGTTATCGTCGGCCCGTCCCTCACGGACAGTGAAGCGGGTGTCGGCCCGATCGGCCGCACTGCTCGACGCATTGACGCTGTCCAGCCGGCCGAGGTTGTTGCGGTGACGCACCCGGTATCCGGGCTGGTCCACCGACTCCAGACCGACGGTGGCCCCGACCTTCAGTGAAGGGGCGGCCGGCTTGGCCGGTGCGGCGGTGGTGGGTTTGGCGCTCTTGCTGGTGGGAGCGCCGGTCACCGCGGGGGGCGTGGTGGTGTTCTCCTGATTCACCTCTCCGGCGGGGTTCGCAACCGGGTTGAGCGGCGCGGGGACGGTCGTGGGGGTGTAGCTCGGGCGGACCGAGACCGGCACCTGCGGTGTGAACGCTGCGGAGCCCGGCAGACTGGTGGCGGCCGCCACCGGTGCCTGACTCCGAACCTCACCGTTGTCGCGATTGAACATCACGGCGACGGCGGCGCACGCGGCGCAGCCCAGGGCCAGAGCGGCGGCCAGAATGAGCCGTGCACGGGGCGGTTGATCCCCGAGTCGGCGCACTCCGGTCAGTCGGGTACGCGGGGCGGCGTAAAGGCCCGCCCGTTCGTTCGGTCGGGCGGAGCGGTGGGGGCCCTCTCCGTCCGGCGAATACGGCGGAATCCAGCCACCTACGCGAAGCCCGTTACGGGCGTCATCATCCGGCATCAATTTCGCTTCCTGGAGAACCGTCGCATAGTTGTTTAATGATTCGATAAGGATCTACACGCTGCCGGTGCTACTGAGCAAGGGGGTGGACGTGAGCAATTCTTCTGGGAGCGATCCCATTCGAACCGAAGGGCTCGCGCGTGCGTACCCCCGTGCGGAACCACCCCGTCCGCCTCCAGCCGCGGGTGGCGACACCGAGGAGAAACCAGCGTGGACAGTCCTGCCGTTTCCGATGCCGAAGCCCCCGCCGCCTCCGGGCCCGCAGCCGCCTCCGGGCCGTCGCCGGCCGCTGAGCCCGCCGCGCCCGAAGCGCCCGCCGGGCCCGTACCGGCCGCCCCGCCTGTGACTCCCAAACCGACAGTGGTCATGGACACCGAGGGCTCACCCGACCTACCGGACATCTCCGAGTTCTGGCCGGACGCCCCGCATCGGTTCGGTCCGCCGGCCGACCACTACGAACCGCCCGGCGCCGACCCGACCCGGACCGACCCGGCCTGGCACCCCACCCCCGGCCCGAACCGCCCGACGGTCGAGCTGACGGCCGGCGTACGGGCCAACGCCGGCCGGCCCACCGTCGAGCTGCCCCGGCCGCCGAAGCCGTCGGTGGTGCGCAGCGGTGCCATCCTGCTCTCCGTCCTGGCCCTGGGGGTGGCCGCGGCCTGGCTGATCGTGCGGCCGGACGCCACCAGCCCCACCCGGCCGGTCTTCGGCGACGGCACCACCACCCCGGCCCCGCCCGCGGCTGCCCCGGCGAACCCGCCGGTCTCCATCGAACCCCGGCAGCCGAGCGCCGAAGCCGGCACGCTGCTGCCGGTGCCGTCCGGCGACACCGCCACCTTCGAACTGGCCGAGGGCATCACCGACCTGACCGTGACGATCGGCCCCCTGGACCAGGGCTGGTTCTCGGTGGTCACGCCGGACGACGCCAGCGTGGTGGCCCGTACCGACTTCGACGACGACACGGTCCGCCTGCGCTTCGACGACAGCGGCAACAAGGGCGGCCCGGCCCGCGCCGACGTGGTGCTCAGCGACAGCCTCACCTGGGACGTCCGGCTCAGCGGCGGCGTGAGGAACGCCGCCGTCGACCTCACCGGCGGCGCCGTCAGCGGGGTCCAGCTGCTCGGCGGCGCGGCCACGGTCGACCTGCGGCTGCCCGAACACGGCGAACAACTGCCGATCACCATGACCGGCGGCGTCAACCAGTGGCGGATCAGCACCGCCGGGCAGGCCCCGGCCGGCGTCGTGCTGCGCGAAGGCGCCGGAACCGTCGAACTCTACGGCGAGAAGCGCAAGGGCCTCGCCAAGGGCACCCAGCTCAGCGTGGGCGAGGGCGAGGGTGGCATCGCCATCGACGCCGAGGCCGGACTGGGCACCCTGACGGTCACCGCGCGGTAGGCCCTGCTGGCGGCGTCGATCCCGGGGTCCGGCACAATTCGGGCGTGACACGGACCGAGGGCGACGCCGCAGCACCGGAGAGCACCGTCTCTCTGGACCACTTCACCGGGCTCTACGAGGCGAAGGACGACCCCTGGGACGTCGCCACCAAGTGGCACAACCAGCGGAAGTACGCGGTCACCCTGGCGAGCCTGCCACAGGAGCGGTACCACCGCTGTTACGAGCCGGGCGCGTCGATCGGCCTGTTCACCCGGGAACTCGCGGCCCGCTGCGACGAGGTGCTCGCCACCGACAGCGTCGAGGG
This sequence comes from Actinoplanes rectilineatus, assembly GCF_000962825.1. Classification (GTDB taxonomy): domain Bacteria; phylum Actinomycetota; class Actinomycetes; order Mycobacteriales; family Micromonosporaceae; genus Actinoplanes; species Actinoplanes rectilineatus. Next base: position 43,515 of record NZ_JZKF01000067.1, read on the forward strand.
TGCCGTGCAGCAGGCCCTGGCGAACACCGCCGACCTGCCGAACGTGCGCGTCGTCTGCGAACAGGTCCCGGCCGCGATGCCGGACGGCGTCTTCGACCTGGTGGTGATCGGCGACCTGCTGTACTACCTGTCCGCGGACGACCTGGAGACGTTCCTGACCGGCCTGCTGGAGCGGGTGGAGACCGGCGGGGACATCGTCGCGCTGCACTTCCGCGACCGCGGCAACACCAGCTACGACGGCCACAACGTGCATGCCGCGGTGGCGGCCCGGCCCGGCCTGGAACGGATCGTGCGTCACGAGGACGAATGGTTCCTGCTGGACGTCTTCCGCCGCGTCGCCTGAGATCCCGCGGTGGTCCGGCCAGGCGGTGATCCTCCGCTTCCTCAAGGGGTACGCCTACGCATGCTCGTGGCTCGTCGTTAGGCATCGCGGGCACCCTGGTGAGCGCGGCAGCGCTCGAGCGTGTCGCTCTTTCGGTGCGAAGATCCGGATAACGCCCGTTGAGCTTAGAGTGATAATCCCTGATCAAGTACCGTTGTTCGGCGATGAGACGTCTATCCAGGGCACTGCTGAGCGTCACGACGGTGGCGACGCTCGGTGTCGCGGGCTGCTCCGACGACCCCTCCACCCCGACGACCGCGGACTCCCCACCGGCTGCGGGTTCCCCGTCGGCCGCCGTGGAGAACGCCGGTGAGTTCTACGTCGAGCCGACCGGGCCGGCGGTGGACCAGGTCGCCCAGTGGGAGGCCGCCGGCCGGACCGCCGACGCCACGGCCATCCGCCGGATAGCGGCCGCGCCGATGGCCGTGTGGTTCGCCGACGGCAACCCCGGATACGCCGACCGGGCCCGGGCCCTGGTCACTGCGGCGTCCACGGCGTCGACCACCCCGCTGCTGGTCGCGTACCACGTGCCACAGCGCGACTGCGGCGGCTACTCCGGCGGCGGCGCCTCCGACGCAGCCGCCTACCGCACCTGGATCGCCGCCCTGGCCGACGCGGTACGCGGCTCCGGCGCGATCGTGGTGCTGGAACCCGACGCGATCACCCACGTGCTCGAGGGCTGCGTCACCGGCGCGGCCGTGACCGAACGGTACGCGCTGCTCGCCGAGGCGATCCGCGAACTCAAGAAGGACGGCACGGTCCGCGTCTACCTGGACGCCGGAAACCCGAGCTGGATCAAGGACGTGGATCGGGTCGTCGACGGTCTCCAGCAGGCCGGGGTGGGCGACGCCGACGGCTTCAGCCTCAACGTGGCGAACTTCGAGACCACCGAGGCCAACATCGCGTACGGCGACGAGATCTCGAACCGTCTCGGCGGCAAGAACTACGTGATCGACACCAGCCGCAACGGCAACGGCCCCGCTGAGGTGGGCTCCGGCGACGGCCACTGGTGCAACCCGCCGGGCCGGGCCCTGGGCGCAACCCCGACCACTGCCACCGGCCACGACCGCGTCGACGCCTACCTCTGGATCAAACGCCCCGGCGAGTCCGACGGCGCGTGCGGCGACGGAGCCCCCGAGGCGGGACAGTGGTGGCCCGACTACGCCTTGGGCCTAGCCACCAACTAGACACCTAATCGCAGTCAGGGTCTGCCTGCGTGGTGACTTCGGGCGCGCAGCGCGCCCGTATTCACCACACTCCCGCGGGTGTGGTGATTTGGGGCGTCCAGCGCGCCCGTATTCACCACGCCACCAGGGGTGTGGTGATTTGGGGCGTCCAGCGCGCCCGTATTCACCACACTCCCACGGGTGTGGTGATTTGGGGCGTCCAGCGCGCCTGTAATCACCACACCCCCGCGGGTGTGGTGATTTGGGGCGTCCAGCGCGCCCGTAATCACCACACCCCTACCGGTGTGGTGACTTCGGGCGTCCAGCGCGCCCGAGATCACCACGCGGACGGGCTTCGCACGCTGACCACGAAACGTGTCTTGACGGCTCGGTCACTTTCGCCGTGCTCGAGGGTTCGGTCGTCTCAGCCGTCGGTCGTGGCTGTTCCGTGGGCTGATCTCTACTGTGGGCGGCGGCTGGGAGGTGTGGGCCGTCGTTGGTGGCTGATTTCCGGCTCCTGTACGACCGTGGGTGACGGCTCGGTTGGTTCGGCCGTCGGCCATGGTCGGTTGGTGAGCCGATTTCGGCCGTGGGCGACGGCTGGGTGGGTGCGGGCCGTCGTCGGTGGTTGAGGCTCGGTTCGTGGAGAGCTGTAGGCGACGGCTCGGCGGGCTCAGCCGTGAGCCACGGTCCGTTGCTGATGACCGGCGACTGTTCGAAGGTGTGACCGTGCGGATGGGGACGGTGGTTCGGGGCCGACGGTTTGACGGCGTGACCGTGCGGATGGGGACGGTGGTTCGGGGCCGACGGTTTGACGGCGTGACCGTGCGATGGGGACGGTGGTTCGGGCGGCGGTTTGACGGCGTGACCGAGCGCTCCGAGGCCGGCGTGCGAGGTGCGACCGGTCGGGAAAGGGAACGGCCGGGCAGCTCTGGGCTGACCGGCCGTTCTGGAGGGTGCTGGGGGGAGGGGCGTGTCAGGTGACCTTCACCCAGCGGGCCTCGGACGGGACGCCGCGGTCGTCGGTGACGAAGAGCATGTACCAGCCGGCGGGGACCAGGCCCCGCTCCTTCGGGACGGTGACCGTGACGCCGTGTGGGCCGGTGGTCATGTCCAGGGCCACTGAGCGCTGGTCCACGTCGGTGGCGTGGGTGACGGCGCTCGGGCGGACCAGGCGGGCGGCGCGGACCGTCGTCGGGTCGGCGACGGTGAAGGTGCCGGTGCCGCCGTTCTTGAGCAGCGTCGGGCCGTCGGTGATGGTGGGGCGGTCGCCCTGGAACAGGTACGGCGGGCTGTAGATCTCGATGCGCTGTTCGAACGTGCCGGGGTTCTTGCCCGTCTCGTCGTAGATCGGGTCGCTGCCCATGGTGACCACCCTGCCATCGGGGAGCAGCAGCGCCTCGGAGTGGTAGTTGCGGCCCACGGTCGGTGCGGCGGCGGTGGTGAACGTGTTCGTGTCCGGGTGGTAGATCTGTGCGGTGAGCAGGTCGCTGCGCTTCTTGTCCTGGTACGGCCCGCCACGGTAGCCGGATGATCCGTGGCTGGTGAAGACCGTGTCGTTCGGCAGGACGACCGTGCTCAGGTACCGGGTGGGGTGCGGCAGGTTCGGTCCGGGGCGGTAGGCCGGGTTCTCCTCGTCCAGGTCGGCGATCGCGGTGCGGGCGGTGGAGACCGGCGAGTCGCCGACCGCGCCACCGCCGAGGATCATCACCTTCTGGTCCTGGGCGGGCGGGAGCAGCACCGAGGAGCTGGTCTCGGTCATCGTCGCGTCGGTCAGGCCGGGGATCTCGCGGAAGTCGTTCTTGTGCAGGTCCCACAGGCCGGGGGCGCGGCCTTCGGTGTCCGAACCGTATCCGGCGTTGGAGCCGGAGAAGAAGAGCTTCTCGTCCTTGGTCAGGAACAGCGCCGGGTACGTGGGGAACACCCGGTGCAGTGACGGGGCGGGAACCCAGCGCTTCTCGACGGTGCGGTAGGTCTCGTTGACGCCGGGCAGCATCCGGCCGAACTCGTCGAGGCCGGAGACGGCCAGGATGTCGCCGCCGGGCAGCGGGGCGAGTGTCGGGTACCACCGGTGGTCGACCATGTCGGCGGTTCGGATGTAGCGTTCGGTGGTCGGGTCGAACTCGTACGACGTCTTGTCGCCGCCGTACTCCTGCTTCTCCCGGGTGATCTTCTCGGCGACGCCGTAGAGGTTGTTCGCGTCGTCGCCGGTCAGGCCCGCGACGGAGTATTGCGCGGGGGAGCTGACGATCGCGCCGTCGCCCTCCTCCTCGGCGTCCACCCAGACCTCGACCTCACCGGCGTGCACCATGGTCTTGGCGCCGTGGGTCATCTTGCTGGCGGCGGGCACGGTCACGTCGGCGCGGGTCAGATAAACCTTGCCGTTCTTCCCCAGGAACCGGGTGCCCTTGCCGAAGGTACGGGAGCCGTGATCCGGCGACTCGTTCTTGATCTTCATGACGCCGGCCGGGTGGGTGATGTCCGCTTCCAGCTTTTCGTACGACTTGGTGCCGCCGGCCACCAGCAGGTTGCCGGTGGGCAGGAAGGTGTGCCCGGCGCAGAACAGGTCGGTGGGGGTGGGCACCAGCGAGAACTCGTCGTCGGACGGGTCCCAGAGCACGGTCTGGAAGGTGCCGGCCTCGAAGTTGTCCCGGTTGTTGCCGGAACCCGCGATGATCAGGACCTTGCCGGTGTTGAGCAGCGCCGCGTGGATGGCGTTGACCTTGAAGCCGGCCGGCACGGGAAGCATCGACCAGTGGCCGTAGGTCTTCTTGTAGGAGTCCCGGTTGATGCTGAACTCGTGGTACCGGTCCGCGGCGAACGCCACCATCGGCCGGTTCACCACGATCACACCGGCCGCGATCAGCAGCGCGGCGAGGCTGCTCAGCAGCCGTCTGGCCAGGGTCGGTTTGGGGCGGGGGATCATGCGTACGTCTCCACGGGTGTCGTGTCCACGGTGTGCGCGGATTCGGCGGGTCGGGGGAGGCGTGCCGCGCGACGGCGGGCGTACGCCTGCATCGCGTAGATCGCCGGCGGCACCAGGCAGAGGGCGAGGTTCAGGGAGGGCCAGAGCCACATGAAGCCGTGGGCGTGGCCGGTGAACGCGGCCACCACGAGCAGCGCGGCGTAGAAGCCGGCCCAGCGCAGGTGGGTGCGGAAGGTGAGCAGCCGGTCCGGGCTGGCCGAGTCGCCCTTGGGGGTCACCACGAAACCGGCCGTCCGGCGCAGCAGGGCCTGCAGGAACGAGGTGACGTAGATCGGGGCGCACAGGGTGGACAGCAGCATGCCGGTCAGACCGGAGGATCCGGCGTCCTCGTGCGGGCTGACGTTGTGCCGCCGGTTCCACAGGTAGAGGCCGACCTGGAAGAGCGCCGCGTCCACGTACAGCATCAACCAGACCTCCTGCGGCACCTGTACGCCACGGGCGCCGAGCACGATGTGGCAGACCGCGGTGGTCGCGCCGAGCAGCCAGGAGATCGCGGTGAGCGGGTAGTACGCCATCAGCAGCGCGTAGTGCACGGTGCGGCGGAAGCCCAGCCGGCGGACCGCCTTGGCGAAGCCGGCCACGAACACCTCGTCGGTGCCGCGGGACCAGCGGTGCTGCTGGCTGAAGTAGTCGGTCCAGGATGACGGGCCCTCGCCGACGGCGAGTACGTCCGGGGTGTAGACGGATTTCCAGCGCCGGTTGGTCACCGGGTTCTCGGCGCCGTGCATGGCGAGGCTGGTGGCCATGTCCTCGGTGATCGAGTCCTGCAGGCCGCCGATCGAGCGCAGTGCCGCGATGCGGACCGCGTTGTTCGTGCCGACCAGCATCGGGATGCCCAGGCGGTTGCCGGCCCGTTGCAGCAGTGAGTGGAACAGGTACTGCTGCGACTCGGCCCAGCGGGTGACCACGTTGTCGTAGTTGCCGTAGATCTGCGGGCCGATCACGAACGCCACG
>NZ_JZKF01000068.1 GCF_000962825.1 Actinoplanes rectilineatus
CTTCGCGGGGGCGGTCTTCTTCGCGGGGGCGGTCTTCTTCGCGGGGGCGGTCTTCTTCACCGGCGGTGCGGCGGGCGGGTCGGGCTCCTTGGCCGGGGCCTTCTCCTGGCGCAGGGTGGCGATCGTGGCGGTGAGCTGCCCGATCTGTTCCCGCAGTTCGTCCAGGTCGGCCCGGGAGACCTCCGGCTCGACCGCTTCCGTGACCTCCTCGACCTTCGTGACCTCCTTGATCTCCTTGACCTCCTTGACTGGCGACACCGGTTCCGGCCCCGCGGTGGAGGCGATCAGGGCCAGCAACTCGTCGAGGTCGCCGGCCGGCGGCAGGTCGAAGAGATCCTGGAGGTACGGCAGGGGCGTCGCGGGATCGAGCGGCTCCCCGGCGACAGGTTCACAGCACACCCGTGCGGCCAGTTCGGTCGCTCGGGGCAGCACGGGTAGCCAGGCCGCATAGGCGCTGCCGCCGGGCCGGACCTGCTCCCGGCCCGCGGTGCAGATGTCGGTCACCTCGCAGCGGTCCACGGTCAGCACCGCGAGCAGCACCTCGGTGTCGCCGCAGCGGTCGGCCGGCGGATGCAGCGCCGAGCAGGCGCTCTCGGCGAGGAACGACCGCAGGGCGCCGTGCAGGGTCCGCAACGCCGCTGCGGTGGTCTCCAACTCGGTGGCGGCCGGGTGCAGCCGGTCACCGGTCGGCTCGGACGGCAACGGCACCGGCAGGGCCAGACCGGTCACCGTGTCGTCGATCGCGCAGGTGGTGCGGCCGGGCACGGTGTCGTACCGGGCCAGCAGCCAGTGCCGCAACCGGGCCAGATGCCGCTGCAGGACCAGACGCAGGGCGTACGAGAGCGGCGCGCCCTGGGCGAGCATCCGCAGTTCCAGCGGCGCCGGGTCCGCCCCCTCCTGTCGCAGGTGGTCCCGGACCTCGGTGAGGACCGCGGCCGCCAGGCTCCGGCGGTGCTCGTCGTCCCAGTTCGCGACGGTGTCGGTGCCGTCCAGCCGCCCGGTCGCGGTCGCCAGCACGCCCCGGGCGACGGCCGCCTCCTCCTGCGCCTCACCCGGGCGGTCGGAGACCTCGAAGTGGGCGACCGAGGCGGCCAGCGCACGGGTCGACTCGGTGAGCCGCTGGACCTCCCCCGGTGGGAGTTCCCGGCCGGTCTCCCGGAGCACGGCCTCCAGCGTCGACCGGCGGGCCCGGAGCAGGACCAGATCGGCGGGGTCGGACTCGCCCGCCCGGAACGGCACGGTGTCACCGGCGGCGAGCACCGTGTTGCGCAGTGGGCCGTGGTAGCGGGCCAGATGCGCGTCACCGGCCCGGACCTCGGCGCCTTCACCGGTGCCGTTCCCCAGCCGGGCGTCCAGCGCGGTGGCGGGACGGTACGCGTGATCGGACCGCTGCGGGTGGCGGACCGTGAACGTGCAGGACTCCCGGATCCGGGTCGGCGAGCTGCCCCCGGACGGCCCCTCGGCGGTGGGATACGCGGCGACCGGGTCGGACGGGACCTCGGTGTAGCGCAGGTACAGGCCGAACCGGCGGTCCTGGTCGTCGTCGCAGTCGTCGCAGTCCGCACCGGTCGCGTGCAGTCGCAGGTCCCGGACGAGTGCCGGCACGTCGACCCGTTCGGTGCAGCCCAGCACCAGGTCGTTGCCCTGGCAGTCGAGGGCGTACCCCGGGTGGACGGCGACCGTGCCGCCGCCACAGGGCTCGCAGGTCACCTCGAGACCGCGGACGACGCCGGGCCCGTACAGGAGACGGTTGCGCAACCGGTTCTTGCCGGTGACGTACCCGGTGAGCGCCTGCAGATCGTCCTCGGTCAGCAGCTGACCGGCGAAGAAGGTGGGCCGGCTGAACCCGCCGGACGCGCTGGTCGCCGCCCCGCCGCAGCCGCAGCGGGCCGGGGTCGTGGTGGTGGTCATCGCTCCTCCCGGACGAAGAACCAGCTCTCGAAGGTGTCGCCGCCGGCCCCGGTGCCGGACGTCCACGGGCCGACGCCGCCGGGCGGAACCGGACACGAGTCGGGCGTGTACCCCTCGCCGTCGATCAGCGGGACCCGCCCGCCGACGTGCGTGCCGTCGACCGGCCGGCAACAGCGGTCCAGCAGGAACCCGGCCCGGACGGTGATCATCACGCGGTCGTCGTCCTGCAGCACCTCACGGGTGGTCTGCCGGTACCGGAACCCGCGGGTGTACTCGGTCTCCGGCAGGTCCTGGAAGGCGCCACCCATGAACCAGCTGTCCGCGTTCCGCCCGGCACCGCCCTCGATCACCTGGATGTCGACCACACCGCGGCGCAGGCTGTCGGTCCGCACGTCGTCGGAGAACGCGACCCGCAGACCCCCGCTCTCCTTGTGCGTGCCGAGCAGCGCAGAGGCCTCCTCGATCGTGTACGTGTGACCGTGGATCCAGTTGATCCCCGTGATCACGGTCGGCACCCGCCGTCCGAACGGTCGCCGGATCGTCATGTCGATCCGGTGTCCCCGGACCGGCCGGAACCAGTCGATCTCGTCGATCCGGGCCAGCCACAGCACCGGGTGTTCGCAGTCGCGGTCGTCGTCGGCGCCGGGACACCGTTCGCAGCGCTGGTCGGGTTCCGGCCGTTCGCTGGTGACCACGACCCGGTGCCGTTCGTCGGTCCAGCCGAACTCGCAGTCGGAGGAGTCCGAGCAGCCCGAGGTGAAGACGGTCCGGGTCGGTTCGACGGCCTCCTCGTCGTACGCGACACCCACCCAGACCGTGGTCACCTCCCGGCCCTCGCGGGTGCGCTCGTCCGGGGGCAGCGCCTCCCACAGGTCGACGTCGCAGTCCCGGCGGACGACGATGTGTTCGCCACGGTCGTCGACGCCGAGGCCGGGCGTGATCCGGACCCGCGCACGACGCCGCCGGTCCTTCCCATCCGTCGTGTCGGCCGCGCTCTCATCCGTCTTGGCGGCGCTCTCGTCCGTCGTGTCGGCGGCGCTGTCGTGATGGTCGCCGACACCCTCGACGAGGAGACCGCAGACCACGCCGTAGCCGAGCAGGTACCGCACCGGCAGCGCGATCTTCTCGCGCAGGTACGCCTGTTCGCGTTGCAGGTCGCGGGCGCCGAGCAGCTGCCCGTGGAAGTACCGCAGCCGGCGCAGCGCGCGGACCGCGAACCCGGTTTCCGTCTCCGTCATGGCTCTCTTCCCTCGTTTCGACACGTCACGTCACCAGGCCACGCCGTCACCGACAGCTCCGCCGACCACCACACCGGTGCGCTGTCCCCGGCGGCTCGGCGCCAGCACCGTGCCGGCCAGGGGTTTCCCGATCACCGTGGGCGGTGGCACGGTGAAGGCGGTGTCGACGCCGACCACGGAGTGCAGGCCGACCACCCAGCCGGGGCCGGGCAGGGTGATGCCGGCCCGGGTGTGCGCGGGCGCCTGCGCGGTGACCAGCCGCCGCAGGGCCTCGGCGTCGACCCCCGCCGCGGAGGCGGGCAGCACGACCCGGAACCGGTAGGCGTCCGCGGTCAGCGGGTCCTGCACCGGATCGCCGTCGCTGCGCAGCGGTGCGGAGGACAGCGCGGAGGTGCCGACCCGGAACCGCGCGGCGGATCGCCCGAAGAGCCGGACCCCGCCCAGTGCCCCGTCACCCACGGACGGCCGCACCCCGGTGGGCTGAGGCACCCCGGCGGGCTGAGGCGTCCCGGCGGACAGCGATGTTCGGGCGGATAGCGACGTTCGGGCGGACAGCGGCACCTCGGTGAACGGTCCGCCGAGTCGGAGCCAGGACCGGCCGGCGGCCTGTTCGACAAGGTCGGGGCGGACTCCGAGGACGATCCGGACCGCCTCGCGGACCGCCCACGGCGTGCCGCGCCGCCGGTACAGCCGTGGTGCCGCGGCCAGCAACTCACGGCGCACGCCGGCACCCCACCCGGCTTCGAAGGCGAGGCCCAGCAGCCCGCCGAGCCACGGCAGCACGCGGTCCGGGACGCCGGCCGGATCGAGCAGGGCCGGGTAGCGTTCGATCACCCGGTCGACGCCGGCGACGGTGGTGTCGAACAGCGCCAGGAACCGTTGGGTGAAATCATCGGCGGCCGGATTCTCCCGATCCGAGAGGAAGGCCGGGGGCAGCAGTTCGGCGCTGGTGGTCCGCGGGAAGTCGAGGCGGATCCGGCGGACGACCGGGGTGACCGCGCCGTCGCCGGTGAGCCGCAACCGCAGGTGGAGGAACCGCCCGGGCGGCAACCGCACCAGGAGGTCGCGGGCACCGGGCGGGGCTGCCTGCCAGTCGGCGGGCGTTTCCGGCGCCACGCCGTCCTCGGTGACGGTGACCGCGACGCCGAGCCCGGCGGCGGGCGGCACGTCCGCGGAGAGGCTCACCCGGTGCCAGCGGCATCGCGGTAGCCCGCTGTCGATCGGCAGGGTGTGCAACTCACCGTCGGTGACCAGGGCGGGGGCCGGGCGCGGCGGTGCGGGGGCCGGGGCGCCGTCCCAGTCGAACGATCCGATCCGGTCAAGCTGGAACCCGCTGTCGTCGGTGGCGACGAGTCCGCTCGGCCGTAGGGCAGCCGCGACCTCCTCGATACCGGCCGCCACGAACGGCCCGGATCCGTCCCGTCCGGTCGAGCGCCACAGCGACAGACCCGAGTCGTCCCGGACGAGCAGCCACAACGTCCGCCCGGGACCGGTGCGCAGGCCCTCGATCCGCCCCGGAAGACCGGTTCGGATCACCCCTGCGGGCGCGCCACCGGGACGGTAGTGCCACACGTCGGTGCCGGTTCCGCGTACCACATGGGCGTCGCCGGACTCGGTGAGCGCGAGCAGAGCGCCGGGGTGCGGCAGGTGGGCCGCCAGCTGTTCTCCTTCACGCCACCACAGGTGTACGCCGCCGCGCCCCGCCAGCCCGATCCAGTGCCCGGCAGCGGCCACCGCCCTGCCCTCGCGCGCACCGGACGTCATGCTCGCCTCGGTCTCGGGCGCACTGGATTCCACGCCCATGGCGGTCTCGGGCGCACTGGATGCCACGCCCATCGCGGCCTCAGGCGCACCGGATGCCAGGCCCGCCAGCCAGACGGGTCGCCACGTCGTGTCTCCCGCGTCGAGGCGGAGCAGCCCGGATCCCGTGCGGAGGAACCAGCCGCCCGCGAACGCCAGCCGCCGGTCCGGGAACCACGGCAGGAGCTCCTGCCGGTCCAGTGCCGCATCGGTCGTGGCCAGGCGCAGGCCGGACGGTTCGGTGAACCCGGTCAGCCCGGTCGCATTCCGCGCGTCCCAGCCGACGTGCGGGTCGAGCAGCCGGAACAGCGATCCGCCCCTCATCGGACGACCTCCCCCGGCTCGGCGGGAGTGAGCACCGGACGGGACGGCCATGGCAGCGCCGACGGACGTAACGGCACGTCGGTGCAGCGTGCCGCGAGGAGACCGTCGACGGTCAACGTCAACCGGGGCACCGCGCGGATCCCCGGGACGGCCAGCAGGCGACGGACCAGCGCGGTGTACCGCAGCACGCCGCCGAACGGCCGGCCCGCACCGTCGGCGCCGCCGCGGACCGGATGGAGATGCTCGAACAGGAGGTCGGCGGCCTCGGCGAGCAGCACCGCACGGTCCCGGCCGGGGTCCAGGACCACGGTGGCGTCGACCGCGACCCGCTGGTAGCGCGGGGCGGCCGCGATCACGCGTACCCCGGCGGGAGCGACCCGGGCGGTGAGGAAGGCCTCGACCGCGCCCAGCGTCTGCCGGTCCGGGACCGGGGGCTCGCCGGTGTCCGGGACGAGTGGCACCACCAGCACGCCGACGACACCGGGTGCGGGCACACCGGGCCGGCGAGGATCGACGCCGGGCATCCCGTGGGCCCGGGCCACCAGTGCACCGGGCGTCTGCCGGGCGAGCAGGCCGTAGTCGTCCGGGGCGACCGCCCGGCCCGAGGCCCGGAGCAGCGCGGGGCCGTCCCGCAGCACGTCGGAGGCCGGTTCGGCGTCGGCGCCCCCGGCAGCCGGGAACGGATTGGTCACGCCGGTGACGAACGGCAACGAGGTGACCAGCGAACGGATCGCCCCGGCCGCCACCGCTCCGGCCGCGCCGCCACCCACCTGATAGGAATCGGCCACCACATTGCGGAAGCCCTGCGGCACCCGGGCACCGCGCACGCCGTCACCGAACGTGAGTACACCACTGGCGGAATCGACGGTGAACACCCGGTCGGCGGGTCCGCGGTCGGCGAGACTCGGCACCTCGGTCCAGCCGGTCCGCGACGCCTCGGCGGTGCCGAACACTCCGGCCGCGGTGTCGTCCCGCACGGTCAGGCGGACACTGCCGGTCACGATCGGCACCTGGCTGAGCCGTAGCCGGGTCCGGCCGCCGCCCGCGCCGCCGCCCGAGCTGCCGCCCGGGTCGCCGATGACCGGCTGGGGCACCTCACCGCGGACGGTCCGCACCGCGGTGGCCGTGACAGCGTTCAGCAGAACAGCCGTGACCTGCGGCGTCGCGACGGGGGTACCACCGGCGGGCATGACCCGCAGCCACCGCAACACCGGCAGCGGACGCGACCCGGGCGGCCGCCCCGGCTCCCACGTGCGGGGCAGCCGCAGCCGCACCACACCGGTGCTCCGCAGCCCGTCAGTACCGTCCCGCTCCACCTGTACCGGAACGATCCGGTCACCTGACAACAGATCCCACCGCAAGGCCGCATTGCCGCCCTCTCCGTCACGCGGCGCGAGCACGATGCCGAGAGAGATCGTGGGGTGCGCGGAAACAACGCCCCCGTCGAATCCCAGCCACAGCGCGGCACCCGGTCCGGGACGGTTCCCGAACGGGGCGAACGCGCCGGTCACCGGCTCGAGCCGCCCGGCGTCGGCGACCACCGTCGCGGCCAGCGTGGCGGAAGCGGCGTGCAGGTCGTCGCCGGTCTCGAAGAAGACCTGGTCCTGCTCCCCCGGCGCCGGTGGCGCGCTGACCCGCACACCCCGCGGCACCAGCACCGAGGCCCCGTCCGGGTGGCTTGCGGTGAACCGGACCAGCGTGGCCGCCGGGGTGGCCGCCCGCCCACCGATCCCGGCGAGCGCCAGCAACTCGGCGAGCATCTTCTCGGGAAACCGGTTGAGCCGGGCCCGGACCGGTTCGGCCATGGTCCCGAAGAGCCGCACCATCGCCACTCCGGCGTCAGCGGGGTCCGGGTTGGTCCAGTCCGGGGTGTATGCCGGAATCAGCGCACTGACCTCGGCCCGGATCGCCTCCTTGGTGGCCGCGACGAGCTCGGGCTGAACCCCGGCCGGCCCCGGACCGGAAACGATCCGCCCGGCCCGACCGGATCCGGAGAGATCGCGGCCGGCCTGATCGGGCTCGGCGGCCCGTTCCCACCACACCGGGTCACTCATCGCACGCCTCCGCCCGATCGGCTGTGCACTCACGCAGGACGATCAGTTCGCCGGGGCGTAGCGGGACGTCGTCGCATCGGATCCGCGGTGGTTCACCGTCCAGGCCGATGGCGACACCGGCGACCTCGGCGGCGTCCCCGGCCGCTTCCTGCGCGACCCGGAGCAGGCCGGACGGTCGCAACGGCTCGCCGAAGGGCCATCCGCTGCCGTCGTCACCCCCGCTGATCGGGTCGAGGTAGCGCAGCAGAGCGTCACGCAGCACCGCCTCGACAGCGTCGGGGGCGGCGGGCCGGGCGGTGAGCGCAACGTGCAGGGCGACCTCCCGATAGCGGGGCGGCCCCACGAACAACTCGGTGCCGATCAGCCGGGCATCACACAGCCGCAGCCGCACCGCCTCGAGAAGCCCCGGGTCAGGATGCGGGTCGACAACGGCACCAGTCGTTCCCCGGCTGTCGGCACCTGCGCCGGTCGTTCCGATGCCGGTAGTGACGGCTCGAGGAATCTCGGGCACCACCAGTACGGTGACCGCCCCGGGAACCGTGGTGCCCGGGTAGCCGGGATGTTCGCCTACGCCGACGTACGCCCTGGCCACCGCCACCCCCGGCGTGGTCACGGCCAGCTCGGCGAAGTCGGCGGCGGTGACGGCGCGGGCCGGGGTGGCCAGTTCGTCGGCGGCACGGATCCGGGCCTCGGCGATCGTCTCAGGGTCGGCGCCGCCCTCGGCCGGGACCGGATTGCTCGCCGTGACGCCCGCCGGCACCGGCTCAGAGACGGACCCGTCCAGCAGATCAGGAGCGAACCCCCACGATCCGGCAGCGAACGAGGACAGCGGTTCGGGGCCGGGTGTGGACGCGGGCGACGACGGTGGGGGCATCGGGAACCAGTTGCCGGTGCTGCCACCATTGCCGGCCGCGCCGCCGCCGCGCGTGTATGCGACGGTCAGTGCCGGTCCTGCGTCGGGGACCGGGATCGCGCCGGTCAGGCCGTCGCCGAACACGACCGCACCGTCCGCGCGGTCCAGGAGGAAGACCGGGTCGGCCGGTCCGGCGAAGGTCAGGTCCGGGACCGCGTGCCAGGTCGTGTCCCGGCCGTCGCGGCGCAGCGTGACGACCGCGTCCAGCAGCAGGTCACCGGCGTCGGGCAGGAGCAGACGCTGGCCGGGGAGCCGCAGCCAGTCCCCCACCTGGGCGGCGAACTCGTCGCCGGTGGCAACCCGGGCCTCCCGGTGGCGGGCGACCGCGGCGTTGGGGGCCAGCGCGAGCAGGATCGGCGGGGAGGCGAAGGAGGGGTGCTCCGCGCGTACCCGCAAGCCCCAACCATGCGTGGGCACGGACCGTGACCAATCAGCGGGTGTCGGCAGGCGCAGCACCCCTGAGCGGCGCAGACCGCCGGTGCCGTCCTCCACCGAGGTCACGGCCGGCAACTCCCGGACGGGCGTGCCGTCGGCGTCCGGCTCGAACCAGGTGAAGGTCAACGTCGCCGGGGGCGCCACGTCGTCGACCGCGTCCGGCGACCACTGCGGCGGCACCGGGCTGTCGAGCACCACCGACAACGACAGAACGTCCCCGGAGGGCGCCGACACGACAGACGGCGGCAGGAGGCCGTCCGGGGCTGCGGACGACGGCGACAGCACGATGCGGAGATCGTTGTCGGTCAGCAGGGGCACGCCGTGCCCGGCCGCGAGATCGTCGCTGCGTTCCCGGCCCCCGGACCACAGGCGCACCGGGCCGTCCACGGGCAGGATCGTCACGGCCCGGTCCAGCGTGAAGACCAGGTCACCGGCGAGATCCCGGGCGAACCCGGCCCCAGCCGGCACAGTGACCGGCGGCCCGGACAGCCGCAACACCGTGCCCGCACTGCGGGCCGGCCGCGGCGGGTCGAGACCGAGCAACCGCAACACCGCCACGACCAGCGCATCCGGCACCTGGTCGAGCCAGTAGAGTCGTTGCTCCAACAGGTACGCGAACAGCTCCAGCACCGTGATCCCCGGGTCGACCGGTGCGTGCAGCGTCCACCGCCCGCCCGACTCGGCGGGGATCTGCTGCCGGACCGCCTCCATCAGCGTGTCCCAGGTCAGGTCGTCGAGGGTCGGCCCGGCCATGTCAGGCCAGCCCCAGGTAGTAGGGGAAGACCAGGTTGCCCTTCGTGTTGGTGCGCCGGATCCGGTAGCGGACGGCGACGGTCACGGTGCTCTCCTCGCCGGGGACGGTTTCGACGTCGACGGCGTCGAGGTCGACGCGGGGTTCGAACCGGCGGATCGCGTCGCGGATCGAGTCCTCCAGATCGCGCAGGTTCTGCACGCTGTCCGGGGCGAAAACCAGGTCCGGGGCTCGGGTGCCGAGGTCGGGGCGCATCACCCGGTCACCGAGTCCGGTCTGCACCAGGGCGAGCAGGCAGCTGCGGATGCTCTCCTCGCCGTGGGCGTAGGAGAGTCGCCCGGCTTCGTCGGGGACGATCGGGAAGCGCCAGCCGCTGCCCAGGAATCCGGCGTCGGTCATCGGGTCCGCACCGTCCCGGAGACGACGGTGATCGGCACGGTCGGCGGGGTGGTGGGGCCGGTGCCGCTGCCGTGCACGTGGGCGGCGAACTGGGTGACCAGTCGGGTGCCGAGGACGACCGGCTCGGTGGCGCCGTCGCCGAGGGCGATCTGCGGCGCGTCGAGGGTGATGCTCTGCGACGACCGCAGGGTGATCGCGCCGTCGGCCTGGATGGCGACGGTGCCGCCGGGTGCCGCGGTGATCCGGAGCGCCTTGCCCTCGTCGTCGAGTTCGACCTTGTGGCCGGCTGCCGAGATGACCTGGACCGCGGCGTGGCCCTGCTGGTCGTCGAAGGTCAGCTGATGGCCGTGGCGGGTTCGGATCGTCTTGCGGTCGCGGCCCTCGCGGCGGTCCGTCGGCGGCTTGTCCTGCCCGTTGTAGAGCCCGCCGAGGACGATCGGGAACCGCATGTCGCCGTGGACGAAGGCGACCAGCACCTCGTCGCCCTTCTCCGGGACGAAGCAGGTGCCGTACCCGTTGCCGGCGTACAGCTGGGAGACCCGGCACCAGTCGGTGACGGTGCCGTCGTCGAACCAGGGGAAGCTGAGTTTCACCCGGCCCTCGTCGTCGCCCTCGACCTCCTCGACCAGGGCCGGGACCACGCCGTAGTAGCGCTGGTCGGTGCTGCGCGAACGGGCTGCGGCCGTGGTCATGCGGTTCCTCCGGCGTAGATGCGGCGGGCGGTGAAGTCGGTGAAGAAGCCTCCGGAGCCGAGTGAGTGCTCGACGCGCTTGACGTAGTAGGTGCCGGAGAACCGGCGGCCCAGCCCGTGGATCTCGACGTTGTCGCCGGGGCGCAGCTCGGGCAGCCCGGCCACCCGGCCGGTGCCGGTGACGAACTCGTACGCCCGTTCGCGCAGCAGGCTGACCGCCAGTTCGCGGGCCTCCTCCTCGCTGGTCACCGGCGCGTCGATCACCACGTCCTGGCGGCCCTCGAGTGCGCTGCCGGCCGCTTCGGGACCGCTCTGCCCGCCACCGGAGCCGTCCGCGGGGCGGGGCAGGTCGCCGGCCGAGGCGGTTCCCTTGATCGCCTGCTTGGTCCGCGGGTCCCAGCCGCGGACGGTCACCTTGCCGACCTGTTTGGCCAGGGTCAGCGTCGGCGTGAAGCTGAGCAGGTTGGGGAACAGCCCGGCCGGCTGGTCGGACGGCCCGCCGGCCAGCCCCGGCCCGTACGCGAGACGCCACACCGTGATCGGCGACCCGTCGCGTCCGTCGGTCGGCCGGATGAAGAAGAGCGTCTCCGCGCCGCTGTCCGGGTCGGGCAGCATGAAGCAGTCGAAGTCGATCCGTTTCGCCCGTTCCATCAGGAACGTCGCGTCGTCCTGGTTCTTCTGGATCACCTGGTCGTAGCGGGGCGCGGATGCGGTGGTGACGATCTGCAGCTTGTTGCGGGCGGCGATCTCGGCGGCGATCTCCGCGTCGGTCCGCCCGGTGTAGATCTTGGGTACGCCCTCAGCGGGTTTGCTGTCCTTGAGTTTCTGCATGCCGTCGACCCCGCTGACCGCGACCGTGGAGGCGGCACTGTCCGGGAACTGCGGGCTGATCGTGCTGATCGAGCCGGCCATCACGGTCCACAGCCGGTCCGCGTACCCGAGCTGGATCACCACCCGCTGGCCGACGGTGAACCGGGGCGAATCGCTGTGCTTGAAGGTGAGCGTCCGGTCGTCCCAGTTGTTCAGCGTCAGGTCGAAGCCGGACATGTCGTCGACGTCGCGGTGCACCTTCAGCTCGACGACGTCGTTCTTGGTGGCCGGATCCATCTCCAGGCCCTCGATGTCGACCCGGAACTCCGGGGCGTACCGGTCGGCGGGGGCCACCTGGGCGGTCATCGCAGCCTCGGCACGATCAGGATCCGGCCGGGGCGCAGCTCCCGCGGATCGGTGATGCCGTTGGCGCGGGCCAGCTCCCGCCAGGCGTCCGGCCGGCGGTAGAGCGCGGCGGCGATGCTGGTCAGGGTGTCGCCGGCCCGGACCTGGTAGCTCTTCTCCACGGTCGGCGAGGAGCGCGGCGGGTCCTGGGCCTGGGCGGCCGCCGACCGGTACTCCTTGAGGCCCAGGTCGAGTTTGGCCCGCAGCGGCACGCCGTCCGGCAGGAACAGCTGGTAGGTGATGTCGAGTTTGGCGACCACGCCGGTGAAGACCGAGCGACCCCAGACGAACCGGACGATCGGCGGGGCGTGTTCCCGGCTGTCCGGGGTCATCAGCGAGCGCAGCCGGTCGACGTACCGCTCGCGGACGTCCTCCAGGGTGTCCGACGTGTCGACGAGCGCTTCCAGGGACAGTTCCTCGGAGCCGCCACGGACGTACTGGATCGGGGGCGATTCCAGACCGGGGATACCGATTTCGGCGTACGTGTTGCTCTTGCTCAGTTTGTAGTCGGTGGGGTTGAACCTCAGCGGGATGCGGCGCAGGCGCTCGTCGGCGATCCGCGGGCGGACGATCTCCAGCCGGGCCAGGGCGGTGGACTGCCCGGCGGCGGCGATCGGGGTGGTCACCGGGCCTCCCGGTCGCCGATGGCACGCTCGCGGCGGCTGCGGTCGGTCTGCGCGCACTGCTGCTCGTAGGCCTGCGCCCAGGCGCGGATGTGCCGTTCGAACAGTTGCCGGAACACGGCCTGGTCGTCGCCGTCGACCTGGAACCGGACCTCCAGGTTGTGGATCGTCACCGATGCCATCAGTCCCCCACTCCCACGCGGCTGAGCCCCTCATGTGCGATCTCCAGCGACTCGACGGCGACCGCGCTCTGTTCGGCGTGCAGGTCGGGGCCGGTCCATTTGGCGGCGAGCCCGGCCCGGAACGTCCAGGCGACCGCGGGTACGCCGTCCGGGCCGAGCAGCACGACCGAGCCGTCGCGGCGGGCGCCGAGCGAGCCGGCCAGGCCGGCGGCATACCAGGACCAGAGCCCCGGGTCGCGGGCGACGCCGCGTTTCAGCACGATCCGGTTCCACGAGTGGCGGACCGGCAGCTGGTGGACCGAGTCGTTGCGGCCGCCTTCGGCGTACGCCAGCACGTCCAGGCTGGCCCCGAGGCCGGTGACCTCCTGGAACGCGCCCGCGGCGACCATCGGCAGCAGTTGCGCCTGGGCCGGCGGCAGGTAGGCGTCGCCGGGGTCGAGGGTCACGACGAACCGGAACTTCGCGAGCGGGTCCAGCGGCGCGGTCATTGTTCGAGCACCTCCAGCCCGCGGTCCTGACCCAGCACCAGCCGGATCGTGATGAACTCCATCGGGGTCGCCGGTGCCACCTGGACGTCGCAGACCACCAGGGCCGGGTCGGCTCCGGGCGGGTTGTTCTCGTCGTCGCAGCGCACCCGGAACGCCTCCTGCGGGCGGTCTCCGGCCAGTGCCCCGGACCGGTACGCCGCGAGCAGCACCGACGTCACCGCCCGGACCAGCGCGAGCCGCAGTTCGGGGCCGTTGACGTCGAAGGCGAGCGGCCCGGCGGCCCCGTTCATGGCCCGGACCAGCAGGTGGGTCAGGCGCCGGTGGGCGACGAATCCCCCGCCGAGCGTGCGCCCGCCCCACACCAGCAGTCCCCGTCCCGGGGCGCTGCGCAGCAGGTTGACGTCGGCGGTGAACAGCCGGCCCTGCTGTGCCTCGGGCAGGTGCGGGTCGAGGTCGACCGCGTCGAGCAGCACCGCGTTGGCCGGGGTGTGGTGGGTGCCCCGCTCGGCGTCGAGGCGGGCGATCAGCCCGGCCACGTGCCCGCTGGGCGGCACCGCCACAGTGCGGTCCCGGCCGGGCGCCGGGTCGGGCATCACCAGCCACGGGTGGTAGACGGCAGCGGACCGCAGGAGGTCGTCGCCGCGACCGGTCAGCCGCCGGGCCAGGGCGACCGCGGTGTCCGTGTCGCCGGCGGCGGCCGGCAGGTCGAGCAGGACCTGCCGGTCGTGGCGGGCGTCGGCCTCGGCGAGCAGGTCGAGCACGGTGTCCTCCCAGTCCTCCCCGGCCAGGTCGGCGCCGAGGTCGGGGAGCGCGACCAGCGCCGGTTCCGGCAGGTCGGCCTGGGTGCGGATCGCCGCGCGGTAGTCGTCGCGCGACGGTACGGCCGCGGTGCCGCCGGTGAGTACCAGGTCCCAGCTCGCGGTGAGCGGGCCGGACGGTTCCGGGGGCGCGGCGGGTGGTCCGAGCGGTTCGAGGCGGATCAGCCGGGACGCGGCCAGCCGTTCGGTGATCGCGGACGGCGGCAGCCCGGCGAAGGTCTCCGCGGGCTCGCCGGGGGTGCTGACCCGCACGGTCACCGTCGGCGGGCCGGCCACCGAGCTGGCCTGGAACCGGATCGCGACCCGGGTGCCGCCGGCCCAGCCGCCGGGGCTGGACGCGACGACGCGGTACCGCCCGTGGCCGAACCCGGCCCGCGGCAGGTCACCGATCGTCCACTCGGTCGCGGCCGGCGTGCCCGCACCGGACACCCGGATCACCCAGGCGACCCGGCCGCCGTTCTCGAAGTAGCCGTGCAGCGCCCGCGGCGTGGCCCGGTCACCGGCGGGCGGCCCGAACGCGCGCAGCACCTCGTCCCATCCGGTGACCCGGACCGGTGTTCCGGCCGGGCCGCGGACGGTACGCCCGAGGAAGACGGCCACATCGGTGCGCAGCGGGTCGTCCGGGGCGGGCGCGGCGACCGCGGTCACCGACAGGCCGGGAAGGGTGGCGGTCATGACGTCACGCGATGGTGAGGCTCTCGACGCTCAGCACGAGCATCTCCATGGCGATCTCGTTCTTGCCGGCGCTCAGTGTGGGACCGGTGTACTTGGTCGGCCAGGCCCGGTCGAAGTTCCAGCGCATGACCTCCTGCCGGTTCTCGTCGAGCATCACGATCGCCCCGGAGGTCCGCCGGACCTTGCCGTTGAGCGCCTCCACGATCCAGTTCCAGAACACCACCGACCCGGTGATCCCCCGCTTGAGCGTGATGTTGGTGAACTTCTTCAGCCCGGGGATCTTGCGGACCGTGATGTCCTCGGAGCCGGTCCGGTACTCGATCGGTGAGATCTCCAGTTCGAGGCCGGAGACCTCGTTGAAGGCGCCGCTCGCCGCGGTGCCGTCGTCGCTGACGTTGGTCACGATGACCTGGAAGTTGTAGGCGGCGTACGGATCGTCGCGGATGACCGGCGGCATGCCACTGCTCCTTAGGCTTGGATCTGCTGGGTGAGCTGCTGGATCCGGAAGACCACGAACTCGGCCGGGAACACCGGGGCGACGCCGACCACGCAGACCAGGCGGCCGTTGAGCAGGTCGTCCTCGGTCATCGTGGTGCGGTCGCAGGCCACGAAGAAGGCCTCCTCCGGGGTGGTCCCGGCCAGTGCCCCGGTGTTCCACACGCCGGTGAGGAAGTTGCCGACGGTCTGCCTGACCAGCGCCCAGAGCGACTCGTTGTTGGGTTCGAAGACCACCCACTGGGTGCCCTCCTCGATCGACTCCTCCAGGAAGAGGAAGAGCCGCCGGACGTTGACGTAGCGCCAGGCCGGATCGGAGGAGAGGGTCCGCGCGCCCCAGACGCGGTAGCCCTGGTTGGGGAAGAACCGCAGCACGTTGATGTTGCGGGGATTCAGCAGGTCCTGCTCGCGCTTGGTGACGTCGCGGACCAGGCCGCCACGGGCCCGGATGCCGCGGATCACCGCGTTGGCCGGTGCCTTGTGCACCCCGCGTTCGGCGTCGGTCCGGGCGTAGATGCCGGCGATGTGCCCGGAGGGCGCGACGTGCACGTCCTGGCCGCTCGACGGGTGCCGGGTGATCAGCCACGGGTGGTAGAGCGCGGCGAAGCTGGTGTCGAACGGCTCGCGGAACGCCTGGATGCCGGCGACGTCCAGGTCGTCGCGCGGGTCCAGGATCGCGAACCGGTCCTTCATGAACTCGCAGTGGCTGATCAGCTCGGACTGCACGGTGCCGGCCCACATGCCGGGTACGGCGCAGAGGGCGATCTCGTCGACCGTCTCCAGCGCCCCGATCCCGTTGGGGCCGGTGAAGTCGTCGACCCGGAGCTGTTCGAACCCGTCGTCGCCGTCGGCCAGTGGTAACGCCCGGCCGCCCAGCGCCGCCAGGAACGTGGCCGCGTCGGTCTGCCCGGTGAGCCCGGTGCCGGCCCGGACCAGCGCGGACCGGGCCGCGACCGTCTCGGCGAGACCGGACGGCCCGTCCTGGAAACGCAGGCGGTCGACCGTCTCGGTGACGCCGTCCGCGGTCTGCACCACCACCTCGGCCTCGACCAGCTGGATCGTCTCGGTCTCGAAGAACTCCCGCGGCACGTCCGGGTCGAGGACGACCTGCGTGCCGGAGAGCGCCGCGACCCGGTGCAGCGACAGGGCGGTGCCGGAGTCGAGCTGCACGACCGCACCGGGGTAGAGGCGGCCCGCACCGCCGACGTGCAGCGGTGGTCCGCTCTCTCCGCCGCCGGCCTCGTGCGGCGGGTTGGACCGGCGGATCCGGCGGACCGCGGTGTCCGCCTCGTAGGCCGGGTGTTCGGCGCCGGACGCGAAGGTCAGGGTGACGGTCTCGTCGCCGTCGGCGGCGGGCTCGACGGTCACCTGGTGCCGGTCGGCACCGATCTGCACCCACACCTCGCCGGCGTCGAGGCCGGGCGCCGCGGTGACCAGGACCGTCGCGGAGTTCTCGTCGGCGGCCTCGGCCACCCGGGTCAGGAAGATCGCGCCCTCGCTGCCGGCCGGCAGCAGCGGCAGGATCGCGGCGGTCACCGGACGGGACCGGACCACGGTCCCGTTGCCCCAGCCGCCGGGGCTGATCGCGGTGAAGGTCACCCGGTCGGCCGGGCCGGGTGTGGCGCCGCCGTCGAGCCGCACGTGGTCGCCGCGGGCGGCCCGGACCTCAGCGGGCAGCGGGGCGGCCAGGGTCAGTTCGGTGCCGCGGGCGGAGTAGGCCACCACGGTGCTCGTGCCGATCTCCGTGCCGTTGTCGCCACGAACCACGGTGACCTGCGGGTTCGCCCCGACGAAACCGATCAGGTGGCGGACGGCGAGCACGTTCTCCCCGGCCGGCGCGTCACGGGTGATCTCGGTGACCGTGCCCGGTTCGGGTGTCGTCCGGGCCGCGGTGGCGGTCCCGCTGACCACCCGTTTGACGTAGATCTGGCTGCCGCCGTTGTCGAAGAACCCCTTCACCGACAGGGCGAAGGTCCACCAGCGGCCGCCCTCACCCTCGTCGCGTTCCCACCGGTCGAGGACCGGGGCGGGCGGGTCGGGCAGGAAACCGCCGAACCGGGTCTGGAAGTCGAGGAAGTTGGTGACCAGCTCCGGCTTGCCGGTGGACGGCCCGCGGGCGGTCACCCCGACCATGCCCGCGATCCTGGTGCCGACGCCGGCGATGGGCCGGGGGCCGGCGACCGTCTCCTCGATGTAGACCCCGGGGCTGAGGTACTCGGGCATCCCTGGCTCCTACTCTCCACTGATCTCGATGACGTGCACGCGGTCCCGTTCGTCGGGCAGGCGCACGGTGAGCCGCCCGGTCCGTCCCGGACGTTCGGCGGCGGTGAGCTGGAACAGCTCGGCCGCGGGCGTGGTGGTGGCCGACTCGCCGGCCCAGCGCAGCGCGAGCCGAAAGGCACCGGACTCGCCGGTCAGCGTCCGTTCCCGCCAGGGCAGGCCCTCCGGGTCGGTCCTCCCCTCGGCGGTGACCAGGACGCCGGCGAGCGGTTCGCCGGAGCCGGCCCGGCGGACCAGGCCGGCGATCACCCGGGTGCCGGGCGTGTAGGGGTAGGCGACCCCGGGCAGCAACCGGACCACCTCGGGCTCGGCGGTCACCTCCGGCGGGGTGACATCGTCGAACGGGTACGCCAGGAACTCCCGCCCGATCACGTCGGCGGCGAACCGGTCCAGATGGTCGTCCGGGGTGTACAGCACCCGGTAGCCGGGCGCCTCCAGCCGCACCCGGTGCAGCACCGGCTCGGCGTTCGCCGGCTCCCGGCGCCGGCCCAGCCCCGGATAGGCGACCACCCCCGACGGGGTCCGCACCGCCCGGGCCGGGTCCGGTGTCCAGTCCCGGCCGTCCCACCGGTCCAGCCGGACGACCAGCGGCCCGCTGTCGTAGGCCCGGCCCCGGTGGTCGTCGACGAGCACGAACCACGCCGGGCTGACCAGCAGGCGCTGCTCGCCGGGAAGCGGCCGCCACACCGGGGCGGTCACCGGGGCACCCGCTCGAAGCCGGCCGGCACGATCGTGCGGCTGGTGACCGGGACGACCGGGGTGGTCGTCGCCGAGTCCAGGTTGACCACCCGGACCTCGTAGTTCAGCGACAACCGGTACGGCTTCTGAATCGCATACCACACCCAGGCCTTCTGATCGAGGGTGAGCGGGGTGAGCATGAAGTGCAGCGCGTCGGTGGTCGCGGCCAGGCTGCCGGACAGCTGGGAGCCGCTGAGGATCGCGTTGTCGTAGAACGTCTCCAGCGCCTTGCCGAGCATCCGGTGCTGGGTGACCGGGTCACCGCCCCACGCGGTGATCAGGTAGCGCAGGATCAGGGCCATCGGCGGTTTGCGGACGGTCGGCGCGCCCTGTGACGGGTCGGAGCGGACCGGTGGCCGGTTGCGCGACGACGGGTCCTCGGCGATCTCGTAGAGGAAGACGGTCAGCCGGGGCCGGTCCGGCGGGATCGTCTCGGAGAGGTCGTTGAGCTCGGCCACCGCGCCGGCGGGCTGGAGGTCGACGAGAGCACGGTTGAGCGCGCTCTCGATGATCTCCGAGACGTCGCCGATGACGCTGTAGTCCCCCACCGAAACCTCCCCGGACGGCTGCCGAACGCAGACGACCGTAGGCTCGCGGCGGTCCCGGCCGCGCCGATGA
Source organism: Actinoplanes rectilineatus (assembly GCF_000962825.1). Classification (GTDB taxonomy): domain Bacteria; phylum Actinomycetota; class Actinomycetes; order Mycobacteriales; family Micromonosporaceae; genus Actinoplanes; species Actinoplanes rectilineatus. The sequence goes on from NZ_JZKF01000068.1 coordinate 18,649, forward strand.
AACCCCTAGTCCCGCCCGTCCGTGGCACCCTGGGGACCCGCCTCGGCCCGGCCCATCAGCCGGGCCAGTTCCACTCGGGACCGCAGGCCGAGCTTGCGGTACACCCCGCGCAGGTGGAACTCGATGGTCTTCGGGCTGATGAAGAGCGCCGCGGCCACCTCCCGGTTGGTGGCGCCCCGTGCGACCTGCTCGGCCACCCTCCGCTCCTGCTCGGTGAGCACCGCAGTAGGACTCGGCACCGCGGCGGCCGACGGCGGGACCGAAGGCAGGGCCGGGAGCGGGGGCGAGCCGGGGAGCGCGGCCGGACCAGGGAACAGAGCCCGCGCCCGCCGCGTCCAGGGTTCGGCCCCCAGCCCCGCGAAGACCTCCGCCGCCACCTCGGCATGTCCCTGGGCCTCGGCGAATCGCCCCTGGTCACGCAGCCATTCGGCGAAGCAGAGCGCCGTCCGTGCCCGCTCGAACGGCTCGTCGGGCGTCCCCCGCAACGCACTCCGGAAGATCGGCTCGGCCCGGTCCCCGGCGAGCAGGGCGGACCCTCGGGCCAGCACCGGCGGCAGCACGGAGGATCCCGAGGCGTGCCGCCCCACCTCCAGCAACAGCCGCGCCGCCCGGTCCGGGCGCCCCAGGCGTACCGCGGCCTCGGCGAAGTCGGCCGCCCACGGCGCCCCACCATGATCGGCCGGGAGACCCGCCTCGACCTTCGCCGCCAGCCCCTCCAGCCGCAGGTAGGCGGTCTCGTAATCACCCGCGCCCAACTCCAGCAACCCCTCTACCGCGGCCATCGCCGGTTCCAGGCCCGCACACCGCCCCGGCCGGATCAGCTCGCGGGCACGTTCCAGCAGGCCGGTGCACTCCGGCCGCCGCCCGCCCGCCGCCGCCAGCCGGGCCAGGCAGATCAGGGCACCGGCCAGGTCCGCGTTCTGTTCGGTTCGCTCCGCGAACTCGGCCGCCTGACCCGCGGCGCCACGGGCGTTCTCCCAGTCGCCGGTGCGCACGCTGACCTGGGCGCGTTCCACCAGTAACGCCGGCAGCAGGGCGGTCGCGCCCCGGCGGCGGGACTGGGCGATGGCCTCCTCGAGCAGGCGTCCCGCGGTGTCGAACTGCCCCAACCGGGCGAGCAGCGCGGGGTACGCCACCCGCACCGTGCACCGCCAGCCGGTGGGCAGCCGGTCGTCGAGCAGCAGCGGTTCCATCTCGTCCCGGCAGCCGTCCAGCAGCGCCCGTGCCGCGGTCAGGTCACCGCACCGGGCCAGCACCGACGCGTGTCCCGCGATCAGTACGGCGGGCAGCGGCGCCGGGGTCCGCAGGGCCAGCACCCGGGCCCGGTGCACCGCGGCCAGGGCGGCCCGCGGGTCGTCCGCCAGGCAGCCTGCCTCGGCCGCGGCGAGCAGCAGTGCCGCCGCGCCGGCCGGGTCGGTCGCGTACACCCGGGCGGCTTCCCGGGCCAGCAGGCGGCGGGCCTGCGCCGGTCGTCCGCGCCGGCACTCGGCCTGCCCGAGCACCACCTGGGCCTGGGCCCGGACGTGCAGGTCGCCGGTGAGCCGGTCGGCCCGGTCGAGAAGTCCGAGGGAGCGGCCGGAGGCCCCGGCCAGCTGCCACAGCTCGGCGGCGGCCACGCAGCGCCGGGCCTGGGTGCCGCCGGTGCCGCTCAGGTCGGCGGCGCGTTCCATCAGGCGGGCCGCCTCGCCGGCGCCGAGCGGGTCCCGGCCGGCGGCGCTCAGCTCCAGTTCGTCACCGGCCGCCTCGTCCGGGGCCAGGCTGGCCGCGCTCAGGTGCCAGGGCCGCAGTGCGGCCGGGGCCACCTCGGCCAGGGCCCGGTGCACCGCGCGGCGCTGGGCGACCGGGGCGGTCTGGTACGCCACCGCACGCACCAGTGGATGCCGGAACGTCACCCCGTCGCCGGCCGCGGCCACGAACTCCTCGCTCGCCGCGTCGGTGAGCGCCTCCGGGGGCACGCCGAGGATCCGCAGCGCGGCCAGCACCTGCGACAGGCCGCACTGCCCGGCCGCCGCGGCGACCAGCAGTGCCAGCCGCCGGTCGGCGGTCAGGCCGGCCAGCCGGGGCGCGAAGGCCCGGATCACCTGCGGGCCGGCCGGCAGCGGGTCGGGCAGCGGTTCCAGTCCGGCGAGCTGGTCGGCGGTGAGCACCTCGCCGGCCTCCAGCAGCGCCAGTGGGGTGCCGCCGGTGGCCGCGACCAGCCGGGCGGCGACCGCCGGGGCGATCCGGCGGCTCCCGGCGGCGCGCAGCAGTTCCAGGCCGGCGGCCGGGTCGAGCGGGGTCAGCGGGTGGGCCGGCAGGGATCCGTCGTCCGGGGTGGTCGCGCTGCTCAGCAGCATGCCGACGCCGTCGCCGGCCCGGCGGGCGGCGAACAGCATCGCCTCCCGCGAGGTGGGGTCGAGCAGGTCCAGGTCGTCGACGATGACCAGGACCGGTTGCCCGGCGCCGGCCGCGGTCAGCAGGCTCAGCGTGCCGGCGCCGACGGCGAGCGGGTCGACGCCGGCGGCCGGGGAGAGCGCGAGGCCGGCCGCGAGCGCCCCGGCCTGCCGGGCCGGGATCCCGGGGAGCAGGTCGAGGGTGGGTTGGAGCAGCTCGTGCAGGCCGGAGAAGGGCATCGAGGCCTCGGCGCGGACGCCCCGGGCGGAGAGGACCCGCACCCCGGTGGCCTCGTGCCGGGCGTAGCGCAGCAGGGCGGTCTTCCCTATGCCGGGACCACCGGTCATGAGAAGACTCGCACTCGATCTTGCACCCAGGAGCGCAATGATCCTTTGAATCCGCGCGCATTCGGCCTCCCGGCCGTACAATGCGGATCCCCCCGATCGCATGTCAGCGACAGTAGGGCAATCTATTGCCTATCCTCAATGCCAGACTTGTCTACCGTCGCGAACCCGATACGAACGGGTGACCCCCTGGGGACTTCCCTAGGTGGCGACCGGGGAGCCACAGTTAACAATGTGAATAGATGCGCGCGCCCATGATCTAGGCTGAGCCGATGCGCAGCCTGCCCGACCCGGAGACGGCCGGCAGCCTCGACGAGCTGGTCGAACGGCTGCGGCTGTTGAAGATGTGGGCGGGCAACCCCTCCTACGTGACGATCACCGAACGGGTCAACGCCGCCTGGACCGGAGCCGGCCGCCCGGCCGGCGAACTGGCCGGCAAGACCACCGTGGTGGACGTCTTCCGCCCCGGCCGGCGCCGCCTCAACACCGACCTGGTGATGTCGGTGGTCCAGGCACTGAACCCCGACCCCGGCTACGCGGAGCGGTGGCGGCTCGCGCTGCAGGCCGCCGACGGGCGAGCCCGGGCCGCCGGGCTGGTCCGCGTCCAGGACTCGCTGCCCCCGGACCTGGCCGAGTTCACCGGCCGCGACGCCGAACTGGACCGGCTGCGCGAGGTGCTGGACGGCGGCACGGCGACCGTCGAGGGGATGGCCGGCGTCGGCAAGACCCAGCTGGCCCTGCACGCCGCCCACCTGCTGCACCACGAACGTCGCTTCGACCGGGTGCTCGTCGTCAACCTGCGCGGCTTCCACCCCGATCCGGCCCAGCCGCCCGCGGACCCGGCCGCGGTGCTGGACGGCTTCCTGCGCGTACTCGGCATGTCTGGACCGCGGATCCCGGCCGCGCTGCACGACCGCACCGCCGCCTTCCGCCGGCTCCTCGACGGCGTACGCGCGCTGATCGTCCTGGACAACGCGGCCGACACCGGCCAGGTCCGCCCGCTGCTGCCCGACCGGCCGGGCTGCACGGTTCTGATCACCAGCCGGCGGCGGCTCACCGGTCTGCCCGGCGGCCGGGTCACCGTCGGCGCGTTCACCCCGGCCGAGGCCCGGGACTTCCTGACCCGCTCCGCACCGGACGCCGCCCCCGGTGACGATCCGGACGCGGCCGGGCGGATCGCCGAGCGCTGCGGTCGTCTCCCGCTAGCGCTGGGCCTGGTCTCCGGCCATCTGCGTACGCGTCCCGCCTGGACTCTCACCGACCACGCCGACCGCCTCGACGAGCACCATCGCACCGGTCACCTGGACAGCGGCGTCGCGCTCGCCCTCGACCTGTCGTACCGGGACCTCGCCCCGGATCTGCAGCGGCTCCTGCGGCTACTGTCGCTGCACCCGGGCCAGGAACTGGGGGCGCATACCGCCGCCGCGCTGGCCGGCCTGGACGTGGCCGCGACCCGCACCGCCCTGCGCCGGCTGAGCACCGATCACCTGGTGCTGGAGGATTCCGTCGACCGGTTCACGTTCCACGACCTGCTCCGCGCGTACGCCGCCGCAAGGTCCCGTGACGAGGACCGCCCCGCCGACCGCCGGGCCGCCCTGACCCGCCTGTTCGACCACTACCTCGCCGCCCTGATGACCGCCGCGGAGCTGCTGTTCCCGACCGATGCCGGCCCGGTTCCGCACGCCGGCGAGGTGCCCGCCATGGACGACCCCAAGTCCGCGCTGAACTGGCTGGACGCGGAACGGGCCAACCTGCTCGCGGTGGCCGCGTACACCGCCGACCACGGCTGGCCGGAGCACACCCTGCGGATGTCCCGGGCCCTCTACCAGTTCCTCAACGGCGCCCACAACGGCGACGCGGTGACGCTGCACGAGCACGCGTACCGCGCCGCCCGCAACCAGGGTGACCTCGCCGGCCAGGGGCACGCGCTCGCCGACCTGGCCGAGGCCGCCCAGCGTCTCGGCCGCTACGCCGACGCGGCCGCCCACCTGCGCCAGGCGTGCGAACTGTTCCGGCAGGCCGGCGACACCGGCGGCGAGTGCCGCTCGCTGAACCTGCTGGGTTCGATCATGGAACGGTCCGGTGACTTCACCGCCGGCGAACCCCACCACCGCCACGCCCTGGAGCTGGCCCGCCGGGCCGACGACCTGAGGGGCCAGGCCCGCGCCCTCGGTTACCTGGGCGACCTGCACCGGCTGCTGGGCCGCCACGACCCGGCCCGGGAGAGCTACCACGAGGCGATGGCCCTGTTCGCCCGGGTCGGCCTCCGGGTCGGCGAGGGTGCCGCCCTGGTCAGTCTCGGTCACGTCGACGTCAAGGCCGGCCGGCACGACCGGGCCGTCGCCTATTTCGAGCAGGCCATCGCCGTGTTCCGCGACATCGGCAACCGCCTCGGCGAGGCCGACGCCCTGGACGGTCTCGGCACGGTGGAGACCCGACGCGGCCACCCCGGCCGGGCCACCGCGTACCACCGGCAGGCCCTGGACATGTTCCGGGAGAGCGGCGAACGGCAGCTGACCGTCTGGGCCCTCAACGGCCTGGGCGAGGCCGCCCAGGCCGCCGGCCGGCACGCGACCGCGCTCGACCACCACACCGAGGCCGAGGAGATCGCCGGCGAGATCGGCATCCGGGAACAGCAGGCCCGCGCCCACACCGGTCTGGGCCGCGCCCACCAGCACCTCGGCGACCAGCTCGCCGCCGCCCGGCACCTGCGCCACGCCCTGGCCCTGTACGCCGGCCTCCCTGAGGCCACCGAGGTCCGCGCCCTGCTCGACGCCCTGGACGCTGGGGACCCGCGTTCGGATTCATTCGGGATCCCGCCATCCATCGACGGTTCTCCCTAGCCTTTCCGTACCGGCGGAAGAGCCTTTCCGTACCGACGGAAAACGGGGGAACAGAAGCATGGCCGTGACCATCCTGCCCAGAAGCACCTGGGCGCCCTACGCCGCAGGACGGGAACGGTCACCGGGTCATGCCGCTGCCCCGCCCAGCTGGAACACCAACCGCAGCTGGAACCCGTCCCTCGGCGGGGTGTTCATCCATCACCGCGGCGGCGACCTGCCGATCGTCAAAGGTGGATACGACACGGAGGAGGACTGCCTCGCCGACATCGCCTCGGTCTACGAGGACCACTGGCAGGACGAGGAGAAGTTCGATCTCGACATCGCCTACAACTTCCTGATCTGCCCGCACGGCAACGTCTACGAAGGGCGCGGCTACATCCGCGGGGAGGCCAACCACGCCGGCAAGGTCGGCGAGATCGGCCGGAACGAGGGCTTCTACTCGATCTGTGGTCTGCTGCGCTCGTCGGACGACCCGACCGTCGCCATGCTGCGGTCCTACCGCGACCTGATCGATCACCTGCGCAACGCCGCGCCCGCCCCGGCGGGCAGCATGATCCTTCCGCATTCGCACGAGTACGCCACCGAGTGCCCCGGCGCCCTGAGCATGTACGCCCGCCCGGGTTCGACGATCGATCCGAACTCCTCCTGGCGCGGTCCCGGCGACCGGTACGTCTACGAGGCCCAGAAATGGGTCAACAGGACCTACAAGGGTGTCGCTCCGGGCTACATCGAGGTGGTGGAGTCCGGATACACCGGATGGCCGACCGTGCTGTCGCTGACTCAGGGCCTGCAGCACGAACTCGGCATCTCCCCCACCGTGCAGAACTTCGGGCCCGGCACGTTCGCCGCCGTCGCGAACCGCAACAAGCTGCCCCGGGAGGAGACCAACCCCCGGATCCAGGGACTGGTCAACGCGGCGCTGTGGGCCAAGGGGTACTGGACCTCCCGCGACATCGGCCTGTGGAACGCCGAGTCGGACGACGCCCTGCTGAAGCTCTACACCGACGCCGGCCTGTCGATATCGAACCGGGCGATGTGGCCGCACGTCGCCCGGTCGCTGATGCGGATGGACCAGTTCAAGCAGGTGCCGGGCGGCAGCAGCGCCATCCGCGGCATCCAGCAACGGCTCAACGCGCGCTACGTCGCCCAGGTCGGCATCCCGGCGATGAGCCTGGTCCCCTGCGACGGCATCTACTCCCGGGACGTGCAGTCCGGCTTCATGATGGCCGTCCAGTACGAACTCGGCCTCTCGCCGGCCGGCATCAACGGCTACTTCGGCCCGGCCACCCAGACCGCGCTCAAGGGCAAGGGTTCCCAGGCGCTCACCGGTGACCTGCGCTACCTGTTCCGCGCGGCGTGCCTGTTCAACTCGCCGGTGCCGGACCCCTTCAAGGCGTACGACCCGGAGGATCTGCGGTTCGACGCGGAGACCCAGAGCCACCTCGACTGGCTGCTCGCCTTCCAGAAGTTCTCGCAGCTGCCCACCACGATGCGCAACGATTACGCCACCTGGGCGCAGCTGCTGGTCTCGTCCGGTGACACCGAGCGCCCGGCGAGCGGCTGTGACGGCATCACCGAGATCACCACAGCACGGGCGCAGGCGCTGCTGGCCAAGGGCTACCGGATCGTCGGCCGGTACCTCGACGAGCACCTGCCCGCCGACGACCCGTACTACCTGGGGAAGGCCCTCAAAACCGGCGAACCGGCGACCATCCTGGCGGCCGGGATGCGCTTCTTCCCGATCTTCCAGTACAACGGCACGGTCCTGGCGAACTTCACCTACGACAAGGGGTACGCCCAGGGCCTGAAGGGCCACGACAAGGCCGTCGAGCACCGCATCCCGGCCGGGACCTGCGTCTACTACGCGGTCGACTACGACGCCCTGGACGTCGACATCGACAGCAGCATCAAGCCGTACTTCGAGGGTGTCCGGCAGGCGTTCGCGGACCGCGGCGGCCGGTACACGTTCGGCGTCTACGGGTCCCGCAACGTGTGCATCCGGATCACTCGCGAGGTCGGGGCGAAGTGGTCCCTGGTCTCCGGGATGTCCTGGGGCTACTCCGGCAACCTCGGTTTCCCGCTGCCGGAGAACTGGTCGTTCAACCAGATCCGCGAGTACGACTTCCAGGCCGGCTGGGGACTGGACCACGACGTGTGGCGCGACAACGGCGATCCCGGCGTCTCCCGCCTGGTCGCGGAGTAGGGGGAAACATCATGGTCACCCGACGCATCCTGCTCGGCACCGCCGCCGGTGCCGGCCTCGCCACCCTCGGCGCGGTCTCACCCGCCGCCGCGGCGGCTCCGACGAAGTCAGCCAACGGCTGGCGCATCGATCCGCGTGCCGTCAGCACGCACCGGATCGCCGGTTCGGCGGCCTCGGTAGCGATCCGCACCGGGGACGTCGCCGCGGTCCTGCTGCACGTCGCCCGCCGCTGGCACTACGAGATCGCCCCGCTCGACTCCGGGGAGGGCGGCGGCGTGATCGGCCACCTCACCACCGTCACGGCCGGTGCCGATTTCGAGTCGAACCACCTCTCCGGCACCGCGCTGGCCCTGCATCCGACCGCGTACCCGCTGGCCGGCAGCGAGACCCTCTGGCCGCACCACGAGGCGATCGTCCGCGACATCCTGCTGGACTGCGCGGGAACGGTCGTCTGGGGCGGCGATCTGTTACCGGCCAAGGCCTCGCACTTCGCCATCGGCGTACCCCCGGGTGAGAAGACCCTCCGGGCCATCGCCGAACGTCTGGCCACGGGCAACGGCCAGATCGAGACCCGCGCCCAGACCGCCGGTACGGTCGCCGATCCGGCCACTCCCGCGCGCCGCTCCCGGGCCCGCGCCCTTCCCCGGCCGCGCTGACGGTCGAGCCGGACGGTCGGTGGAACGCCGGATGCCCGCCGCCTCGTCAGCGGTGGGCATCCGCGTCACATCGGGATCAGACGAGCTTCTTCAGGGCCGTGCCGACCGCACTCACCATGCCGGGGCGGTGACCGTTACGGACCAGGTTGATGGTGATGCCGTCGATGCCGGCGCCCAGCACCCGTTCCTGGACCATCTCGGCGACCTGGTCGGGGGTGCCGGCGAAGGCCCGGTTGCGCCGATCCTCGGGGATGGTCCCGGCGAGTTCCCTGGCCTCCTTCTCGTCCTCGCCCACCATGCCCATGATCAGGAAGCTGGTGGCCAGGGTCGACGGGTCGCGGCCGATCTCCTCGCAGCGCTGGCGCAGCACGCCCACCTTGCGGGCCAGGTCGTCCAGGTCGCAGATGATGTTCATGTGGTCGGCGAAGCGGGCCGCCAGCCGGAACGTCTTCTGCTCGCCGCTGCCGCCCAGCATGACCGGGATGGTGGGGCGTACCCGCGGGTTGTTCATGGCTCCGCGGGTGGTGTACCACTTGCCCTCGAAGGCCGACGCCTCACCCTTGAGCATCGGGGTGATGATGGTGAGCGCCTCCTCGAGGCGTTCGAAGCGCTGGCCGAACGTGCCGAACTCGAAGCCCAGGTCGTGGTGTTCGCGTTCGAACCAGCCGGCGCCGATGCCGAGGACGGCCCGGCCGTGCGAGACCACGTCGAGCGTGGTGACCGTCTTGGCCAGCAGCGCCGGGTTGCGGTACGTGTTGCCGGTGACCAGCGTCGACAGCTGGATCGTCGAGGTCAGCGAGGCCAGGGCGCCGAGGGTCGTGTACGACTCCAGCATGGCGTTCTCCGGCGCCCCGATCCCGGGCAGCTGGTAGAAGTGGTCCATCACCAGGACCGTGTCGAAGCCGGACGCCTCGGCCTCGCGGGCCTGCGCGGCGACCGTGTCGAAGGTCTGCTCGACCGGGACGCCGGGGTAGGTGTAGTTCGGAATCTGGTACCCGAGCCGGATGCTCACTGTGCCTCCGTTAAGCGCCGCAATGTAAGTGGGCTATCACTTGCTAATGTAAGAGCCCTCTTACCGATCGGCAAGCAAGGAGCCGGAAATGGGCTACCACCATGGTGATCTACGTTCGGCGTTGATCGCAGCCAGTTTCGAGCTTCTGGCCGAGAGCGGCCTGCAACGCTTCTCGGTCGCCGCGGCGGCCCGGCGCCTGGGCGTCAGCTCAGCCGCCCCCTACCGCCATTTTCCCGACCGGGCGCACCTGCTCGGCGCGGTCTCGGCCGTCGCCGCCCGGGAGCTGAACGCGGCGATCACCGGCGACCTCGCCGACGCGGCCGGAACGTACGTCCGCTACGTGGTCCGGACCGGCGCCGGCATCCCGGTCATCTACGCCGCCGAACTGCGCGACCTTCCCGACGAGGAGCGCCGGGAGCACACCCGCGCCCTGATGGCGACCCTGATGGAGCTCGCCCTGGACACCGGCGTCGAGACCCGTCAGCAGGCGGTCGCCCTGATGGAGTCGGTCCTGGCAGTCGCGCACGGTTACACGTCGCTGCTCGCCGAGGGCTTCTACGTTCACGGCGACGGCACGGTCGACAGCCTCGCCGACCGCGCCACGACGGCCGCCGCCGCTCTGATCACAGCCGGCCGGGAACCACGAGGATCAGCCAGGTGACGATCGGGATGATCACCACCATGCCGAACCCCCAGCGCATCAGGCCCCGGTAGACGTACTCGCGGCGGTCCTCCGGGGTGTTCGCGACGGTCAGCGCGCCGCTGGTCGAGAACGGACTCGAGTCGACGATCGACGACGACAGCGCCAGCGCGGTGATCAGCCCGACCGCCCCGACCGCGTTCGTCCCGGTCAGGAAGGGCACCGCCAGCGGGATCAGCGCGCCCAGGATCCCGGTGGTCGACGCGAACGCCGACACCGACGCCCCGATGAAACAGATGACCAGTGCCGCGACCAGGGGCGCGCCGACGGTGGCCACCTCCTCGCCGAGCCAGTCGATCGTGCCGAGGGTCTGCATCACCCCGACGTAGAGCACGATGCCGCACACCAGGAGCACGGTCGGCCACGCCACATGACCGACCGCGCCCTTGGCCGCCTCCGGCGCCAGCAGGGTCAGGACCACCGCCACGGTGATCGCCACGAGTCCCACGTTGAGGTCGAAGAAGAGCGCGGTCACCGCCAGCGCCACCAGGCCGACCAGGGTCAGGATCCGGTCACGGTCCAGGCCGGCCGCCTCCTCCGGCTCGGCGCCCGTCCCCTCCGGCTCGGCGCCCTCCTCCTCTTCGGGGGTACGTTCCGCAGCACCGTCATCTCGGCGTCCCAGTAGTTCGCGGCCGCCCCAGACGAAGTAGGCCACCACGCTGATCGCCAGGTTGACCACGAACGAGGCGGCGAACAGCAGCATCGGGTCACCGGGCAGGCCGGCCTTCTCCACCACGCCGTTGGTGATGCCGCCGAAGATGCTGATCGGCGAGAATCCACCGGCACTGGCCCCGTTGATGATCAGCAGGCCCATCATCAGCGGGTTGATCCGGTAGCGGACGGCGAAGCCCATCCCGATCGGGGCGATGATCGCCACCGAGGCCGGCACGACCGCGCCCATGGCGGTCAGGGCCGCGGTGACCAGGAACATGATCCACGGAATCAGGCCGACCCGGCCGCGGACCGCGCGGATCGCGGCCTGGACCAGCCAGTCGACGGTGCCGTTGGCGGTCGCGATGGCGAACAGGTACGTGACTCCGACGAGGATGACGAACAGTTCGCCGGGGAAGCCGTCCAGGACGGCGTCGGTCCTCTCGTCCGGATCCGCTCCCGGCAGGGCGGTGACGCCGAGGACGAACGCGGCGACGATGGCCAGCGCACCCAGGTTGACCGGGCGCACCGTGGCGATCAGGAAGATGACGGCGAGGACGACGATCGAGACGATTTCTACCGACATCGAAGCCTCCGGAATGGGGTCTTCAGCCGGAACAACTATGGTCTTCGCCACAGAGCGTGGTCAATACTTGACAATTGATCAACTTCAATATCGTTTACGCTGGCTCCATGAGTGCTGCCGGTCGTCATTTCCTGCAGATACCGGGACCCACGAACACCCCCGACCGGGTGCTGCGCGCCATGGCCGCGCCCACCATCGACCACCGCGGACCACGATTCGCCCAGCTCACCGCGGAGATCCTGGAAGGCCTGCGGCCGGTCTTCGGCACCACCGAACCGGTCGTCGTCTACCCCGCCTCCGGCACCGGCGCGTGGGAGGCCGCCCTGGTCAACACCCTCTCCCCCGGCGACCGGGTGCTCTGCTTCGAGACCGGGCACTTCGCCGGCCTGTGGCGGGAGATGGCGATCCGTCTCGGACTCGAGGCCGACGTCGTCCCCGGCGACTGGCGGCACGGCGTGGACCCGGCGCAGGTCACCGACCGTCTCGCCGCCGACCCCGGGCACACCGTCAAAGCGGTGCTCGTCGTCCACAACGAGACGTCCACCGGCGTGACCAGCCGGATCCCGGAGATCCGCGCCGCGATCGACGCCGCCGGGCATCCGGCGCTGCTGATGGTCGACACCGTCTCGTCGCTGGCCTCGATCGAGTACCGGCACGACGACTGGGGTGTCGACGTCACCGTCGCCGGCTCGCAGAAGGGCCTGATGCTGCCACCCGGGCTGAGCTTCAACGCGATCAGCGCCAAAGCCCGGGACGCGTCGCGGACCGCCCGGCTGGCCCGGTCGTTCTGGGACTGGCAGCCGATCATCGAGGCGAACCGCAACGGCCTGTTCCCGTACACCCCGGCCACCCATCTGCTGTACGGGCTGCGGGAGGCCCTCGCCATGCTGACCGAGGAGGGGCTGCCGCAGGTGTGGGCCCGGCACCAGCGGCATGCCGAGGCGACGCGGCTGGCCGTACGACGCTGGGGTCTCGAGGTGCTGTGCCGCGACGAGCGGGAGTTCTCCGGATCGCTGACCGCCGTCGTGGTGCCCGACGGCCACGACGCCGACAAGATCCGGGCCACCGTGCTGGAACGCTGGAACATGTCGCTCGGCGGGGGACTCGGCAGGCTGGCCGGCCGGGTGTTCCGCATCGGCCATCTCGGCGACTTCAACGACCTGATGCTGGCCGGGACCCTGTCCGGCGTGCAGATGGGCCTGATCGCCGCCGGCGTCCCGGCCGACCCGTCCGGGATCACCGCCGCCCTGGAAAGGCTGCAACGCCCGTGACCGATTTCGAGCACGAGCTGACCGGGGCGCTCGGCGGCCGGACCGGGTTCGACGCGTACACCCGGCACCTCTACTCGCGGGACGCCAGCATGTACGCGATCGAACCCCGCGGCGTGGCCTTCCCCCGGGACGCGGACGACGTCGCCGCCGCGGTCACGATCGCCGGACGGCACGGCGTGCCGATCGTCGCGCGCGGCGCCGGCACCAGCCTGGCCGGCCAGACCGTCGGATCGGGCCTGGTCCTGGACCTGTCCCGGCACCTGCACGAGATCGTCGCGATCGACCCGGAGGCGCGGACCGCCCGGGTGCAGCCCGGCGTCGTGCAGGACCAGCTGAACCGGGCCGCCGCCGCGCACGGCCTGATGTTCGGGCCGGACACCTCGACCAGCAACCGCGCCACCCTCGGCGGCATGATCGGCAACAACTCCGCGGGCAGCGGTTCGGTCCGGCACGGGATGACCATCGACCACGTCCGGGAACTCGCGGTGGTCCTCTCCGACGGCACCCACGCCCGTTTCGGATCAGACCGCCGCGACGCGCCCCGGTCCGGGACCGTGGAGAGCGAGATCTACCGGCGACTCCCCGGTCTGCTCACCCCGGAAGTGCTCGCCGGTTTCCCGCCGTACTGGCGACGGGCCTGCGGATACCCCCTGGACCGGCTGGCCGCCGGCCCGGGGTTCGACCTGGCCCGGTTCGTCGTCGGCTCGGAGGGCACCCTGGTCACCGTCACCGAGGCCCTCGTCGACCTGGTCCCCCGGCCCCGGCACACGATGATCGCCGTCGGGCACTTCACGTCGGTGCTCGGCGCCGTCGAGGCCACCGGCGACGCCCTCGCCGGCGAACCGTCCGCGGTGGAGATGATGGACCGCACCATCCTCGACCTGTCCCGCCGGAAGATCGAGTACGCCGGCCTGGGACAGCTCCTGGCCGGCGACCCGGCGGCCCTGCTGTTCGTCTCGTTCGCCGGCGACGACGAGCGTGAGCTGCGCGGACGGCTGGACCGGCTGACCGCACGGTGGAAGCGCCACGGACACGGATATCACACCGTGCGCGCCGAGACCCCGGCCCAGCAGGCCGGCCTGCTCAAGGTCCGGGCGGCGAGCCTGGGCCTGCTGATGGCGGCGAGCACCGGAACGCTGCGCCCGCTGGCCTTCGTCGAGGACACCGCCGTCGACCCGGCCCGCCTGGCCGACTACACCCGGGACTTCCAGAAGGTGCTGGACCGGCACGGGCTGCACGCCGGTTTCTACGGCCACTGCTCGGTGGGCTGCCTGCACATCCGCCCGTTCGTGGACGTCCGCCGCCCCGAGCACCGCCGGGCGATGCGGGCGGTGGCCGAGGAGATCAAGGACCTGGTCGTCGCGTACGGCGGCGTCAACTCCAGCGAACACGGCGACGGTCTGGCACGCAGCGAGTTCAACCGGGAGATCTTCGGCGACGAACTCTATGCCGCGCTGCGTACCGTGAAGGAGATCTTCGATCCGCACGGCTTGATGAATCCCGGAAAGATCGTGGACGCACCGCCGATGACCGACCACCTCCGCGACGCGGCCCTCCCACCCGCACCACCGATACGCACCCGCCTGGACTTCACGGTCGTCGGCGGCATGCGGGACACGGCGGACCGGTGCATGAACATCGGGCTGTGCCGCAAGGACGCCACCGGCGTGATGTGCCCGTCCTACATGGCCACCCGCGACGAGGAACACTCCACCCGCGGCCGGGCGAACGCCCTGGTCAAAGCCCTCTCCGAAGCCGACCCCCGGGCCGGGCTGAGCGACGACCGCCTGCACGGGATCCTCGACCTGTGCCTGATGTGCAAGGCCTGCAAGAGCGAATGCCCGCTCGGCGTCGACATGGCCGCCCTGAAGGCCGAGACCCTGGCCGCCCGGCACGACACCCACGGCGTCCCGCTCCGGTCGCGCCTGTTCGGTGCCATCCGCACGGTGAACCGCCTCGGCGCGGCCACCGCCCCGCTCGCCAACCTCCTCACCCGGTCGGCCCCGCTGCGCCGGCTCCTCGACCGCCGGCTGGGCATCACCGCGGCCCGGCCGTTGCCGCGGTTCGCCCGCACCGACCTGATCCGCTGGTTCCGTCACGTTCACCGGCCACCCGGCCCGGAGATCATCCTGCTCGCCGACTCGTTCACCACCTGGACCGAACCGTCCGCCGGACAGGCCGCCGTCACCCTCCTCACCGCGGCGGGCTGGCGGGTGCGGCTGGAGAGCGGCGGCTGCTGCGGGCGCGCGAGCTACTCCAAGGGCCTGCTCGACGACGCCCGGCGCCGGGCCGCGGCGCTCGTCACCCGGCTGGCCGGATCGTCGTCGCCGATCGTCGGATGCGAACCGTCCTGCGTTCTCACCCTGCGTGACGAACACCGGCAGCTGCTCCCCGACGACCCCCGCGTACCCGGTGTCGCCGGCCGGGTCCGGCAGATCGAGGAGATCCTGCTCGACGCCGACCTCCCGCTCACCGGCCGGTTCGCCGGGCGGCGCATCCTCTACCACGGACACTGCCACCAGAAGGCCGAGGTGGGCACCGCCGCGACCCTGGCACTGCTGCGCCGGATCCCCGGCGCGGAGGTGGTCGAGGTCGACGCCGGATGTTGCGGCATGGCCGGATCCTTCGGGTACGAGTCGGAGCACTACGACCTGTCGATGACCATCGCCGAGAGCCGCCTCCTGCCGGCCGTCCGGAACGAGCCCGCATCCACGATCGTGGCGGCCACCGGCTTCTCCTGCCGGCAGCAGATCCGGCACGGCACCGAACGGGTGGCCCGGCACCCCCTCGAGTTGCTCCTCGAGGCCTGTTCTGTGGATCCTGGTTCTCGTTCCTCGAAACGGTGACAGAACGGCGGAGTCCGCCGTTTTCGGGAAGGATTTGTCGATGTCGCACCGTGATCTCATCCGGCGGGAGTTCGCCCGGCAGGCCGGAACCTTCGAGGACAGCCGCCTCAACGATGCCTTCACCCGGCACCTCGACCGGCTCGTCGACTTCGCCGCACCCACCGCCGACGACGTGTGCCTGGACGTCGCCTGCGGCACCGGGATGGTCGCCCGGGCCCTCGCCGGCCGGGCCCGGCACGTCACCGCCCTCGACCTGACACCGGAGATGCTGGCCACCGGCAAGGCGAGCGCCGACGCCGCGCACCTGCGCAACGTCGTCTTCCAGGAGGGCGACGCCGCCCGGCTGCCCTTCGTCGGCGGCTCGTTCTCGCTGGTCGTCACCCGGTTCTCGATGCATCAGGTGACCGAACCGGAGACGGTGCTGGCCGAGATGGTCCGGGTGTGCCGTCCGGGCGGCCGGCTCGTGGTCGCCGACCTGGTGCGGACACCGGGACTGCGCGGCGACCCGGACCGGATGGAACGACTGCGCGACCCGTCGCACGGCGCGATGCGTACCGTCGCCGAGATCGAGCAGGCGATGGTGGTGGCCGGGGCGGCCCTGGTGGCCTCCGAGGTGTTCGAGGTGGAACGGCCGCTGCGGGTGTGGCTCGACCAGTCCCGGACCCCGGCGGACGTGGGCGCCGGCATCGAGGCGGAACTGCGCGCCGAACTGGACGGTGGAGAGCCGACCGGGATGCGGCCGCTGCTGGTCGACGGGGAGCTCTGGTTCACCCAGACGTGGTCGCACATCACGGCCCGTGCGGTCTGACCTGACTTTCTTTTCCGGTTGCAGGATGGCCGGCTCTCCGGTTGCGGGGTGCTGGCAGGATGACCGGCGATGATCCGTCGACTGCTGACCGTCCTGCCGGTCGTTCTGGTGCTGGGTGCCTGCGCGGCGCCCGGCACGACCCCGCAGACCTGGCCCGGGCCGCCGTCGGTGTCCCCGGTCCCCGGGCTGGTCTCCCCGACCGTGCTGCCGACCTGCCCGCCGTCCGGGGTCCGGATGCGGTTCACCGACGGAGACGCGGCGATGGGGCTGCGGGTCGTCCGGCTGACACTGACGAACTGCGGTTCGCAGACCTACCGGGTCGGCGGCTACCCCGAGCTGCGGCCCCTCGACGCGGACCGAGCCGTGCTCGACGTGACGGTGCTGCCCGGCGTCACCGAGATCTCCACCGGCCTGGAACAGCTCGACATCCCGGACAGTGAGGTGGTGCTCGCCCCCGGCCAGATGGCGAGCGCCGCGGTGGCGTGGCGCAACACCTACGAGGCCGGCCTCGAGTCGGTGAACGTGGACTCCGTGTCGGTGTCCCCGCAGGAGGGCCGCCCGTTCCAGACCGTCACCCCGGACCACCCGTTCGACCTGGGCAGCACCGGACGGCTCGGCGTCACCCGTTGGGAAGCCGACAGCACGAGCCCCTCGTCATGATCGTCTCGTCGACAGACAACGGCATCAACCTCCGATCTCGCGTTCCGCGCCCCTCCTATCTCGCCTTCGTGGGTGAGGGCTGGTCCTCTTCTCGGCGTGGCGTCAAGCCGTACACGACGGCCGGCCCCGGTACTGCCATCGCTACCGCTCGAGTCACGTCTCCTGGTCAGCCGTAGACGACGGCTCGAGGGTGCCCGCTGTCGGCAGCGGCTCAACCACGAGCAGAAACCGACCACAACCGACGGCTGGCACCCCCCGAGCCGTCCCTGATGGCTGAACAACGCCTCCCAGTCAGCCGTGGAGGACGGCCCAGCCGACCGAGCCGTCCTCCGCGGCTGTCCGGAAGACCGATAACAGCCGTGGAGCACGGCCGACCAACCCCCAGCCGTCGCCCACGGCTCAACCACAAGTCGAAAACAGCCGTGGAGCACGGCTGGGCAGCCCTCAGCCGTCCTCTACGGTCCGTTTTCGAAGCGGAAGCAGCCGTGACCGACGGCTGGGCTACCACCAGCCGTCGATGACGGTTGTCCAGCGTCGTGGGAGAGCCGTGGACGACGGCCGGGGTGGCCGGGACGCCACGTGACTCGCGTTGACCTTGACCGGAGGCGGCACCGTGGCGAACGGCTGGACCACACCGGTACGGCGAGACCCTGGGAAGAGGCGCGCGGCGCAGCGGATGTGGACCGGTGAACGGAGGAGACAGCGGCCCCACGGCGAACCGCGAGGACAGGCGTGGACCGGCGAACGAAACAGAGACCCGCGCGGCGGACCCCGAAGTCAACCGTGGACCAGCGCATGAGGCGGGAACACGGGCGTCGGAACTACGAGTCAGGCACGGAATGACGAGTCACGCGCGGAACGACGAGTCACGCGCAGAGCGACAAGTCAGGCGCAGAACGACGAGTCACGCGTGGAACGGCGGGGGAGGCAAGGGCGCGCGCACGCGGCGGGCGATGGTGACGGCCACGTCGTCGCGGCCGTGTGGGGCCACCACCTGCAGGCCGACGGGCAGGCCGTCGACCAGCCCGGCCGGGACGCTCACCGCCGGATGCCCGGTGATGTTGAAGTCCCAGCACAGGTCGCCGACGAAGTCGCCGGCCACCGGGCCGTCGTACGGGTGCGCCACCCCCAGCGTCGTCGGTGTGACGATCGCGTCGACCTGAGCGAACACGTCGGCCAGGGCCAGGTCGGCCTGTCGCCGCAGGTCGAGCGCGTGCCGGACCTGCGCATCGGTGGCGCCGCGCCCGGCGTCGAGGGCCGCCATCGTATCCCACGCGTCGTCCGGCGGCGCCAGCTCCAGCGGCACCTCGACGACCGAGAGATCGCCCAGTCGGGACCGGACCACCGCCGCCGTCGCCGGGTCAGCCGTCCCACGACCGAAACTGGTCAGGAACGCCACCCGCCACGGCTGATCACACTCGGACGCCGGGACGGGCCAGCGTGGCAGGGCTGCCGGGTCGTGCCGGTCCGGGCCGCTGACCAGCGAGGTCGCCGCCACCACGAGGTCCAGGTCGGCGCCGATCAGGCCGGGGACGGCCAGACCGGTGAGCGTCCGACCCCGGCGCGGGACCCGTCCGGCCGTACCCTTGAATCCCGCAACGCCGCAGAAGGCCGCCGGGATCCGCAGCGATCCCCCACTGTCTCCGCCGGTCGCCAGGGGCACGACTCCGGCCGCGACCGCTGCGGCGGCGCCCGCCGACGATCCGCCCGGTGATCGGGAGAGATCCCACGGGTTGCGGGTGAAGTCCCGGCCGTTCCAGCCGTGCGTCTGCGAGTCGGTGCCGGGCCGGTTGCGGGTCGAGACCCCGATCGGAACCGCACCGGCTGCGACCAGGCGGGTCACGATCGGGGCGTCCGGCCGAGTACCGGATTTGATCAGGAACGGCAACCCGGCGAGCGGCGCGTCCGGGTCGACCCGCCGGGCCGCCGCGCGGGCGCCCGCCGGGTCGAGGCTCTCGGCGAAGTGCAGCACCGGGTCCAGGCGGGCGGCGGCGGCCAGTGCCGCCTCGACGCGGCCGGTCACACCGTGGTCAGCCACGCACCGACCTCGTCGCTGGTCACCAGCGACTTGTGCTGCAGGTAGTGCACCATCTTGAGGGCGTCGTCGTGGGCCTGCTGCGACGACCCGCTGACCACGTCGGTGACCACGTTGATGAACAGGTCGCGCTGGTGCGCGTCGACCGAGGTGTACAGGATGCAGATGTCCGTGAACCCGCCGATCATGATCAGGCTGTCCACGTCGTAGGCGCGCAGCACGATGTCGAGTTCGGTGCCGAAGAACGACGAGTACCGCCGTTTGCGGATGTGGAACTCCTCGGGAAGCGGGGTGAGCCCATGCGCCAATGAGGTGCTCGGCTCCCCCTCGATGCAGTGCGGCCCCTCGGATCCGTCCAGCTCGCGACCGATGTCGATCAGGTGCGGCTTGTGCACTTCCTGAACCCAGATGACGGGTACGCCCTTGGCCCGGCACGCGTCGACCATGGTGATCGCCTTGCCGAGCTGGTCCTTGGCGTAGACCGGGTCGGCACCGGTCAGCGGCCCGCCCTGGAAGTCGACGACGAGCAGTGCGGTCTTTCCTTCGATGTTCACCGCTGTCCCTTCAGAGGCTCGTGAGCCAGGCGTGCACGGCGGCGCTGGAGACCAGCCCGTCGCGCTGGAGGTACTTCATCGCCCGCAGGGCCGCGTCGTGCAGCTCCTGCCCGGAGCCGACCACCATGTCGGACACCGTACGGAAGTGGTAGTCGTACTGATGCGCGTCGAGGGCGGTGTAGTGGATGCACACGTCGGTCATCCCGCCGATCAGGATCACCGTCTCGGCCTTGTATCCGCGCAGCACGATGTCGAGTTCGGTGCCGAAGAACGCGGAGTAGCGGCGCTTCTGGATCAGGTACTCCTCCGGGCGGGGCTCCAGCCCGGGGTGCAGTGCGGTCCGCGGGTCGCCCTCGATGCAGTGCGGACCCTCGTTGCCGTCCAGTTCACGGCCGATGTCGACGAGTGACGGCTTGTGCACCTCCTGGATGAAGACGACCGGGACTTCGGCGGCCCGGAACGCGGTGACCATCTCGACGGCTTTGGCGTTGCGTTCGGCCCGGCCGGGCATCCAGGTCTGCTCGGGTTTGCTGGGCATGAACGGGTTGGCGTTGCCGCCGCCCTGGATGTCGACGACCACCAGGACGACGTTGCCGACCGGCTTCAGCTCCTCGTTCGGGGTGATATCGGTGACCTGCACGGGCATGAGGAGAGACCCCTTAGGAGAGACGGACGCGGGGATCGACGACCGCCAGCGCGATGTCGACGAGTGCGTTGACCACGACGTAGAAGGCGCCGAGCAGCAGGCTGATCGTGGCGACCGTGGCGGTGTCGGCGCCGCCGATCGCGCGGACCAGGAACTGACCGAGGCCGTTCCAGGAGAAGATCTGTTCGACCACCACCAGGCTGGACAGCATCATGCCGACCTGGACGCCGAGCAGGCTGAGTGCCGGGCTGGCCGCGTTGCGCAGCCCGTGCCGCCGGAGCACCGCCGACTCGGTCTCGCCGAGGGAACGGGCGGTCCGGGCGTACGCCGACCGCAGGCTGGTGCTGAGGCCGTCGGCGAGGACCCGGGCCAGGGCGACGCCGGGGCCGAGGCTGGCGGCCAGGGCGGGCAGGATCAGATGCCGCAGAGCATCCATCGCGTACGGAAGATTCCCGGTGAGCAGGCCGTCGAGCACGTACATGCCGGACAGTCCGGTGCTCGGGCCGTATCCGGTACGCCCGGAGACCGGCAGCCAGTGCAGCTGGACGAAGAAGATCAGCACGCCGCCGGTGGCGATCAGGAATGCCGGGGCGCTGGCCGCGCTGAACAGGATCAGTCGCAGCACCCCGGAGAACCGGCTCTTCAGCGTGTAGACCCGGGCCAGCAGGATGCCGATCAGCACCGAGAAGAACACGGTCCACAGCGCGAGTTCGGCGGTGGCCGGGATGCGCTGGGCCAGTTCGGCGGCGACCGGGCGGCGGGTGGCCAGGCTGGTGCCGAGGTCGAGCCGGGCCAGCCGGGACAGGTAGTCGGCGAACTGCACCCAGATCGGCTGGTCCAGGCCGAGCCGGGTGCGCATCGCGGCGACCGCGTCGGCGGAGGCGTTCGCGCCCAGGTAGCCGCGGACCGGGTCACCGCCGTACCGGCTGATCAGGAAGACCAGCACGAGCAGCGCGAACAGGACGACGATCAGGGAGGCGATCCGGCGGACGGTGAAGCGCAGCATGTCAGGCTCCCTTACCGCGCAGGACGGCCCGCAGACCGTCGCCGGCATAGTTGAACAGCAGCGAGAGCAGTCCGACGGCCAGTCCGGGGAGCACCGGGATCCACCAGGAGTTGACCACGTACTGCAGGCCGGCCGACGCCATCAGGCCCAGTTCCGGGGCCGGGGCGGGCGCGCCGAGGCCGACGAACGACAGGGCCGCGACGGTGACGATCACCCCGCCGATGTCCAGGCTGGCGGTGACCGCGACGGTCGGCAGCACGCTCGGCAGGACGTGCCGCAGCACCAGGCGGGTGCCGCGGGTGCCGCTCATCCGGGCCGCCTCGACGTGCAGGGCCCGGGCGGTGCGGCGGACCTCGCCGCGGACCAGCCGGGCGTAGAGCGGCCACCACACCACCGTGATGGCGATCATCGAGCTGGTCAGGCCGGTGCCCAGGCCGGCGGCGACGGCCATCGCGACGATGGTGGCGGGCAGTGCCAGGAACAGGTCGGTGACCCGCATGAGCACGGTGTCCAGGACGCCGCCGACGAATCCGGCGAGGGTGCCGATCAGCATGCCGGCCACGGCCGCGATCACCGTGACGACCAGGGCGGTGAGCAGGCTGGTGCGGGTGCCCTCGAGGATGCGGGTGGCGATGTCCAGGCCGAGTTCGTCGGTGCCGAACAGGTGCCCGGCCGACAGCGGCGGCAGGTGCGGCGCCCCGGACGGGATGATCGAGGAGTACGGCGAGAGCAGCGGCCCGATCAGCGCGGCGACCAGCACCACGGACAGCATCACCACCGCCAGGGTCTCGCCGCGTCTAAGCCAGGACGGCATCGAGCAACCTCCGCCCGTATTCGCTGGTCATGTCGGTGCTCATCGAGGCGGCCGGCACCTGTTCGACGATCGTCCCGTCGCTGATCACGTCGACCCGGTCGGCGATGATCCGGGCGGCGGCCAGGTCGTGGGTGACGAACAGGATCGACAGGCCGAGTTCGTGGCGCAGCAGGTTGAGCAGGTTCAGCACCGAGCAGGCCACCGACACGTCGAGCGCGCTGGTCGGTTCGTCGCAGAGCAGCAGTGCCGGTGGCACCACGATGGCCCGTGCGATGGCGACGCGTTGCCGCTGTCCGCCGGAGAGCTGGCCGGGCCGGGAGCCGGCCAGCGCGGGGTCGAGGGCGACCCGTTCCAGCGCGAGGCGTACCCGCTGATCTCTCTCCTTCTTGGGAAGATCTTCGAGGCGTTCGGCGAGCAGCTGCCCGACGGTGCGCCACGGGGTCAGCGACGCGCCCGCGTCCTGGAAGACGACCTGCACGCCGGCTCCCTGGGTGCGGTCCACGTAGACGTCACCGGCGTCGGCCGTCTCCAGCCCGGCGACGATGCGCAGGATGGTGGACTTGCCGGAGCCGGACTCCCCGACCAGCGCCACGCTCTGGTGCCGGGCGACCCGCAGGTCGACGCCGGTGAGCACGGTCTTGTGGGCCGCGCCGAACAGGCCGCCGGTGCGGAAGCTCTTGGTGACCCCGGCCAGCTCCAGGGTGTGGCCGCCCCGGACCTCGGTGCGTTCCCGGGTGAAGGACGACCAGTGCAGGTCGCCCCGTTCCCAGCGGTGTTCCAGGTCGTCCGGCGCGGCTCCGGTCTCGCGCATCGCGGTGAGCACGGTCGGGTCGGGCAGCCCGATCGGTCGCTGCCGGTCGGTGGACAGCGTCAGCCGGGAGGCGACCAGCCGCTGCGTGTAGGGCTCGGCCGGTGCGCCGAAGACGGTCGCGGCCGGTCCGCGTTCCACCAGTCGGCCGTGCCGCATCACGGCCACCTCGTCGCACATCGCCCGGGCCACGCCGAGGTCGTGGGTGATGAACAGGACACCGCAGCCCAGGCGCTCGCGTTCGCGGGTCAGCAGGCGCAGGATCTGCGCCTGGACGCTGACGTCGAGCGCGGTGGTGGGCTCGTCCGCGACGAGCAGTGCCGGCCCGCGGGCCAGGGCCAGCGCGATCATCACGCGCTGCCGCATGCCGCCGGAGAGCTGATGAGGGTACGCGCGGAGCACGGTCCCCGGATCGCGGATCTCCACCGCCTCCAGCCAGCGCAGACTCTCCTGCTTGCTGCCGGTGACGCGGGTCAGCATCCGGCCGACGGTCATCGTCGGGTCCAGCGACGACATCGGGTCCTGGAAGACCGTGGTCACCCGGTGGCCCCGGACGCCGTCCCAGCCGGCTTCCGCGGTGACGTCCAGGTCGACGCCGTCCACGCGTACCGTGCCGTCCGCCTCCACGTGCGTCTCCCGGGTGAGCAGACCCTGGACGGCGGCGCCGATCGTGCTCTTGCCCGACCCCGATTCGCCGACCAGGCCCACGCACTGTCCGGGTGCGACGGTCAGCGACACGTCGTCGACGGCGAGCACCGCCGGGGTCCGCGAGGTGTACCGGATGCTGAGTCCGGCCACCTCGAGAACCCCGGCGTGGGGCTTGCTCATGCTCCGGCCGGGTGCAGGACGGCCAGGTTCAGCACACCGGTGATCACCGGGTGGTAGGACTGTTCGACACCGGCGACGTCGTCGGCGAAGACCGCGGTGCCGAGACTGGTGGCGACGGTGTACCACCAGCCGGACTCGCTGACCTGGGACGCGACCTGGGCGTACAACTGCTGGTCGCCGGTTTCGCGGGCCTTGCCCAGGGTGTCGGACAGGCCGGGCACCTCGGCGCCGAACAGGTCCAGGCCGCCCTTCGGGGTGTAGAACACGGTGGCCCAGGCGTCCGGGTGTGCGGTGTCCGGGAATCCGGCGAAGAACGTGATGTCCGGGCCGGCCGCGCCCTTCTCCAGTTCGGGGAAGTAGGTGCCCAGGGCGTAGCCGGTGCTCTGCGCCGTGATTCCGGCGGCGTTCAGCACGGCGGCGAGGTTGTCGCTCAGGTTCTTGGCATCAGCGCTCGTCGCACCGTACGCAATCTTGATGGTCTTGCTCTTGAGGGAGCCGGCGGCGAGCGACGCGAGCTTGGTCCCGTCGTGGGTGATCTTCTGCTGGTCGTCGGCGCCGGTGAGGAGGTTGGCCGGGAAGACGCCGGTCGCGGGCTTGCCGACCGCGCCGAGGGCTTTGGTCGCCAGGTCGGTGAAGTCGACGCCGGCCAGCAGGTCGAGCCGGGTGGCCTGGTCGGCGAGGGTGGCACTCTTCGGGTTCAGGAACATGGTCGGCGTCTGCATGCTGGAGAACTGGTACGTCTTGAGCTTCTCCTTGGCCTGCAGGGCCGTGAAGGTCGTGCTGTCGCTGTATCCGGCGAGCCCGTCCAGTTCGCCGTTCTCCAGCTGGAGCTGGATCGTGGAGAGGCTGGAGACCACCGAGAACTCCACGGTCGGATATCCCGGCTTGGCGCCCCAGTACCCGTCGTACGCCGTGAGCTGGTACGACGTGTCCGGCGTGAAGGTGCCGTACCGGTAAGGCCCGGTGCCCGCGTCGTTGCTGGCGAACCAGTTCTCGCCGTCCGCGCTGTACGGGTGTGCCTCGATCGCCGCCGGGCTGACGATCTTCGGGCCGAACGGGGAGGCGAGCAGGTCGAGGAAGGCGCTGTTCGGCGCGTCGAGGGTGATGACGACCTGCTTGTCGCTGGGCGTCGCCACGCTCTTGACGTCGCCGACCATGTACGCCGGGCCCTCGCCGACGTCGGTGCGCCGCTGGAAGCTCTTCTCCACGGCGGCCGCGGTGAACGGCGTGCCGTCGTGGAAGGTGACGCCTTCGCGCAGGTCGAAGGTGAAGACCGTGTTGGTCGGGTCGGCGCTCCACGTCGTGGCGAGGGCCGCGGTCAGCTCGGCCTTGTCCTGGCCGGACTTGTAGGTGACCAGGCCCTCGTAGGCGCTGTTCACCAGGTTCAGCTCGGGGCCGTCGTAGGCGGTGTCCGGGTCGGGAGTCTTGACACCGCCCAGAAACGCGAGCTTGAGAAGATCGTCGCCGGCAGCGGCGGAGGTGCCGGGCGTGCCACCGCCGGAGCAGGCGGCGAGAAGTGTCAGGGAGATGGTCAGCAGGGCGGCGGAGGCGGTCTTGCGAAGCACGGGACCCACCTTTCTGATTTCCGATCGCCTGCCTATCAAGCGATAGGCTGTGGTGGACGAAAGAAAAGCCGCTGGATGAGGCGGCGATGTTGACTCGGTGTTTCCAGCAGGAAACTTTGACCAGGAGGCGATCGGCCATGGCGGCCACGGGGCGCGAACGGATCCTGCAGGCCGCGGCGGAGTTGTTCGCCGCTCAGGGTTTCGCGGCGACGTCGACGCGGGAGATCGCGGAGCGGGCTGGAGTGCGGCAGCCGTCACTCTATGCGCATTTCAAGGTTAAATCGGACATATTGCTAGAACTGCTGGTCGAGACGCTGCGGCCCGCGGTCTCACAAGCGGACGTCCTGATGCTGTCACCGCTGCCGGCCCGCGATCGGCTGGTCGCCCTGCTCGACTTCGACATCCGCGCGCTCTTCGCCGGCCGGCGGCCGGTCGCCGTCCTCGGGCTGCTCCCCGAGGTGCGCGGCCCGGAGTTCGCCGAGGCTCACGAACTGCGGGAGCGCCTCCGCACCGGGTACACCGCCCTGATCCGCGACGTACTCACCGCACTGGGCCACCCGCCGGGCGAGGAATACCTGCGCCGGATCAGCGGGATCGTCTTCGCCGTGGTGGAGAGCATCAACCTCCGCCGGTACGAGGACCCGTCGCTCACGGTCGACGACGCGGTCCGCGACACGACGACGGCGATCCTGCGCATTCTCGGCGCCTGATCTTCCCCGGGTACGGGATCCACTATATGTTGACGTGGATCCAACCTAGGGAGACGTTCCGTGACCTCACTCCTGATCGCCCCGGTGGTCACCATGGACCCGGCCGCGCCCCGGGCCTCGGCCCTCGCCGTCGACGGTGACCGCATCCTCGCCGTCGGCAGCGTCGACGAGGTGCGGGCCGCGTGCCCGCCGGACACCCCGGCCGAAGAGATCGACGGTGTGATCGTTCCCGGGCTGATCGACGCTCACCTGCACATGCAGCGCGGCGGGCTCAAAGTGGTGTCGCTCGGCGGCTCGTCCTGGGACGCCCCGGCGCTCGTCGCCGAGATGGACCGCACCTTCGACCTGGACGAGTGGCCGGCGGACTCCGCACCCACACCGGACGACCGGGCCACCGGGCTGCGATTGATCCAGCCGCTGCTGCACGCTCTCGGGATCACCAGCGTGGTGGATCCGGCTGTCACGGCGGACGAGATGCGCGCCTATCAGCGGGCTTGGTCCGCCGACGAGCTGACCATGCGGGTGACCGCGATGCCGCACGCCACGCTGTCTGATTTATCCGGCATCGGCATTCACACCGGCTTTGGTGACGATTTTTTACGAATCGGTGGTGTCAAAGTCTATTTCGATGGTGAAGGAATGAAACGGCAGGCCCTGCTGGAGACCGAGTGGACGCCCGGCTCCGGCGACCTCGGCCTGCAACGCCTCACCGACGACGAGTTCCTCGCCCTGGCGTCGTACTGCGCCCGGCACGGCTGGTCGCTCGGCGTGCACGCGGTCGGCGGCGGCGCGGTCGCCGCGGTGCTGCGGATGTTCGCCGAGATCGACCGGGAGACCCCGATCCGCGACCTGCGCTGGCAACTCATCCACGCCTACCTGGAGCCGTCCGCGGAGAGCATGGCCCTGGCCGCCCGGCTCGGCGTGGTCGCCTCCCTGCAGCCGTCGATCCACTGGCGCAACGCCGACGGACTCATCGCACACCTCGGCGAGCGGGCCGTCGCGGCTGATCCGATCCGGTCCTGGCTGGACGCCGGGGCGACCGTGGCGCTCGGCTCGGACGGCCCGTTCTTCCCGTTCGACCCGCGGCACCTGATGTGGAAGTCGCGCACCCGGATGGCCCGCGGCCTGCCCCACCCCGTCGCCCCCGCGCAGGCCATCACCGGTTTCGAGGCGCTGGCCGGATACACGACCGGGGCCGCGTACGCCGCGTTCGCCGAACGGGACCGCGGCATGCTGCGCGCCGGGATGCTGGCCGACTGGGTGGCCCTGTCCGTCGACCCGACCACCTGCGATCCCGAAGCCATCCGTACCGCCACCGTCCGGCGCACCGTCGTCGGCGGCCGGACCGTCTATTCCGGAGATGATCTGTGACCAGCCCCGAAGCCCGTGTCCGCGAACTCGGCCTGACCGTTCCCGACTACGCGGACCCGCCCTACGGCGGCCGCTACGGCACGGTGAAACCCTTCCACCGCGTCGGCAACCTGCTGCTCCTGTCCGGCATCACTCCCGAGGACCGGGCCGGCAACCGGCTGCACCCCGGCCGGCTGGGCGACGACGTCACCGTCGAGCAGGGCCGCGAGGCCGCCCGGATGACCGCCGTCAACGCCCTCGGCCTGATCCGCCTGGCCGTCGGCAGCCTGGACCGGGTGACCGCCATGGGACGGAACCTGTGCTTCCTGCTTACCACTGAGGATTTCGAGGATCTGCACCTGGTCTCGGACGGCGCCTCGCAGCTCTTCGTGGACGTCTTCGGACCCACCGTCGGGGTGGCCGGCCGGGCATCGATCGGGGTGTCCGCGCTCTCCCGCAAGAACTGTTTCGAGCTGTGGACCGAGCTGGAGGTGGTGGATCACCCATAAGGGTGATGAGATCGATATATAGGTATTTATAGTCGTCAGGGCGCCGGGCCAGTAGACAAACCACCCGAACCGCGCGGACGAGACACGTGTCATGCCCCGCGAGGGTGTTCCCATGACTGGTGCACGTGAGACTAGAGTCTCGGACATGAAAAGGCAGGTCTTCATGGGTGCCGGGGAGATTCGCAAGTGCCTCGGCGTGTCCCGGCAACGGGCGTATCAGATCATGAACCGGCGGGACTTCCCACCGCCCTACCAAACCCTCGAAATGGGCAAGATCTGGGAGAGGGAGACCTTCGAGGCGTGGCTCCAGATCCACCGCCCGAACCTCCACCTCGACCACTTCTGACCACCGTCCGCCACCCCTTCGTCGCGGCACCCCTCCCCGGTGCCGCGCCCCTTCCACCCCTGTCACATGATCAGCTGGTGAGCACCGGCATCCTGATGGACATCGACGGCACCCTCCAGGCCCGCGGCACGGTCATCCCCGGAGCCGTCGAAGCGGTCAGCGAGCTGCGCGCCGGCGGATTCCGGCTGCGTTTCCTCACGAACACCGACGCCAAGACGCCCGAGACCATCAGACAGACCCTTCTCGGGTACGGCCTGAAGGTCGCCGCCGACGAGTTGTTCACCCCGGCCGTGGCCGCGCAGCACCTCTGCACCCGCCCGGGCGTCCGCGCGTACACCCTGGTGGCCCCCGCGATAGCCGGCATGCTCCCCGCCGCGCCCGCCCCGGGCCCGTACACGCACGTGATCGTCGGCGATTGCAGCGCGACCCTGAACTACACCGTCCTGGACGAGGCCTTCCGAGCCCTGCGCGCGGGCGCAACCCTGGTGGCCCTGCAGCGGGGCCGTTACTACCGGGCAGCCGACGGCGACCACCTGGACACCGGCGCCATCGTGGCAGCCCTGGAGTACGCGGCCGGCGTCCAGGCTGAGGTCCTGGGCAAGCCGTCCACCGACTTCTTCACGATGGCCGCCGGCTCCCTGGGCCTCGCACCGGCCGACTGCCTGGTGGTGGGCGACGACGCCACCACGGACATTGCCGGCGGCCGCGCGGCGGGCCTGCGCACGGTCCAGGTCCGCACCGGCAAATACGCCGACCAGCAGGCCGAGGCCCTCCCCACCGTCGCCGACCACACCATCGACTCGGTGGCCGACCTGCCGGCCCTCCTCCGAGCCCCCGCTCAGTAACGGCCATACCCCTGCCCTGAAGCCGGCCGAACAGGCGACCACCCGTGGCCACAGCCGCTACCCGCGACCTGGACCGGCTGACTCGACCGACGCGAGGCTCAGCCCCGCGTCCAAGTCGAGCCGTTGCCAGTCACCGCGCTCGGCGAGTCGACCGGCGGTGTGAGAGTCGCCGGCGTCAGCGCGGGCGCGCAGTGCCTCGAAGTCGCCGCGCTCGACCGACAACGTGACCAGCGGTTCGCGAGCCTGCCATTCGCACCCCCCGGGAGTTTCTTTAAAGAAGCTTTAAGGAACGCTTGCTCTGCGTCATGAACTGCTGCCACATCATTGCTCGTATTTCTCGGCACAAGCAGTACCGAGACGAAGAGGAGCCGTGCATGTATCGACGCGGAGGCAGCAGCCGGATGCGCAAGCTGTTGATTGGAGGTGCCGCCGCAGCACTGCTCGGTTCGGCTCTGGCGGTCGGCACGGGGATGAGCCAGGCCGCCGAACAGGACAACGCCGGTACCATTAACGCGTTGGTGCCGGCGTTGGGTTTCAGCCCGGGAGATCCGAATGCGACGGCCGACCGCGTGGGCCCCACCGGGGTGAATGTTCCCGGCCGTTGCCCACCCACTCAAGCACAGGTGAACGCGCAGGTAGCGCTCAAGAATACGATCCTGCCGAGCGGCACGGACCTTGAAAGCCGCATCCAGCGTTTCGAGAAGACCTTGTCCGCGATTCAAGACCTGAAATGCCCCGCATCCTCCACGACTCTGCTGGGCCGCCTGAAATCGCTGACCGCACTGCGAGCGGACGCGAACCGCGATGACATC
>NZ_JZKF01000069.1 GCF_000962825.1 Actinoplanes rectilineatus
CGCACCCGAGACCCGGACCGGGGGCGGCCACCACCAGCCGCCCCTCGGATCGGGTGTCCCCACCAGCCGCCCCTCAGATCGGGTGCCCCCACCAGCCGACTGAAGCGGATTCGGGGCGGGACGAGGGCGGGTGCGAGGGCGAGGGCGGGTGCGGGGCAAGGGCGAGGGCGGGGCAAGGGCGAGGACGAGGGCGAGGGCGGGTGCGGGGGCGCTCACCACCCACAAGCGGCACCAGGCGAGCGGGCACGAAGGCGGACCGGAGTGGACAGGTCCACGAGCGCGGACGGGCGGCGCGAAGACGGGTCGGAGCGGGTAGCCGGGCCGCCTGAAACGGGCGATGCGAGGCGGGCGGGAACGGGCGTGCTTTGCGGCGTACAAGAAAGAGAGCGGAAGAGCACAACGGCCCGGACCCCTGATGGGGCCGGGCCGTTGCTTCGGGTGGTTGGGGGTCAGCGACCGCCGGCCGTGCGGCGCTTCGACCAGACGTCGAAGGCCACGGCTGCCAGCAGGACGGCGCCCTTGACCAGCATGGTGTCCTGGGGCTCGGCGCCGAGCAGGCCCATGCCGTTGTTGATGACGCCCATGATCAGGCCGCCGGTGATGGCGCCGACCACCTTGCCGACGCCGCCCTGGACCGCCGCGCCGCCGATGAAGGCCGCCGCGATGGCGTCGAGTTCGAAGCTGTTGCCGGCGGTGGGGCCGGCCAGGTTCAGGCGGCCGGCGAAGATCAGGCCCGCCAGGGCGGAGAGGACGCCCATGTTGACGAACAGCCAGAAGACGACCGACTTGACCTTGACGCCGGAGAGCGTCGCGGCCTGCAGGTTGCCGCCGACCGCGTAGATCTGGCGGCCGAAGACGGAGCGGCTGGTGACTACGGTGTAGCCGACCACCAGCAGCGCCAGCATGATCAGCACCCAGGGCAGGTTGCGGAAGCGGGCGAGCTGGATGACCACGAACATGACCAGGATCGCCGGGACGGCGACCTTGAGGCCGAACAGCCAGCCCGGGTCGACGGCCTGCTGGTACTTGACGCGGGCCGCGCGGGCCCGGACCTGTACGAACGCCATGGCGACCACGGCGATCAAGCCGATGATGACGCTCAGCAGGTCGGCGCCGCCGAGCGGGCCGAGGGCGATGTTGTTCAGGGTGCCGGGGGTGAAGCCGTTGGCCAGTGTCCGGATCTCGTCCGGGAACGGGCCGATGCCCTTGCTGCCCAGGATGGTCATGGTGACCGCACGGAACAGCAGCATGCCGGCGAGCGTGACGATGAATGCCGGGATGCCGAAGTAGGCCACCCAGAAGCCCTGCCACGCGCCGATGAGGGCGCCGAAGGCCAGCGTCGCGATGACCGCGATCGGCCAGGCGACATCCCAGTTGACCATCATGACGCCGGCGAGGGCGCCGGTGGCCGCCACGACCGAGCCGACCGACAGGTCGATGTGCCCGGCGACGATGACCATCACCATGCCGATGGCCAGTACGAGGATGTACGAGTACTGGACGATGATGTTGCTGATGTTCTGCGGGGAGAGCAGGTCGCCGCCGGTCAGCACCGCGAACAGCACGATGATCAGAGCAAAGGCGATGTAGATGCCGCTCTGCTTCAGATCAAAGTTGATCTTGTACGGGGCCTTGCCGGTGGAAGCGGCCGGCCCCTTGCCGACGCTCAGGTCGGCGTTGGTAGGTGCGACCGTCACGGCGCGACCTCCTGTTCTTCCTTCGTCATGAGAGTCATCAGGCGCTCTTGCGTCGCCTCGGCCCGGGGCACCTCGCCGGTGATCCGGCCCGCGGAGAGGGTGTAGATGCGGTCGCAGATACCGAGGAGTTCCGGCAGCTCGGAGGAGATGACCAGGACGGCCTTCCCCTCGTCGGCGAGCCGGTTGATGATCGTGTAGATCTCGTACTTCGCGCCGACGTCGATGCCACGGGTGGGCTCGTCCAGGATCAGCACGTCCGGATCCGTGAAGATCCACTTCGAGAGCACGACCTTCTGCTGGTTGCCGCCGGAGAGCTTTCCGGTGATCGACTCCACGCCGGGTGCCTTGATGTTCATGCTGGCCCGGAACTCGTCGGCGACGCGGTGCTCCTCGTTGCCGTCGACCCAGCCGCCCTTGGCGAGCTTCTTCAGCGCGGCCGCCGAGACGTTGCGCTGAATGTCCTCGATCAGGTTCAGGCCGTACCGCTTGCGGTCCTCGGTCGCGTACGCGAGACCGTGCTTGATCGCCTCCCGCACGTTGCGGGCCTGAATCTCCTTGCCGTCCTTGATCAGGCGGCCGGAGATGTTCACCCCGTACGAGCGGCCGAAGACGCTCATCGCCAGTTCGGTGCGGCCGGCGCCCATCAGCCCGGCCAGGCCGACGATCTCGCCACGGCGCAGCGTGATGTTCGCCTTGCGGACCAGCGCGCGGTCCGGCTGGGTGGGGCTGTGCACGGTCCAGTTCTCGATCCGCAGCACCTCCGTGCCGACCTTCGACTCGTGCTCCGGGTACCGGTGCTCGAGGTCGCGGCCGACCATGCCCGAGATGATCTTCTCCTCGGTGAGGTTCTCGATCTCGTCGGTCCAGATCGTCCGGCCGTCACGCAGAATGGTGACGCGGTCCGAGATACTCGTGACCTCGTTGAGCTTGTGCGAGATGATGACACAGGTGATGCCCTGGTCCCGCAGCCCGCGGAGCAGGTTGAGCAGGTGCTCGGAGTCCTGGTCGTTGAGCGCCGCGGTCGGCTCGTCGAGGATCAGGAGCTTGACGTCCTTCGAGAGCGCCTTGGCGATCTCGACCAGCTGCTGCTTGCCCACGCCGAGCTCGATGACCGGGGTGACCGCACTCTCGGCGAGGCCGACCCGGCGCAGCAGCTCGTCCGCCGCGTGGTTCGTCTGGTTCCAGTTGATGAAGCCGCGCTTGCTCTTCTCGTTGCCGAGGAAGATGTTCTCCGCGATGGAGAGGTTGGAGGCGAGCGCCAGCTCCTGGTGGATGATGACGATGCCGCGGTGCTCGCTGTCCCGGATGCCCGAGAAGCTGCACGACTCGCCGTCGAATTCGATCTGTCCGTCGTAACTGCCGTGCGGATAGACGCCGGACAGCACCTTCATCAGGGTCGACTTGCCGGCCCCGTTCTCGCCGCAGATGGAGTGGATCTCGCCTCTGCGGACCTCAAGGTTGACATCCTGCAGCGCCTTGACGCCCGGGAACGTCTTGGTGATGCCGCTCATCCGCAGGATCGTGTCGGTCATGCAGACCCTCCTATGGGCCGATCGAAGGGCCGCGCCCCGCCCGCTGGGATCGGGCGGGGCGCGGCGCTCGGATCACTTCAGGTCGGCCTCGGTGTAGTAACCGGTGTCGACGAGCTGGGCCTTGTAGTTGTCCTTGGTGACGATGACCGACTCGAGGAGCTGGGCCGGAACGACCTTCTTGCCGTTGTCGTAGTCGGTGGTGTTGTTCGTCTTCGGGGTCTGGCCCTTCAGCACGGCGTCCGCCATCTCGACGGTGGTGTCGGCGAGCTGACGGGTGTCCTTGTAGATGGTGGAGTACTGCTCACCAGCGATGATCGACTTGACCGACGGCGCCTCGGCGTCCTGGCCGGTGACGATCGGGTACGTGCCGGTGCTGTAGCCACCGCTCTTCAGCGCGGACAGGATGCCGATCGAGATGCCGTCGTACGGGGAGAGAACGCCGTCGACCTTCGCGCCACCCTTGTAGGTCGCGGTGAGGATGTTCTCCATGCGCTTCTGGGCGGTCTCGGCGTCCCAGCGCAGGGTGGCGACCTTCTCGAACTCGGTCTGGCCGCTCTTGACGACCAGGGTGCCGTCCGCGATGTACGGGTCGAGAACGCTCTTGGCGCCGTTGAAGAAGAACGTCGCGTTGTTGTCGTCGGGCGAACCGGCGAACAGCTCGATGTTCAGGCCCTTCTTGGCCTCCGGGTTCTTGCTGCCGTCCGCGTTGAGCACCTTCAGACCGGTGAGCAGCGAGGTCGCCTGCTGCACGCCGACCTTGAAGTTGTCGAAGGTGGCGTAGTAGTCCACGTTCGCGTTGTCACGGATCAGGCGGTCGTACGCGATCACCGGGATGTTCGCGGCCTTGGCGTTGTCCAGCTGGGTGCTGAGCGCGGTGCCGTCGATGGACGCGATGATCAGGAGCTTGGCGCCCTTGGTGATCTGGTTGTCCAGCTGCTGGGTCTGGGTGGGGATGTCGTCCTCGGCGTACTGGAGGTCGACCTGGTAGCCCAGCTTCTCCAGCGCGGCCTTGACGTTGTCGCCGTCCTTGACCCAGCGCTCCGACTTCTTGGTCGGCATGGTCACGCCGACCAGGGCGCCGGCCGTGTCACCGCTACCGGCCTCGTTGCCACCGGTCTTCTCGGCGGAACCACAGGCCGCCATGGTCGCAACCATCGAGGCGGCGGTCAGGACCGCCGCGAGACGGGGGTATTTCACGATGAATCTCCTCTTTGAGAACGGTGTTACAGGGGGCGGGCCAGGCGGAAGTACGCCTGGTTCCAACGCACACGGTCGGCGAATTCAGCCGGCGTGGTGCGCTCATCGATCAGAAGAAGCTCGGTCTGAGCCATTTCGGCGAAGTCGCGCAGCGTCTCCGCACCCACGGCCTGGGTCAGCACGGTGTGGTGCGGTCCGCCGGCGGTGATCCAGCACTCGGCGGACGTGGACAAGGACGGGGCGGGCTTCCACACGGCCCGGGCCACCGGCAGGTTGGGCAGCGGCTCGTCCGGGGAAATCACCTCGATCTCGTTGGCGACAAGGCGGAACCGGTCGCCCATGTCGGCCATGCCCACGACGACCGCCGGACCCTGCGCGGCGTCGAAGACGAGCCGCACCG
Source organism: Actinoplanes rectilineatus (assembly GCF_000962825.1). Lineage (GTDB taxonomy): Bacteria > Actinomycetota > Actinomycetes > Mycobacteriales > Micromonosporaceae > Actinoplanes > Actinoplanes rectilineatus. Next base: position 4,827 of record NZ_JZKF01000069.1, read on the forward strand.
GATCCTCCCGGCCACCGATGCCGAGCGGGTGGATTTCCGCACGTGGGGTGCCCGAAGCAATCGACGGACATACCTCCAGCATGTGCGCCCCGAGGATCTTAGGCTCGCCCGGGCCGAAGTGGTAGGTGTAGTCCTCCATGAAAGACGTTCCGCGGCCGGTTCCGGAACCCATGGCCTTCACGGTGGCCACGAGCACCGAGGTCTTCCAGTCGCCCTCGCCGCCGAACCCGTACCCGTCGGCCATCAGCCGCTGCACGGCCAGGCCGGGCAGCTGGCGCAGACCGCCGAGGTCCTCGAAGTTGGTGGTGAAGGCGCCGAAGTCGCCCTCGGTCAGGAACTGGCGCAGGCCGGCCTCGATGCGCGCGGCGTAGCGCAGCGACTCGAGACGGTCGGCGAGCAGCTCCGCGGCGATCTCGTAGGTGTCGCGGTACTCGGCGACCAGCTTGTCGATCTCCGCGTCGGCGACCGCGTCGACCACGTCGACCAGGTCGTTCACGCCGTACGTGTTGACCGAGACGCCGAACCGCAGCTCGGCCTCGACCTTGTCGCCCTCGGTGACGGCGACGTTGCGCATGTTGTCACCGAAGCGGGCGAGCCGCAGGCCGCGCACGTGCTGCAGGCCGATCGCGGCGCGGGCCCAGCCCTCGATCCGGGTCACCACCGACGGGTCCGAGGCGTGCCCGGCGATCACCTTGCGGGGCACGCCGAGGCGGGCCTGGATGTAACCGAACTCCCGGTCGCCGTGGGCGGCCTGGTTCAGGTTCATGAAGTCCATGTCGATGGTCGACCAGGGCAGCGACGCGTTGTGCTGGGTGTGCAGGTGCAGCAGCGGCTTGCGGAGCGCGTCCAGGCCGCCGATCCACATCTTGGCCGGCGAGAAGGTGTGCATCCACGCGATGACGCCGACGCAGGCCGGGTCGGCGTTGGCCGCGAGCATGACCTGCTTGATCGCGGCAGCGTCGGTGAGCACCGGGCGGGTGACGATCTCGGCGACGTCCAGGCCCGCGCCCAGCGTCCGCTGGATCTCGGCCGACTGGTCGGCGACCTGCTGGAGCGTCTCCGGGCCATAGAGGTGCTGGCTGCCGGTCAGAAACCAGATCTGCGGTTTCATCGGTCTTCCTTTGGTTGTGCGAAGGGTGCCGGGGTCGGGTCGCGTCAGGTGAGCGGTGTACGCGTCACCCCGCCGCCGGCCCGGCCGGGACTGCGGCTGTCAGCACCATCGTGCAGGCGATCAGGGGCGCATCGACGCGGACGCGGGAAACCGGTACCGTCGACGGACGCGCAACCCCGGAGGGTGTCGTGTCCGACACCGATCACAGAGCTCGCGGACGTGTCAACGGCCATGGGTGTACCTCCGAGGGGTGACCGGAGGTGGTGGTCGCCACACCCCGGCGGGAGCGAGCCTCAGTGTTATCGCTAACAATTCCGCTGTCAACGGCGGACGGCAACAACGAGGTAACGGCCGATTAACCCGGCGCGGGTGTCCCCGAAACACAACCGCCCGCCTGATCGACGATCAGGCGGGCGGCGGTTACACGCAGTAGATGTCAGGCGGGTGGAGCGACGCTGTCCCTTACCACGAGGTGAGGCGGAACCACAATGTGGCGGGCCGTGTCCGGCTCGGTACGCATCTGGCCGAGGAGCAGGCTCAACGCGGCACGGGCCACATCACCGAAGGCCTGCCGGACGGTGGTCAGCGGCGGGATGAAGAAGGCCGCCTCGGGCACGTCGTCGAAACCGACGATGCTCACGTCCTGTGGCACCCGCCGGCCCCGCTCGTGCAGTGCGCGCAGCACCCCGAGCGCGAGGTGGTCGTTGGCCGCGAAGACCGCGGTGACCTCCGGCATCCGGGCCAGCATCTGCCCGGCGCGGTACCCCTCGGCCGCCGACCAGTCCGCGGACAGCAGCGGCGGCACCTCGGCCCCGGCCTCCTGCAACGTCTGCCGCCAGCCCTGGATCCGGCCCGCCGAGTCGAACCAGTCGACCGGGCCGGAGACGTGCCAGACCGTGCTGTGCCCGGCCTCCAGCAGATGCCGGGTGGCCGCGCCCGCACCGGCCTCCTGGTCCACGGTCACCACCGGGCGCCCGCTGCCCGGATCGCCGTCGATGAACACCACCGGCACGTCGCCCGGGATCTCGGCCAGCGCCTCGTTGGCCGTCGCCACCTGGGCGATCACCACCAGGCCGGCCACCCGCTGATCGAGGTGACGGTCCACCACCGACGCTATCGACGACCGGTCCAACTCGCGGACACTGCCGACACTGACCGCGAAACCCGCGTCCGCGGCGGCCTGTTCGAACTCGGTCAGCATCGAGGCCGGACCGTACAACGTGCTGTTACGGGCGACCACGCCGATCAACTGGGAGCGGCCGGTCACCAGGGCGCGGGCCGCGCGGTTCGGCCGGTAGCCCAGTTCGGCGATGGCAGCGCGTACCCGGATCCGGGTCTGTTCCTTGACGTTCGGATGATCGTTGAGAACGCGCGAGACGGTCTGGTGCGAGACTCCGGCCAGTCGGGCGACATCGGTCATCGCCGGGCTACGGGATACCTTGTCCACTTGCGCACCTCGTCCGGTCCGGTTCTGATGGAGCGTAGCGGCAGGCGCGGCAAGCCTGCTCCGCGGGGAATGTTATCGATCACATTCACCGTTTTGCGAGGACCGTACGGGGGATGCCGGTGGGGACGTACCCTCGGCTGCGATGGACCCGTCACCCACGAGCCACAGCCACGTCGTGCACGGCAGCGTAGACGACGAGGGATACACCTCGTTGCGCCGTGCCGCGACCCCGCGCGCCGAACGGTACGAGCTGGGCCGCTCCCTGCGGGACCGCTCGCCCCGCTCCGACATGGCGCACTGGCGCCCCCGCGACGACCGTCCCGACCCGGTGAGCCAGGTGACCGAGTCGCACATGGGACGGCTGGAACGCCTGATCCCGGTGCGGATCGGCCGCATGATCGCGTCGCCGTACGCGTTCCTGCGCGGCACCGCCGGACTGATGGCCGACGACTTCGCCTCCCTGCCGCACACCGGCATCACCCCGGTCATCTGCGGCGACGCGCACCTGGGCAACTTCGGCTTCTACGCCTCGCCGGAACGGGAGCTGGTCTTCGACCTCAACGACTTCGACGAGGCGCACCCCGGCCCGTGGGAGTGGGACCTGCGCCGGCTGGTGGTCAGCGTCTACGTCGCCGGCCGGCAGAACGGTTTCCGGGAGGGCGCGTGCGCCGACGCCGTGCAGCACTGCGTCGAGGAGTACCGGGAGCAACTCGCGTACCTGGCCGAACAGCCGCTGCTGGCCCGCTCGTTCGACCAGCTCGACGTGGAGACGATGCGCCGGCAGGCCAGCAAGGCCGGCTTCCGGGACGAGATCGAACGCGCGGCGCGGCGGGCCCGGCGGCGGACCAGCGACCGGGCGCTGCCCCGTTTCACCGAACGGCACGACGGCACCGCCCGGCTGGTCGAGGAACCGCCGCTGATCACCCGGCTGCCGCACGAGGAACGTGAGCAGCTCGCCGCCGCACTGGACGGATACCTCAACACGCTGAAACCGCACTGGGCGCGGATCCTCGGCGGGTACCGGATCGTCGACATCGCGCACAAGGTGGTCGGTGTCGGCTCGGTGGGGCTGCGGGCGTACGTCGCGCTCTGCGAGGGCAGCGGCACCGACGACGTGCTGTTCCTTCAGCTCAAGCAGGCCCGCCGGTCGGTGATCGGGCGCTACCAGCACGGCGAGCTCGCCTGGCACCGGCACCAGGGACAGCGCGTCGTGGAGTACCAGCAGGCACTGCAGACGGTCAGCGACCCGCTGCTCGGCTGGACCACCGTCGGCGACCTGCAGTACTACGTCCGCCAGTTCCGGGACATGAAAGGTGCGATCCTGGTCGAGGACATCAACGCCTCCGCGCTCGCCGACTACGCCGGGATCTGCGGCTTCCTGCTGGCCAAGTCGCACGCCCGGACCAGCGGCGCCTCGGTGATCGCCGGCTATGTGGGCAGCGGGGACAAGCTGGACGAGTCGTTGTGCCGGTTCGCTCGCGCGTACGCTGATCAAGTGGAACGTGATCACGCAGCCCTGGTCGCCGCCGTCCGCCGTGGTGAACTGCCGGCGGAGACGGCGTGAGCGGGGCCGTCCCGCTGGACGCCCCCGGGCTCGCCGAGTTCTGGGCCGAGCGGCATCTCTGCACGCTGACCACGCTGCGTGCCGACGGGTCGCCGCACGTCGTCGCGGTCGGCGCCACCCTGGACCCGTCCGCCGGCCTGGCCCGGGTGATCACCTCCGGGTCGTCGTGGAAGGCCCGGCACGTCCGGCGGGGCCAGCAGCGGGTCGCGATCTGCCAGGTCGACGGGCGCCGCTGGAGCACCCTCGAGGGCCTCGCCGTGGTGCGCGACGACCCGGAGTCGGTGGCCGAGGCGGAACGCCGCTACGCCGACCGATATCGCACACCGCGCCCCAACCCGGCCCGGGTCGTCATCGAGGTCACGATCACCCGGGTTCTCGCCTCGGCGTCCCTGGCGTATTAGTTCCGGCTTCACATTTCCCCTCGGGGCCGTCATGATCGTCCGGTGAATCCGATGCCCGGCGCCGATCGCCTGCTGACGGTGCTGGGCGGCGTGCCCGGCCTGGATCCCCGCGCCGACCAGCGCGTTCCCCCCTTCGTCACCTGGGACGACGGTCCGTGTGGCCGGACCGCCGCGGCCGCCCTGACCGGGGCCGGCTTCGAGGTCAGCGAACAGTTCTGGGCCGGCGGGCTGGTCGACGTGCACGATCTGGAGCCGTACGTCTTCCAGCGCGTGCTGCGCCCCGAGACCGCCGCGCTGCTCTATCTGCACAGCCGGGAGCCCGACTCGCCGGACGGCGATCTCCGGGTCGCCGAGCAGGTGTTCGCCGCCGACCTCCCCGGCGAGGGGTACCTCCCGCAGAACCAGGAGGACACCGTCGCGGTGCATCTGCTGATCGGCGAGGTGAGCGCGATCTTCACCGACTGCGACTTCGGCGGGGACACACTGTTCGCGATGATGGGCGAGGCGACGCGGAAGACCTTCGGTGGGCGCGGGGGGCTCTTCGAGATCGCCCGCCGGGCCGTGATCTGACCGTCATCGTACGGGACGACGACTCCCGGACGGCTACACCTGTTCCTGGCGGACGGCCCGCGGCCGCCCTTGCCCGGTCCTTCTTCGCGCCGCGACCCACGATCCGTGCTCGGCGGTGCCTTCTCGGGGAGGGCAGCCGTCCACTGCCCTGCGGAACCGGCCCGGCACGCAGCGTTTCGAACCGCTACCACCAGGGGAAACGTGGATATCACGGTGGGTAGCCGCGGCGCGCCCCGCGTCGCGACACGCCCGGGCGTCACACGATCGGGGTCGCCCGGAAGTCTGTAGCCGGCCTGAAGAGAACCTTAAAAAGACCTTAAGTCGACACATGCCGCAGGCCCGGTCCGCAACGACTGTCGTTGATGGAGAGGGCCTGCCGGCGAGCCGTGGGAGCGTTGTCGATTTCCTGACATCTTCACAGCGCACAGCGTTGAACCGCGGGGGCCGCACGGACGTATACCCCCGTGTTCGGCCACTCCCGGTGAACTGCGGCACCGGGACAGCCGACGCCCGTGGGTGCACCACGGGACCGACGACAGGGAGCCGCGGTGCGGTGGCGCCCTACCCGAATCCGTGATTAACCTTCCCCATCCACCACGCGTGGCAGGAAGACGATCCGGGGCGCGAGGGGCGGGCACCGGAGTGCGGAGGTGGGACAGGGTGAGGACGGTGGCGCGGATGCGGCGTCGGGGCAGCGGGTCAACCCCCAGCCGAATCGGAGCCTCGTCATGAGCTTCGAGGACGACGAATACTGGGAGGACGAGTACAGCGAGTACTCGTTCATGCCGAGTTCCGCGGTGATCCAGGAGAAGCACTACACCCGCCGGACCTCGCCGGACCCGGTGATGCCGACCCGGCGCCGTGACGAGGACTCCGCCGAGGGCGTGGCGGAGCAGCGGTCGCCGCGGCCGCTGTTCGACGCGCAGCGCCCCAGCTGGCTCGACGAACCCGACTTCGTGCCGGTCGACACCTCGGTCGACAACCTGGTCGGCGACGAGTTCGACGACATCGACTTCAACCGCCCCGAACTGGGTGTCGACTTCGACAAACCGGACTTTCCGATCGTGGACCCGGCGGCTCGGCCGGATCTGCGCCGAGGCGCTCCCGGAGACAAACGGGAATCCGGCCGGTACGGCGGGGAGTCGCCCCGCGGGGACTTCGGTTCGTCCCGCTCCTCTCGTGGGGGTTCGTCCCGCAACGGCTCCTCTCCTTCCCCTCGCGAATCCCGCGACGATTTCCGGCGGGACGCGGACCCGCGTCGCTCCGACCGGCAGCGGCCCGACGACCGTTACGACAGTCCCCGGTACCGCGACGACATCGCCGGCCGTCCCGACGACCGTCGTGACGCCGACCCGCGCCGTGGCGCTGACGCCGACCCGCGTCGTGGCACCGACCCGCGCCGTGACGCCGACGTCGACGCCCGCCGTGAGGCTGTCGATCCGCGCCGTGACGCCGATCCGCGTCGTGAGGCTGTCGATCCGCGTCGTGAGGCTGTCGATCCGCGCCGTGAGGCTGTCGACCCGCGCCGTGACGCCGATGGCCGCCGTGACGCGGAGCCGCGTCGTGACAACCGCCGCGACCAGGCCGCCCGTGGTGGGCGTCGCGAGGACGAGCGCTGGGACGAGACTCCCGCCGCACGCCGCAACGACGACCGTGGCCGTCGCACCGTCGAGATCCGGCCCGACGAACTCTGGGACGACGAGCCGTTGGTCGCCCGCGGCCGCCGCGACGAGCAGCCGGACCGCCGGCGCCCCGCCGACGCCCGCACCACCGACCCCCGTGGCGTCGACCCCCGTGGCGTCGACCCGCGTGCCGGCGATCCCCGCGTCACCGACCCGCGCGGCACCGGCCCCCGGACTGGTGACCCTCGCGTCACCGACCCTCGTGGCACCGACCCGCGGGGCGCCGACCCCCGGACCGGAGACCCTCGCGTCACCGACCCGCGTGGCGTCGACCCCCGGGCCGGAGACCCTCGTGTGGCCGGGCAGCGTCCGGGTCCCGTCGAGCAGCCTCGTGCGGCCGGGCAGCCCCGTCCGGCGGAGGCTGCACGCTGGGAGGAGCCCGAACCGCCCCGCGACGACGAACGCAACCAGCCGCGCACCATCGAACTGGGCGCCGACGAGTTCTGGGAGGAGAAGCCCAGCCGTTCCGACGACCGGCGGGCTGCTCCCCGTACCCGTGACGGCGACCGTCAGGCCCCGGACCCGCGTGCCGGACGTCCCCGCGAGGCATCCTGGGACGACGAGGACTTCGGCCCGATCCGTCCCCCGGGCGGCCGTCGCCCCCGCCGCGACGAAGCCGTCCCGACGAGCGGCCGCGCCCCGATCCCGGCGTCGGAACGTCCCGCCGGGCCGCCGCAGGACCCGTACCGCACAGACCAGGACGGTTACGCCGCGGACCAGGGCACGTACCGCCCGGATCAGGACGGCTACCGGACGGAAGCCGACCGGGACCGTCGTGCCGCCGCATGGGAGGACGAGCGCCGCGACGACAGCCGCCGACGCCCAGGCTCCGGCTCCGGCTCCGGCTCCGGCTCCGACGAACAGCGCACGTCTCCGGCCGTACCCGGCAAGGGCCGTCCCGTCGAGCCGATCGCGGCTGCCGGGGACGAACGCCGCCCGCAGCCCCGCGACGAGCGCACCCCGGCCGTCCCGGAGGGTCGCGCCCAGGTCCCGTCCGACGGCCGCACTCCGGTAGTCGACGGCCGCACCCCGGTACCGGCGGACGGCCGCGGCCAGGAGGTTGACGGCCGTGCCCAGCAGCCGGCTGACAACCGTGGCCAGGGTGCCGACGGTCGCGCCCCGATTCCGGCAGACAGTCGTGGTCAGGCGGCGGACGGTCGCGCTCAGGTTCCGGCAGACAGTCGTGGTCAGGGTGCCGACGGCCGCGCCTACGTGCCGGTCGACGGACGAGAGCGATCCCCGCAGGACGACCGGGCGAGGTCCACTCAGGGCGACCAGGTTCAGCCCGTGCAGGACCGGCCGGCCCCGAACCCGGCAGCCCAGCCCGGACACCCTCAGGACACACGTTCCCAGGACGGGCGTTCCCAGGACGCACGTTCGCAAGACCCGCGCTCTCAGGACCCGCGTTCGCAAGACCCGCGCTCTCAGGGCGAATGGCCGGAGAGCGGTGGCGCGGATTCGATGGAGCGGACCCGGCCGATCAGTGGCGCGGGCCCCGGCCGGACCAACGGTCCCGGGAGTGCCGTACCGGGTGGTTCCGGCACGGGCGTTCCGCAGGGTCCGGACGCCGCGGGAGGTTCGCAGCACAATTCGGGTGTGGACCCGGCGAACGCGGGCACTTCGGGCCGGGCCGCCGAGGACGGGCCTCGAGTGGTGCGACGGGCCGAGCCGCCCACCGCCCCGAAGGTCGTGAGCCGCTCCACCGCTCCGGCCGCCCCGCGTGTACTCAAGGCAGACCCGCCGGTCGCGCCGCGGATCGTCGCGGCCCCCTCGCCGGTACCGCCGGCCCGGGTGATCGGGCCGAACGGTCCGGAGGCTCCGCAGCCCGCCACAACCGGCGACGGACGGCCTGAGCCGGGTACCCGTGGGACCGGTCCGATCGACACTGCCGCGATCCGGAACGGTGACCGTTCCGGTGGCGACACCACTATCGACGACGAACCCACTGCGCTGCTCGGGGTTCGTGCCCCTCAGCGCCGTGACACTCCCCCGCAGCACGGCACGCCTCAGCACCACGACACGCCTCAGCACCGCGATGCGCATCAGCGCCGCGACGTCGAGGACGCTCGTTCGGCCGCGGGGGCGGATCCGCGGATGTCGGGTTCGTTCACGACGGACCCGCGTCAGCGTGGCGCCGCCGCCGAGAACTGGCAGGCCGGTGCGGTTCCCCAGGCGTCCGCGGCCCAGGATCGGGCCGGGATGCCGGCGGCGCGGCCGACTACGCCGATGCCACGTCCGTCGAGCACGGGCAGCATCCCCATGCCGCATCCGTCCAACACGGGCAACATCCCCATGCCGCATCCTGCGAGCACCGGCGGCATCCCGGTTCCGCCGGGTCAGGGAGCACGCCCGTCAGGTCCGAGTCCGTCCAGCACCGGCAGCATCCCGATGCCGCACCCGGCCAGCACGGGCAGCATCCCCATGCCGCACCCGTCCAACACGGGCAACATCCCGATGCCGGCTCCTTCGAGCACCGGCAGTATTCCGATGCCGCACCCCTCGAGCACGGGCAGCATTCCGGTGCCGGGTTCGTACCAGGCAGGGGCGGACGTGCCGCAGCAGCGGTCGCGGCGGTCGCCGCGGACTGCGCACGTCGTGGCGTCCAGCAGTGACGGGCCGTGGGCGATCGTTCCGGACGACATGCAGCAGCAGGCGGAGGGGTCCCGTCCGACCTCCCCCGGCCGTGGATATCCGGGACAGCCCGGCGGATACCCGGCCGGTGGATATCCGGCCCAGCCTCACCCGGGCGGATATCAGGGTCAGCCCCAGCCGGGTTACCCGGCGCAGCCGCAACCCAGTGGCTACCAGGGACAGCCCCAACCCGGTGGTTACCCGGCACAGCCCCAACCCGGTGGCTACCCGACACAGCCCCAACCCGGTGGCTACCCAGCACAGCCCCAACCCGGTGGCTACCAGGGACAGCCTCAGCCGGGTGGTCATCCGGCTCAGCCTGTGGGGCCCTTCCCCCCGCAGGGTCCTGGCGGACATCCGTCGCCGGCGGCCGCCTGGCCTCCTCCGGTTCGTCCGCAGCCCGATGCGCCAGCCGTGCCCGGTCAGCCGGCCGCGGCGAACGCCTGGCCGCCCGCTGTCCGTCCCACGTCGGATGCCGCGGCGGCCGGGAACGCCTGGGCGCGGACGCCCGGGCCGGAGCAGGCCGCGGGTGCGCAGTCCGCCTGGCCGGCCGCGCAGGCGGGTATCCCGCAGCAGCCCGGTCCGGACCAGCAGAACTCCTCGCCGTGGTCCCGTCCGCCGCAGCACGGCGCCGAGCAGCCGGCCGCCCGGCACGCCGCCGCGCCGGGCGACCAGTGGGCGGACGCCACCGCGGAGCAGCCGCAGGCCGCCGTACGTCCCGGTACCGCCCAGCCCGTTTCCGGCGGCACCCACGCCACCGGTCCGTCGCCGAGCGCCTGGTCCACGCCGCCCACCCCGGCCGGCACCGGCAGCATCCCGGCACCGCACCCGTCGAGCACCGGCAACATCCCGATGCCCAGCCCGTCGAGCACCGGCAACATCCCGATGCCGCACCCGTCGAGCACCGGCAGCATCCAGGTCCCGGCCGGACAGCAGCCCTGGCAGGCCGGTCCGAGTCCGTCCAGCACGGGCAGCATTCAGGTTCCGCCGGGTGCACGGCAGGGTTCGGCTCCTACCGGCGCCCCGGAGGTGCCGTGGCCGCGGGCCGGACGGCCTACCCTGGACCGGCCCGCGGGCGACACCGGACCCGCCCCGGTCTCCGGGCAGCCCGCCGAACAGGCCCACCCCCAGGTCCCCGGACGAACCGGGCCTCAGGCACAGCCGCACATCCCTGCGCAGCCTCAGGGCACGGCACAGCCTCAGGGCTCGACGGCGGCGGCACCCCAGGTACCGGCGCAGGCGGGACCGCGCGACGGCGTACCCCCGCATGGCGAGACCGACAAGCCTGCGCGGCCCCTCACCATGGGCGATCTGCCGGCGAAGCCGGTGTCGCCGAGCATTTCGCAGCGGATCACCGTTCCGGCGGCGCGGCCGCCGTCGCACGACGAGACCCCGGGCGCACCGGCTTCGACGGCGGCTCCGGCGAGTGCACCGCCGGCGAGCCCGAGCACACCGCCCGCACCCGGGCCGGCCACGCCCACGCCGGGCACGCCCACGCCGGCCGCACCCACGTCGGCCGCACCCACGCCGGCCGGCGAGACCGGGCCGATCGGCACAGGACCCACGGGGACGAAAGCCCAGGATCCGGACGCGCCCTACATGGACCCGGACGGCACCCTGCACAACCTGAAGCCGATCGCGCGCCTCGCCGTCTCCGGACCGGACCAGGAGCCGCGCCGGTACACCGACACGGCCATCGGCAAGGGCTGGTTCGCCGCCAAGATCGATCCGGCGACGGGGGACGCGGCGAAGGACGTGAAGCCCAAGGACACCGCCGAGGCGGAGGGGCCCGCCGGCCCCGAGCACACCGGTCCCGAGCTGGCGCCGCATCTGCCGATGACCGCCGAGGAGCTGTCCGCGATCCGGTGGCGGCTGGACGGCGGCACGCTGCGGGAGGTCGTCGACGACCGGGACGCGCTGCGGGAACTCGGTGAGCGCCTGGACGAGCCGCTCGCCGACGAGACCGACGCGATCGTCAAGGCCGGGCTGCTCAGTGTCCGCGCGGAGGTCTACCGGCTGCTCGGTGAGCTGGGCATGGCCGCCGCCGCGAGCCGGCTGGCCCTGGCACACGCCGAGTCGGCGCAGGACCTGCAGGCGCAGGTGATCGCGCAGGCCGAGCTGGCGCACGTGCTGCGGCTGCGGGGCGATTCGATGGAGGCCGACCGGCTGTTCCAGCGGGCGGTCGACGCCGAGGTGTCGCCCGCGGTCCGCAGCGTGGTGCACGAGAACTTCGGCCGCAGCTGCTTCGACCAGGGGCGGCACATGGAGGCGCTGGACCACTTCGCGCGGGCCGTACGGCTCGGTTCGCCGGAGGACACCGATCTGGTGGAGCGGGTCGGGGTGTGTCTGGAGGCGGTCTACATCCACGTGTTGCGCGACGGGTGGGGGCCGTACCCGCGCAAACCCGAAGACGTGCTCAAGCCGCTGGACCCGAAGAAGAACGCGCCGGCGTAGGGCGGGGCATCCGGTCCACGTTCTGCCGGGGCGCCGGGCCGCCGCGGGCCAGCCGGCTGCGGCCCCGCCCGGCGGCTTTCGCCTCGTACAGGGCGGCGTCGGCGGCGCGCTGCAGTTCGTCGGCGGTGGCCGCGTGATCGGGCAGGACGGCGATGCCGATGCTGAGGCGGGGCGGCCCGGACGGCAGCCCGGTGCCGGCGGCCAGGTCGGCGCGGGCCTGTTCGGCGTACCGGAGGGCGGCGGCCGGCCCGGCGCGCAGCAGGACCGCGAACTCGTCGCCGCCGAGCCGGGCCACCAGGTGCTCGTGGCCGGCGGCGGCACTGGTCAGGGTGTCGGCGACCTGTTGCAGGGCCTGGTCGCCGACGGCGTGACCCCAGGTGTCGTTGACCTCCTTGAAGTGGTCGACGTCCACCGTCACGAGCGCGACCGGGTCTCCCCCGGCGGCGGCCTCGGCGACCACCCGGGCGAGTTCGGCGTCGTACGCCCGCCGGTTCGCGGCGCCGGTGAGCGCGTCCGAGGTGGCCTGCTGTTCCAGGACGTCGCGGAGCCGGTCGTTGCGTTCCCGCAGGCTCGCCACCACGATCGCGGTCATCGCCATGGCTACCGTGATCGCGAGCCAGTCGTTCATCGCGCGGGTGCCGTCGAGGTACTGGAAGGCGACCGAGGCGTGCCCGGCGGAGATCATCGCGATGGTGACGGCGATGACGCGGCGGCTGAGGAAGGACGCGGCGTACAGCAGGGGCCAGAGGTAGAACAGCTGGGCGCCGGTGGTGGCGTCGCGGGTGGCCAGGTTGAGGCCGGTCACCACGCAGGACGAGACGAACGGGACGGACAGCCAGAAGGCGTCCGGCATCTTCTCCGGGTGGCGCAGGCAGGCCAGTCCGACGACCAGCATGGCGGTGGAGGTGATGCCGAGCGCGACCAGTTCGGCGACCGGGTCGCCGAACTTCATCAGGACACCGGTGATGATGTTGTACACGCCGGCGGCCAGCATCAGGTAGGCGACGGCGCGGGCGGCCCCGTGCTGGTCGCGCATCTGATAGGGCAAGGCGGTCTCCTCGGGTTCCGCATCAAGTTCGGTCCGCCGGTGGGTGATCTGAGTGGTTGTCCCGTGCGTCACTCGGCGCGGAGCGCGACCACCGGGTCGAGGCGGCCGGCCCGCTGCGCCGGGACCACGCCGAAGATGATGCCGACGGCCGCCGAGACGCCGAACGCCAGCGCCGTCGACCACCAGGTGAGCGCGGCCGGGACCGGGCTGAGCCGGTCGACGAGCAGGGCGGTGCCGGCGCCGAGGAGCAGGCCGATGATCCCGCCGGTGGTGGTCAGCAGCACCGCTTCGAGCAGGAACTGGACGCCGATGTCGCGGGGGCGGGCGCCGACCGCCTTGCGCAGGCCGATCTCCCGGGTCCGTTCACGGACCGAGACGAGCATGATGTTGGAGACGCCGACGCCGCCGACCAGCAGGCTGATGCCGGCGATGGCGGCGAGGACCCCGGTCAGCACGCCCAGGATGTCGCCGAGCACGCCGAGGATCTGCTCCTGGGTGACCGCGCTGAAGTCGGTGTCCGGGTGGCGTTCGGCGAGGGTGGCGACGACCGCGGCGCTGAGCTCGGCGATCCGTTCCCGGTCCGGGGCCCGGATGGCCAGGCCGTCGATGCGGGCGGTGCCGAGCAGGCGCTGCGCGGCGGTGACCGGTACGTGCACCTCGCTGTCGCGGTCCACGCCGAGGCTCTGGCCCAGCGCCTCGAAGGTGCCGATCACCCGGAACCGGACGCCGCCGATGGTGATCTGCCGGCCGATCGGGTCGCGGTCGCCGAACAGGTCGTGGGACACGCCGGCGCCGAGCACGGCGACCCGGCGGCCGGTGCTGACGTCGGTGCGGGTCAGGTAGGCGCCGCGGTCCAGACGGCGGACGAAGACGGTGGGGGTGGTCTCGACGACGCCCTGCATGCTGGCGAACCCGGTGCGGGAGCCGGCCCGGACGGTCTCCCCGGAGCTGATCGTGACGGCCACCCGGGTGGGGTCGCCGACGATCCGGTTCACGGCGTCGACGTCGTCCAGGGTGAGGGGCGAGGAGGTGGGTGCGGCGCCGGCTTCCAGCCTTCCGGGTACGACGATGAGCAGGTTGGAGCCGAGTCCCTCGACCTGGCGCTCGATCTGTTGCCGGGTTCCGGTGCCGATGGCGACGAGGGCGACGACCGCGGCGACGCCGATCACCACGCCGAGCATGGTCAGCAGGCTGCGCAGCCGGTTGGCGCGCAGCGCGTCGAGGGCGACCCGCCAGGCTTCGGCGATCCTCATGCCGCGTCGACGATCAGTCCGTCGCGCATCACGATCTGCCGCCGGGCGCGCGCGGCCACCTCGCGGTCGTGGGTGACCAGGACGACCGCGACCCCCTCGGCGTTCAGCGATTCGAGCAGTTCCAGGACCTGGCCGCCGGTGGTGGAGTCGAGGTTGCCGGTGGGTTCGTCGGCGAGCAGCACCGACGGCCCGGTGACCAGGGCCCGGGCGATGGCCACCCGCTGCTGTTCGCCGCCGGAGAGTTGGTTGGGCCGGTGTCCGGTGCGGTGGGCGAGGCCGACCCGTTCGAGCATCGCGGCGGCGCGGGCGCGGCGTTCGCGACGGCCGATGCCGCGGTAGACCAGGGGCAGGCCGACGTTGTCCTGGGCGGTGGTGCGGGCCAGCAGGTGGAACGACTGGAAGACGAAGCCGATCGTGGTGTTGCGCAGGGCGGCGAGTTCGTCGGGGCTGAGCGTGGCGACGTCCCGGCCGCCGATCAGCAGGGTGCCGCCGGTGGGCCGGTCCAAGCCGCCGAGCAGGTGCATCAGCGTGGATTTGCCGGAGCCGGAGGTGCCGACGACGGCCACGTAGTCGCCGGCCGCCACGGTGAGCGAGACGCCGCGCAGGGCGGGCACGTCGAGGCCGTCCAGGTGGTAGGTCCGGCTGACTCCGGTCGCCACGATGGCCGGGGTCACCGGGCCTCCGCGCCCGCCTCGACGCGGTCGGCGCCGGCGATCACCACCCGTTGGCCGGCTTCCACCCCGGAGACGATCTGCACGGTGTCCTCGCCCTGGACGCCGAGGCGTACCGGCGCCGCCTGGTAGCGCCCGTCGCGGACCGTCCAGACCGTCTCGCGGCCGCTCTCGGTGACCACCGCCGAGGCCGGGACGGTCACCGCCTCGTCGGCCTGGCGCACCGTCAGCCGGATGATCGCGCTCATCCCGGGGCGCGGGGCGGGGGCCGCCTCGCCGCTGTCCGGGTAGGTTCCCTCGTCGAGGGTCAGGCGTACCTGGTAGGACACTCCGCCCCGGGCCGAGGTGGTGGGCAGCAGGTCGGCGGTGCGGACCCGGGCCGGGTAGGTCGCGCCCGGTGCCGCGTCCAGTTCGACCTCGGCGGGTACGCCCGGCGTGACGAGCAGCACGTCGGTCTCGTCCACGTCGGCGGTCAGTCCCAGTTGCCCGGTGTCGATCACGGTCACGACGGGGGTGCCCGCGGCGACGTACGACCCTTCGGAGACGGCGGAGTCCACCCCGGCGGCGCCCGCGGTGCCGCCGGCGCCCAGTAGTCCGGCGACGCCGGTGGGGCTGGGCTGCGCCGGGCCGCCCCACTGGACCGTCCCGGCGACGGGGGCGCGCAGGGTCAGTGCCTCGACGGCCGCGTCGGCCAGGTCGTACGCCTGCTGGGCCTGAAGGTGTTGTGCCGCGGTGAGGGCACCCATCGCCCGGCTCAGCGACGCCACTCCCCGCTCGACCGATCGCAGGGCGGCCGCCGCGGCGGCGGACGCGGTCTCGTACTGTTCGCCGGCCGCGTCGATCTGGTGCTGGAGTGCCGCGCGAACCACCGGGTCGGCGATCT
This sequence comes from Actinoplanes rectilineatus, assembly GCF_000962825.1. Lineage (GTDB taxonomy): Bacteria > Actinomycetota > Actinomycetes > Mycobacteriales > Micromonosporaceae > Actinoplanes > Actinoplanes rectilineatus. The sequence continues at coordinate 20,542 of NZ_JZKF01000069.1, forward strand.
TGTCAGCGGCCTCGCGCGCGTGGTCGAAGGCCTGCGCGGCCTGGGTGTCGGTGCGGTGCCGGACGGCGGCGAACTCGGCGGTCCCGCCGTCGCCGGAGGAACCGCCGCCGGAGGAGCCGTCGGACAGTGCGGAGAGCGCCTCCTCGGCGGAGTCCCGCCGCCGGACGAGTTCCGGGGCGTCGACGACGGCCAGCACGTCACCGCGCTCGACCCGGTCGCCGGCCTCGACGAGCAGGTCGGACACCGTGCCGGCGGCCGGGGCGGTGAGGGTCGCCGCGGTCCGGGCGATGACCGTGCCGGGCGCTTCGACGATCTCGTCGACGGTGCCGAGGGCCGCCGATCCCAGGCGGATGCCGGTGTCCTCCTCGTCGCAGGAGGCCGCGGTGAGGAGCAGGAGCACCCCGGCGGCGATGATCACGGTCCGTGAGCGGTCGTGAGACACAGACGCCACTCTATGACCATGGGCCGCCTCCCGAGAAGAGACGGCCCACGATGGAGACCGCGGATCAGGTGCCGGGACGGCGCCCGATCGTCTTCACCGTCATGCCGATCTTGCCGATGCTGTAGTACTTCTTGGCGTCGGCCTGCAGCAGGTTCACGCAGCCGTGCGAGCCCCGCCACTTGTCGTGGATGTAGGTGGTGGTCTGGTGGAAGCCCATGCCGCCGATGAACCGCTGCCAGTAGGGCAGCCACACCTCGTACGGGTCCGACCATTCCTTCTTGGTCCGCTTGTTGATCTTGTAGGTGCCGGCCGGCGTCCGGTAGCCCTTCATGCCGGTGCGCACCACGGTCGGCTTCAGGTGCACCTTGCCGTTCTTCATGACCCAGCTGGTCTGGTGGGTCAGGTCGACGCAGAAGGTGATGCCCTTCTTCTTGGCCTTGCACTTCGACGTCTTCGTCGAAGCCAGCCGCTTGGCCACGTCATAGGTGGTCGGCCCGGCCAGGCCCTTGGCCGGCTGGATCCCGAACCGCTTCTGGAACTTCACGATCGCGGCGCAGTCGGCGGTGGACTGCTTGCCGTCGACCGTAACCGTGCCGTATCCGCCCAGTTGTTTGAGGTAGCCCTCGACCTGCTTCTGGTACTTGCCGGTCGCGCATGACGCCGCGGCCGCCTTCGTCACCACGGTCGTCGCCACGGCAGCGGTGACCGGTGCGGACGCACCGGCCCCGGCCGGAGCCAGGGCGACCGCACCGAGACCGCCACCCACCAGCATCGCCATCGCGGCACCGGCGAGGCGGGCGGTAACCCGTCGCACTGCCAACTTCGTCCTCCCCAGGAGTGATGTCCGCACATAGAAGCACAGGCACGCACCTGGTGAGGTATACGAAGGGCGCCGTGACATGAAACCGGTATGTCATCGATGCCCACAAGTCCAGCTTGCAGGGATTTGCCCTATCGGGGAGTGGCGAAATCCTGCACCCAGTAGGGGGTCCGGTTCTTCCCGAGGGCCAGCCCGACGCCCATTTGCCGCAATTGGCAGTCCAGGATGTTGTGCCGGTGCGACGGGCTCTCCATCCAGTCCCGCATGACCTGGAACGGGCTCCGCTGGCCCCGGGCGATGTTCTCGCCGTACCGCTGCCAGGGATATCCGGCGCCGGTCACCCGCCGACCGGCGTCCGACCCACCGGCCCCCTCGTGCGAGAAGTAGCCGCGCCGGGCCATGTCGGCGGCATGCCGGTTCGCCGCGGCGATCAGCCGCCGGTCCACGGTCAACGGATGGCAGCCGGCCTGCCGCCGGTTCCGGTTGACCAGCGCGAGCACCTGCTGCTGCACCGGTGCCCCCGGGCGGGCGGAGACCGAGGCGCCGGTGACCGCCCGGCGCGAGGCCGCCACCAGAGCGTCCACCGGGTCCGGCAGTCCGGGGCCCCGCCCGGACGGCTCTTCCGGAAGGCCCGGCTCCTCCGGAAGGCCCGGCTCCTCCGGAAGATCCGGCGGCGCCGGGGATTCGATCAGGTCGATCAGCTGCTTGACGCCCGGGCCCACCACGGGCTCCGGGGGCTCCTGCGCCAGCGCCTTCGCCGTGACGCCGCCCGCGACCAGCGTCACGGCGGCCATCCCGAGCACCAGCAAGGGTTTCCGCATGGTCGGTCGATCCCGTCGTCCGCGCGCCCCGGCCGTCCGGGGCGTCCTCCGCCGGGTGACCAACGGGCCGGGCCGGGGGCGGTCACTGCGGTGGTCTCCCGGCCGCCGGGCGACCGGTTCTTCGACGACCGTCATGGTGTACGCCGTGAGCAGCGTGAACACCGCCCCCGCCTGAGCACGTCCGTCGCACACTCGCACAGGGTTCCGGCGTTCTTCCCTCGTTCGGGGTAGCCCACTGAGGCGTTCTTGCCGACTGCTCGGCTGTCCCTGCGCCGCCCCGCCCGTCGCTACGGTTTCGCGGTGCGTAACCGCTACCTGGACATGCTCCGTGCCGTCGCGATCGTCCGGGTGATCGTCTATCACCACTTCGGATGGCCCTGGCTGTCCATCGTGATCCCCGCGATGGGCGTCATGTTCGCCGTGGCCGGCTCGCTGACCGCCGCCTCCCTGCAGAACCGCCCGCCCGGCCGGGTCCTCACCTCCCGGATGCGCCGCCTGCTGCCCCCGGTGTGGCTGCTCGGGCTGGTGTCGGTGCCGGTGATGCTGTACTTCGGCTGGGCCTCCGAGACGGACGGCGAGCACCCGTTCGAGCCGTGGCGCCTGGTGTTCTGGCTGTTGCCGCTCGGCGACCCACCCGGCAGCGACGAGGGCGCGTTCGTCTGGGACGCGCTCTGGTACGTGCGGACCTATCTGTGGCTGGTGCTGCTCTCCCCGCTGCTGTTCCCGGTGTTCCGCAAGGTCGGCTGGCCGCTCGTCGCCCTGCCGCTGCTGGGCATGACGATGCTGGAGAAGGGCTCGTGGGGCATGCCGGCCGAGGTCGAGTCGGCGCTCTGGGACCTCGTCACGTACGGCGCGTGCTGGATCGCCGGGTTCGCCCACCGGGACGGCCGGCTGGCCCGGATGCATCCGGCCGCGGTGCTGCTGGCCGCCGGGGCACTGGCCGGCCTGGGTCTGAAGTGGCTGGTGCAGAGCAGCGACGAACTGGGCTGGGACCTCAACGAGGTGTCCGAGGCGCAGGCGGTCTACTCGCTGGCGTTCGTGCTGATCGCGCTCCGCTGGCAGCCGCCGATCGAGAAGCTGGCCCGGACACCAGCCGTCGACCGCGCGGTGAACCTTCTGAACGCCCGGGCCGTGACGGTCTACCTCTGGCACGGGGCCGCCATCGCCGCGGTCTGGCCGATCCTGGCCTTCACCAACATGGAGGATCTGGGCTCGCTGGAGGGTCCGGTCACCCTGTCCATCACGTTCGCGGTGACGGCGGCCGCGGTGGTCGCGTTCGGCTGGGTGGAGGATCTGGCCGCCAAGCGCCGGCCGCGGCTGTGGCCGGCGGTGCTCACCCCGCCACCGCCCGCACCGCCGGAGAAGCCGCTCGCCGAGCGGATCGGGCCGATCCCGGCCGGATGGCCCGAGGGGGACCCCGCCCCCTCACCGGGCGGTCCCGCATCCGGCGCACCGGCGCCGGAGACGGAGCGGATCGAGATGCCGGTGGCCGGGCGGCCGGCGGCGGGCTACTACGGGCATCCCGTCGTCGACCAGGAGACCACCGCTCCGGGCGGCCCCGAGGAGCCGTCGGGGCGGCACGCGTACCGGCTGGCCGGGCCGGCCGGGTACCACAACCCGCCGTCCGGCCCGGGTGAGGGCGCCGGGCCGGGGTACCGCGGGACGCCCGAGCTCCCCTAGACACCGGTCCCGGCGCGTGGAGGGCGGCTGCGCGCCGGGACCGGTCACGAGCGGTCACGCGTACCCCCGGAGAAGGGCGACCGGGCCGCGCGGCCGGGCCAAGTCGAGAGAAGCTCACAAAATCCGTTTAAATGGTGATTAGCCTGAGCGCGTGGCAGGGCAACGAAGCGATCTTCTGACTCCGGCACGCGGCGTCGCGGTGGTCGCCCTCGTGTTCCGGGCCGGTCCGCTCTACTGCGCGCTCCCCCTCGACGAGGTCGTCGAGACGATGCGCCCGCTGGTCACCCGGCCGCTGGCCGGGACCGCGCCGTACGTCCTCGGGCTGGCCATCCTGCGCGGCGCGCCGTCCCCGGTGATCGACGTGACCCGGCTGCTGACCGGGGCCGAGGGCGAGATCGAACGTTATGTAACGGTTCGTGCCGGGCGTGGCACCATCGCGCTGGGCACCGGGCCGGTCCTCGGCGTCCAGGAGATCGAGGTGGAACCGCCGGAGGGACCGTCCGCGCTGTTCAGCGGCGTCTCCAAGTCCCTGATCGCGGCCGTCGGCACGGTCGGCGACGAACCGCTGCTCCTGCTGCACAGCATCAGCGCGGTGCCCGACGAGGTCTGGGAGGCGGTCGGCGACGACGGCGAGGCCGGGTCGTGACCAGCTTCCCGGCCGGGCTGACCCGGTTCCGTGACCTGCTTCAGCAGCGGCTGGGCTGGACCTTCGCGGACGCCGACGTGGGCCAGATGGAGAAGGTGCTGCGCGACCGGGCCGCCGCGCACGAGCTGTCCGAACGGGACTACCTGGACCGGCTGACCGGGCGGCGCTGGGACGCCGAACTGGCGGTACTCGCCGAGGAACTGAGCATCACCGAGACCTACTTCTTCCGGCACAGCGAACAGTTCCGGGTGGTCGCCGCACGGGTGCTGCCGGAACGGATCCTGGCCCGCAGCGCGCAGCGGGTGCTGCGCCTGCTGTCGGTCGGCTGCTCGTCCGGCGAGGAGGCGTACACGCTGGCCATCCTGGCGACCGAGGCCCGCCCGCACCGGGACTGGATCGTCTCGGTGGTCGGCCTGGACGCCAACCGGCGGCAGCTGCGCAAGGCGAACGCCGCGACGTACTCCGCGTGGTCGCTGCGGGAGACCCCGGACCGGGCCCGGGAGAAGTGGTTCCGGCAGTCGCCCGAGGGTTACCACGTCTCCCCGGAGATCACCGCTGCGGCGCACTTCATGGAGTACAACGTCGCCGACGACGACCCGCAGCTGTGGCAGCCCGGCCGGTACGACGTGATCTTCTGCCGGAACCTGCTGATGTACCTGACCCCGGACGTGGTGACGGCCGTGGTCGGGCGGATGACCCGGTCGCTGGACACCGGCGGTTACCTGTTCCTCGGGCACACCGACTCGCTGGGCAGCCGCCCCGAGGGCCTGGAGGTCCTGCACGAGGCCGGCACGGTGTTCTACCGGCGGCCGGGCGCCGGGCACCAGCACCCGCCGACGGCGTCCCGGCCGGCCCGCCCCGCCCCGGTGGCGAATCCGGCGGAACACTACTCGCGGGCGTTCGCGCTGATGCGTGACGACCGGTTCGCCGACGCCTTGGCGGCGATCTCCGAACCGCCCCCGGCCGGCGTCCGCGAGGTGCTGCTGTACGGCGTCCTGCTGGCCCAGATGGGGCGGCTGGACGAGGCCCGCGCCGCCGCGCACCGGCTGATCGACACCGGCGGCCCGCACCCGGACGGGCACCATCTGCTCGGCGTCTGCCACGAGCTGGACTGCGCGGACCAGGCGGTCGGGCAGTACCGGCTGGCGGCGTACCTGGATCCGGCGTTCGCCATGCCGCAGCTGCGGATGGGTCTGCTGGCCCGGCGACGCGGCGACGACCGGGGTGCCGCCGCGCTGCTGCGCACCGCCCAGGATCTGATGCTGCGGGAGAGCGACGACCGGATCGTGCTGTTCGGCGGCGGGTTCAGCCGGATCGCGCTGGTCTCGCTGTGCCGGACCGAGTTGGAGAGCTGCGGGGTGCCCCGGTGAGCGGGGCGACCGTCGGCGACCGGGTCGGGCAGGTCCGCGCCGACTTCAACAGGTCCTTCGCGGAGCCGCTGCGGGTCCTCGACGGCGGGATCGTCGAACTCCTCGCCATCGGGGTGGGCGACCGGCCGTACGTGATCCGCCTGGCCCAGACCGCCGGGGTGCACCCGGACCGCAAGATCACCCCGTTGCCGAGCACCGTCCGCGGGCTGCTCGGCGTGGCGGGCTTCGCCGGCTCGATCGTCCCGGTGTACGACCTGGCCGCGCTGCTCGGCCACCCGAAGCCGGAACGGCCCCGCTGGCTGGTCCTGGCGGCCGGCACCCCGATGCTCGCGCTCGCCTTCCACCAGCTGGACCGGCATGTCCGGGTGCAGTCCGGCGACATGTTGGAGAGCGCCGACGAGGAGAGCGGACAGGGCTGCCTGCAGGGCATGGTCCGGCTGCCCGACGGCAACCGGCCGATCGTGGACGTGCCCGCCACCCGGGCCCTGGTGCACCGGCTCGCGGGACACCAGTTCGACGCAGAACCGCACGCCGTCGCCGAGGAGACCTGATGTTGAACCGCCGTACTTTTGGCAGCAAGCTGGCGATCGGGGTCTCCGTGACCATCGTCCTCACCCTGATCTCGGTGATCACCGCGGTGACAGCACTGTCCCTGGTGGTCAAGGCGAAGGACAGGGTGATCGCTGCCGCGACCGGCAATCTGGCCGGCGCCGAGACGCTGAACCGGATGATGGAGACCCGTCTCTCCGACTACCGCGGTTACCTGCTGTACGGCACCGACGAGTACAAGCAGCTCACCGAGCAGGACCGCACCTCCTTCCTGAACCAGTTGGAGGAGTTGCGCAACTCCCTCACCGACGGCACCTCGCTGTCCCTGCTGGAACGGGTCGCGACGGCGGAGACCGCACACGCCGCCGGTGTCGCCCTGGTGATGGCCAAACGCGCCGAGGTCAACGACGCGCAGGCGGCGGCCCAGCTCAACGCCGACCAGGTGATACCCCTGCGCAAGACGTTGCAGAGCACGCTCACCGATCTGGTGGCCCGCATCCGGGTGGACGTGGACAACGACCGCGTCGACTCGACCGAACAGGCGGCCATCGCGATCTGGGTGATCATCCTGCTGGGGGCGGTCACCACCGGCAGCGCGATCGTGGTGGCCTGGCGGGTGAGCCGGGACCTGCGCCGGGAGTTGGGAGCGGCGGTCGGGCACATCCAGAGCTCGTCGACCCAGCTGGAGGCCGCCGCGGCACAGCAGGTCAACGGCGGCCGGGACCAGGCCAGCGCGATGAACGAGATCACCACGACGATCAGCGAACTGCTGATCACCTCCCGGCAGATCTCCGAGTCCGCCCAGCGCGTCTCGAAGATCGCCGAGGAGACCGAGGCCGCGGCCCGCACCGGGGACGCCACCATCGACCAGACCCGGGCCTCGATGGGTGCGATCCGTACCCAGGTCGACCAGATCGTGCAGCACATGCTCGCGCTCGGTGAGAAGTCCCAGCAGATCGGCTCGGTCGTCGACCTGGTGTCCGAGCTGGCCGAGCAGACCAACATCCTGGCCATCAACGCCACCATCGAGGCCAGCGGCGCCGGCGAATGGGGGCGGCGGTTCGCCGTGGTGGCCGAGGAGATCCGCAAACTCGCCGACCGGACCGCGGCCTCGGCCAAGGAGATCCGCGCGCTGATCGAGGACGTCCGCGGCGCGGTCAACACCACCGTGATGGCGACCGAGATCGGCGCCAAGGCGGTCGACACCGGCGCCCGTCAGTTCGACGACGCCACCAACAGCTTCCGGGAGATCGTGCAGCTGGTCTCCACCACCAACGACGCCACACGGGAGATCGAGCTCTCCACGAAACAGCAGACCACGGCGGTCGAACAGGTCAACATCGCGGCCTCCGACACCGCCCGGGTGTCCCGCGAGACCGAGTCCAGCGCGGTGCAGACCAAACAGACCGCCGCGCACCTGTCCACCCTCTCCGGCGACCTGCTGGAGCTGGTCGGCACGGCCAAGCGCTGACGGGCCGCCACGATGGCTGACAGCCGGGACCCGCTGCGCTACTTCCGGATCGAGGCCCGGGAGCTGGTCGACCAGATCACCGCCGGAGTCCTCGACCTGGACCAGCGTCCGGGGCCGGAACCGGTCGCCCGGCTGCTGCGGGTGGCGCACACCCTCAAGGGTGCCGCCCGGGTGGTCAAGCAGAAGGACATCGCCGACCGGGCCCACGAGTTCGAGGAGATCCTGGTCCCGCACCGGACCGGTGACCAGCCGCTGGCCGCCGAGGAGATGCGGGAGCTGCTGCGGCTCAACGACGAGATCACCCGGCAGGTGACCGTCCTCGAACAACCCGCGCCGCCGGAGCCGCCCGCGGCCCCCGCCGCCACCCGGCCACCGGAATCCCCGGCCACCCCCGCGGAGTCCACCCGGACCGCAGCCCCGCCGCCGGTCCCCGAGGTGATCACGGTGGCGCCGCGGGCCGCCTCGGCCGACCTGGACGAACTGCTCGACGCGATCGGTGAGGCCAACTCCCGGATGGCGCCGCTGCGCGCCGGCTGCAACACCATCGAACGCCTGCACCGGTCCGCCGAGACCCTCGCCGACCAGCTGCGCGCCGGCCGGGGCAGCGCCCCCGGCGTGGCGCGCGCCTCGGCGGAACGGCTCGCCGGGGAGCTGGGCTCGGCCGGCCGGCGGTTCACCGACTCGGTCGACCAGATCGAACGCGAGCTCGACGACGTCCGCGCCAAGGCCGAGGGCCTGCGCCTGGTCCCGGTGGCCAGCGTGATCACCGCGTTGCGGCGGGCGGTCCGCGACGCCGCCGACGCGGAGGGCAAACACGTGCGGTTCGTCGCCCGGGGCGCCGAGATCCGGCTGGGTGCGCACCTGGTCGGGCCGGTCACCGGGGCGTTCCTGCACGTGGTGCGCAACTCGGTGGCGCACGGCATCGAACCCGAGGCGCAGCGGATCGCAGCCGGCAAACCACCCGAGGGCCAGGTCAGCGTGGACGTCGAGCGGCGCGGGCGCAAGGTGGTGTTCCGGTGCACCGACGACGGGCGGGGTTTCGACCTGGACGCGGTCCGGCGGACCGCCCAGGAGCGGGGCCTGCTCGATCCGGGGGCGCCGCCGCCGGACAAGCAGGAGCTGCTGGGCATGGTGCTGCGCGGCGGGATCAGCACGTCGGCCTCGGTGACCGAGGTCGCCGGCCGGGGCATCGGCATGGACGCGGTCCGCGAGGTGGCCGCCCAGCTGCACGGTGAGGTGGACGTCCGCAGCGAACCCGGGATCGGGGCGACGGTCGAGCTGACCGTGCCGCTCACCCTGCTGAGCATGACCGGCCTGGTGGTCGAGGCGGGCGGCACGCTCGCGGTGGTGCCCCTGGACGCGGTACGCGGCTGCGTCCGGCTCAGCCCCGACGAGGCGACCACGGCCTCCGCCACCGGGCGGATCGTCTACGACGACACGGCCACGCCGTTCCTGCCCCTGGCCCAGGCGCTGTACACCGGGGACACCGTGCCGGACTCCCCCGGTGCCGGCGCCGCCGTGGTGATCAAGTCGGACGACGGTCTGGTCGCCATCGGGGTGGACCGGCTCACCGGCACGTCGTCGCTGGTCGCCCGCCCGCTTCCGGAACTCGCGCCGTCCACGGCGGTGATCTCCAGCGTCTCGATCGACGCCGACGGCAACCCGCGGCTGGTCCTCGACCCGCAGGGCCTGGCCGCCGAGATCCGCGGGCACCAGGCCGGCGGTCACCAGCCCGCCGCCGCGGCGCCGCCGCTGCCCATCCTGGTCGTCGACGACTCGCTGACCACGCGAATGCTGGAACGCAGCATCCTGGAGTCGGCCGGCTACGAGGTGGACCTGGCCGCCTCCGGCGAGGAGGGTCTGGAGAAGGCGCGGACCCGCCGGTACGGCCTGTTCCTCACCGACATCGACATGCCCGGCATCGACGGCTTCACCTTCGTCGAACGGACCCGGGCCGAACCGGAGCTGGCGGCCGTGCCGGCCATCCTGGTCAGCTCCCGGTCCAGCGCCGCCGACCGGGAACGCGGGCGGGCCGCCGGGGCCAGCGCGTACGTGGTCAAGGGCGAGTTCGACCAGGAGAAGCTGCTCGCCCACATCCGCCGCCTGGTGGTCCGGTCGTGACCCGGGTGCTGATCGTGGAGGACTCCGCGACGATGCGGCACCACCTGCGGGAGGCGCTCGCCACCGACCCGCAGCTCGAGGTGGTCGGCGAGGCGGTCAGCGGCGAACGGGCCGTGGAGATGACCGCCCGGCTGCGCCCCGACGTGATCACCATGGACATGATGCTGCCCGGGATCAGCGGGCTGGCCGCCACCGAGCAGATCATGGCGGAGTACCCGACACCGATCCTGGTCGTCTCGTCCGCGGACCGGCAGGAGCTGTTCAGCACGTACAACGCCCTGGCGGCGGGCGCGGTGGACGTGCTGGAGAAGCCGCGCGGCGACGACTCCGACAACGACTGGCCGCAGCGGCTGCGCAACACGGTCCGGATGGTCGCGCGGATCCGGGTGATCACCCATCCGCGGGCCCGGCTGGGCCGCGGCACCGCCACCCCGGCCGCCCCGCCGCCGGTGCCCACCCCGGCCCCGAACGGGCTCAGCGTGGTCGCGGTCGGCTCGTCCACCGGCGGGCCGGCCGCCCTGACCGAGCTGCTCCGGGCGCTGCCGCCCACCTTCCACACGCCGATCCTGATCGTGCAGCACATCGCCGCCAGCGAGCAGTTCGCGGTGGCGTTCTCCGACTGGCTCGCCGGGCAGACCGCCCGCAACGTGCGGTACGCCGTCGACGGCACCCCGGTCGGCCGGGTCGCCGGTCAGGTGCTGCTCGCTCCCCCGGACCGGCACCTGTACGTCCGTGACCAGCTCCTGCGGCTCAGCGACGGCCCGGCCCGGCACTCCTGCCGGCCCTCGGTGGACGTGCTGTTCGAGTCGGTGGCGTCCGAGTTCGGCGGCAGCGCGGCCGGGTGCCTGCTGACCGGGATGGGCCGGGACGGGGCGGCCGGCCTGCTGCAGATGCGCAACCGGGGGGCTGTCACGTTCGCCCAGGACGAGGGCAGCTGCACGGTGTACGGGATGCCCCGCGAGGCGGCGCTGATCGGCGCGGCGGCCCACGTGCTGCCGCCGGCCCGGATGTCGGCCCGGATCTGCGAGCTGCATCCGTCGGGGGCCCGGCGATGACGCCCACCGTGCTGATCGTCGACGACAGCCTGACCGTACGGATGGACCTGCACGAGGCGTTCTCCGACGACGGGTTCGCGACCATCCTGTGCGCCACCGGGGCGGAGGCCCGGGACGCGTTCACCGCCGGCACGTTCGACGCCGCCGTGCTGGACGTGCTGCTGCCCGACGCGGACGGCCTGGAACTGCTCACCGAGCTGCGCGGCACGCACGGCGAGGTGGTCACCATGCTGCTGTCCAGCGAGAGCGAGGTCTCCGACCGGCTCGCCGGGCTGCGCATCGGCGCCGACGAGTACGTGGGCAAGCCGTACGACTCGGGTTATGTGGTGGCCCGGACCCGTCAGCTGCTCGGGGAGAGCCGTGACAGCGGCGGCGACGCCACCACGATCCTGGTCATCGACGACAGCATGACCTTCCGGGAGCAGCTGCGGGAACTCCTCGAATCCGAGGGGTACGCGGTGCTGACCGCCCCCAGCGGCGAGGACGGCCTGCGGATGGCCGCCGACCGCCGGCCCCAGGCGGTGATCGTCGACGGGGTGATGCCCGGCATCGACGGTGCCACGGTGATCCGCCGGATCCGCCTCGACCCGGCGCTGCGCGACACCCCGTGCCTGCTGATGACCGCCGCCGACGACTACGCCACCGAGATGCAGATGCTCGACGCCGGCGCCGACGCGTTCGTCCGCAAGCAGCAGGACCTGGCGGTGGTGCTGGCCAAACTGGCCGCGGTGCTGCGGCAGAGCGCCGAACAGCTGCCGATCGAGGCGATCGGCAGCCTGCACGGTCCCGGCAAGGTGCTCACCGTCAGCCCGGACCGCGCCGAACTCACCGTCTGGGCCGACGCGCTGCGCGCCGAGGGGTACGACATCGTCGCCGCCACCGGCATCGTCGACGCCCTCGACCTGCTCGCCGCCCAGCCGGTCGACTGCATCGTGATCGGTCTCGACGACGACCTGGACCGGGCCCGCGAGGCCTGCCGCCGGATCCGCGAGGTGCCCCGGGTCGGTGAGCTGCCGGTGGTGATGACCGGCGACGAGACGCAGATGCTGGACTGCCTGGCCGCCGGGGCCGACGACTACGTCCGCCTGATCGACGTGCCGGAGGGTCTGCTGGTGCACGTCCGCGCGCAGATCCGCCGCAAACAGTCGCACGACGAGTCCCGCCGGATCCGCGAGGAACTGATGCGCCGTGAACTGGACGCCACCGAGGAACGCGCGGCCCGGCAGCTGGCCGAGACGCGGGCCGCCCTGGTCGAGGAGCTGGAGTGGCGCAACCGGGAGCTGGAGGCGTTCTCCGGCTCGGTCTCCCACGACCTGCGCGGTCCGCTCCAGGTGATCAGCAGTTTCGCCGAGCACATGCTCGACGAGGAGGACAACGAGAAGCTGGGCGAGCGGACCCGGCACCGCCTGACCCGCATCCACGCGGCGGCGATGCGGATGGCCGACCTGGTCGAGTCGCTGCTGATCCTGGCCCGGGCCAGCCGGGGTGAGCTGCGCCGGGCCGAGTTCGACATGACGACCACCGCCCATCAGGTGTTCGCCGACGTGGCGGCCCGCGACCCGGACCGCCGGGTGGGCCTGCGGGTGCATCCGGGGATGACCGCGGACGCCGACGAGGGTCTGGTCCGGGTGGTCCTCGAGAACCTGATCAACAACGCCTGGAAGTTCAGCCGCAAGGTGTCCGACCCGGAGATCACGGTCGGGGCCGAGGACGGCAAGTTCTTCGTCCGCGACAACGGGGCCGGGTTCCCCAGCGATCAGGCCGGTGAGCTGTTCCGCCCGTTCGCCCGGCTGCACGACGCCCGCGACTTCCCCGGCACCGGCATCGGCCTGACCACGGTGCACCGGGCGGTCGAACGGCACGGCGGCGAGATCTGGGCCGAGTCGGCCGAGGGCGAGGGAGCCACCTTCTGGTTCACCCTGCCCCCGACCGCCGACTTCGCGGGTCAGGACCGCCGCACCGCCCCGCGGCGCACCGCCTGACCCTCCCTCGTGGTGACGCACACCTTGCGAAGGGTCATCTGATGTAGGCCAGGCCGTCGGAGATCACCGTGGGGCGACCGGCGGTGGCCTGGACGACGACGGCCACGGTGTGTTTGCCCGGCTTGAGGTCGCGGGTCCAGACGGCCTGGCGATAGCTCGTCTTGGACGCCTTCAGGTCGACCGTGGTGATCTTCTTGCCGTCGACGTAGATCGCCGCCTTGCCGGACTTGGCGGTCCTCGAGAAGAGCAGCGCGGCGCTGCGGCCGGTGAACGTCCAGGTCAGTTTCCGGTTCTTCACCTTGGCGGAGAGGGCCTTGCCGCCCAGGTGCGACTTTCCGGTGACCTTGGTCCAGGCGCCGGTCCTCTTGGCGGCGGTCTCGGCCGAGAGGACCACCGTGCGTGACGCCGACGACGCCCGGGTGTTGCCGGAGAGGTCCCGCGCGGTGACCGTGTAGGTGACCGCACCGGTCTTCACGCTCGGCGACCAGGACGTGGCGGTGACACCGAGCGTGGCGGCCTTGGGCTTGCTGACGGTGAGGCCGGTCAGTTTCAGGTTGTCCTTGGCGGTGAAGCTCGCCTTCACCGGGACCGCCGCGGCGCTGTACGTGCCGGTCCGCAGGCCGACCTCGACCGCCTTGCCGAACACCGGGGCGGTGACGTCGCCGTGGACCGTGGCGTTCACCGTCGCCGAGCCGGTCGTGGCGCTCACACCCCGGACCGCGACGGTGTGCCTGCCGGGCGGCACGGCGACCGACGCGCTGCGGACGGTGTTCGCCACCGTCCCGGCGACCGTGCCGTCGACCAGGATGTCGAAGCGGGCCAGGTCGGCCGAGGGGGTGATCAGCTTCCAGGCGAGGGTGGCCCGGTTCTTGACGTAGTACGCCCCGCCGGCGCTGCCGCCACCGGTCACCGAGGTGAGCGCCAGGCCGAGGACGGTCTGCTGGGTGAGGACCCGGATCGCCGGCAGCCGGGAGTACAGGTTGGCGCCGGGACAGAGCGTGGCGTCGGCGTCGCGGTGCCCGGCCAGGCGCTCCACGGTCAGCTGGTCGGTGGTCTGGTACTTGTCGTTGGCGACACCGGGACTGATCGTGACGGTGCTCGTCGGGTCGTAACCGTAGGTGCCGAGCCGGTTCGCCGCGAGCTGGGCGATCTTCGCCTCGACGGCACTGTTCGACGTCGCGGTCTCGTAGTCGCCGATCACCGACACGGCGGCGTAACCGGTGTTGAAGCCGACGGTGTGCGCGCCGACCACGGCGTTCTGCACCCCGCCCTTGCGGCCCTCGAACAGCGTGCCGCACTTGTCGACCAGGTAGTTGTAGCCGATGTCGGAGAGCTTCTTGCTGGTCACGTCGTAGGTCTGGATGCTGCGCACGATCGCCGCCGACTCGGCGCAGGTGTAATCGTTGGTGGTCGCGGTGTGGTGCACCCAGAACACCTTGACCTCGGTGCCGATCGTGACGTCGCCGGTGATCTTCTCGTCGGCGCCCCACGCGGTCCGGCTGACATAGGCGGGAAACGGCGGCGTGACGACGTTGCTGGTGCCGATCTCCGCCTCCCCACCGCCCTGACCGCCGGTGGACGTGCCCGGGTCGATCAGGTCGAGACGCAGGCCGGACGGCAGCTCGCCGCCGTCGGCGAACCGGGCCGCGACGCCGTCCGACGGCCCCACCCAGAGCGGTTCGGTGGCGCCCCGGCGGCCCGGGTTGGCGGCCTCGGCGGCGTCCGGGCCGGTGTCGGCGGCCTCGAGGGGCTGCCAGCCGGTCCACTCTCCGGTCGCGACGCTGCGGGTGTGGACCTCGATGTCGCCGGTGGGCGCGTCGTCCGGATCGGACCAGGTGACACCGAGCAGGCTGAACCGCTCGGTGGCACGCTGCGCCAGGTCCTTCTTCGCGGTCCGCTCGGGGACGGCCAGGGTGCGCAGCCGGCTCTTCGCCGCGGGCGGTGCGGTCGTCGCCGACGTTCCCGCCGGTGTCCTCGCCGTCGCTGTCGTCGTTGTCGCCGGCGCCGCGGCGGTCGTCGCGGCCACCGGCACGACGGCCGGCTGCGTCCTCTCGACCGCCGGTGCCGGTGCCGCCGCCGGCGGGGCCGCCGTGGGCCACATGGCCACCCCGCCACCCGCTGCCAGCACGGCCACCGCCGTACCCAGACCGATCGTCACCCGTTTGTGCATTGGCCCGGTTCCCCCGCGAAGATCGTCGATGTTGCGGGCGTGAACGCTACCGGACCGTCGTGTTCGCCACTAGTCCGTGGTGAGAGCTGTTACCGGACTGACCCGGGCCGCGCGCCGGGCGGGCATCACCCCGGCCAGCGCGGTCAGTGCCACCAGGGCGGCGAAGACCGCGGCCAGCTGCCACCCGGGCACCGTCAGCGGCGCGTTCAGGCCGGTCGCACGGACCGCCAGCCAGGCGTACGGGACACCGAGCGCGATCCCGAGTGCCGCGCCGACCACGCCGTACAGCGCCGACTCGGTGGTCAACATGGTGCGCAGTCCACCGCGGGACATGCCGACCGCCCGGAGCAGGCCGGACTCCCGGACCCGTTCGACGACCGACAGCGCGGTGGTGGCGCCCACCCCGACCACGGCGATCAGCACGGTCAGCCCGATCAGGGCGATCGCGATCGCCAGCACCACGGTCAGGTTGCCGCGGAGCTGGTCGCGCTGGTCGGCGAGGACCGCAACGCCGTACCTCGGGTCGCCGGCGGTGAGGTCACGCAGGGCGTGCAGGCCGGCGGTACGGGCCTGCTCCCCGTCCGCGGACGCGTCGGCGAGCAGCCCGGTGGGCGCCGCCTTCGCCCCGAGACCGGTCAGGTCGCTGCCGTCCACCACCAGACCGCTGTGCAGCGGACCCATGTCGGAGAGGATCCCGGAGACGGTCAGGCGTACCGTCCGGCCACCGGCGGTGACGGCCGTCGTGTCGCCGACCCTCAAGTTCGCCAGGTCCGCCACGTAACGGGCGATCACCGTCCGGCCGGGGCCGAAGCCGTCGGTGGTTCCGGCGGCCAGGTCCAGGTCGGCCAGGCGGGGCAGCGCGGTCAGTGCCAGGTCGGTGGCCGCGGTCTCCACCCCACCGACCGTCGTGTCGATCCGCCGGTACGGGGTGACCCGGGTCAGCGCGCCACTGGCGGCGGCCCTCCCGGCGTACCCGGGCGGCAGTCCCGTGCCGTCCGAGGCGGACAGCTCGAAGTCGGCGGGCGCCGACGCGGCCAGTTCCCGTTCGGCGAGCACCTGGACCGACGCACCGCCGACGAGCGTCCCGGCGATCAGGGTGACACCGAGCGCGACCACCACCGAGACCGCGGCGGCCCGGCGGGCGCTGCCGCCCACCCCGCCGACGGCGAGCCGGCCGACCGGTCCGAGGCGGCGCAGCGGCCAGCCGGCCACCACGAGCACCGGGCGGACCAGCACCGGACCGAGAGCGATCAGGGCGATGTACGCGCAGGCGCCGGACGCGACGATGCCGAGCAGCAGCGGCGACGGGTCGAAGTCCTGCGCGTCCGGTTCGGGCAGGGCGGCCAGCACGACGGCGACCCCGCCGAGCGCGGCCGCGGTGAACAGCAGGCCGAACAGCCGGCGTCCCCCGCCGATGCCGGTACGGGCGCCGGTGGTGGCCGCGGTCCGCAGCGCCTCCAGGGGCGAGACCCGGGCGGCCGAGAACGCCGGGGCGAGCACGGCCAGGACCGTGATCAGCACGGCGAGCGCCACGGTCGCGGCAGCCGCGGCGAGCGGGAAGCCCGGCGATGCCACGTCCACGCCGAGGGCCCCCGCGGCCGGGCGGACCGTGTGACCGACGGCGAGCGCGGCGAGCACCCCGGTCAGGCCGGCGACCACTCCGGTCAGCAGGCCCTCCACGACCAGGGCGCGGACCAGCGCGGACCGGCCGGCGCCGACCGCGCGGAGCAGGGCGAGCTGCCGCATCCGCTGGGCGAACACGATCCGGAAGGTGGACGCGGCGATCAGCCCGGCGGCGGCCACCGCCACCGCGACGAACATGCCGACCACCGCGAACATCTGGTTGATCTCACCGACCATGGCCTGGGCCTCCTCGAGGCGGACGTCCGCCCCCGTGGCGACCTCCGGCGCCTCCGGCCCGGCCACCACGGCCGCGATGCCCTCCCGGACGGCGGTGGCGTCGGCGCCGGCGTCCAGCCGGATCTCGACCCGCTGCAGGACGTCCTCGGTGACCAGGGCGGACACCGTGCCGAGCGGCGCGTACGCGGTGTCGCCGTAGTCCGACGGCGGCTCGACCACGCCGACGATCCGGGCCGTGACCGGCGGTGTCTCGTCACCGGCCCGCAACTCGACCTCGGAGCCCGTGGTCAGCCCCAGCCGTTGCACGGTCCGTGGGGTCACCGCGAGTTCCCCGGCCGCCGCCGGGTACCGCCCGGACACCGGCGCGACCATGCTGAGCGGCCCGGTTCCCGGGTCCGCGGCCACGGTCAGGTACTCGGCGCCGGCCTGCACGCCGACCTCCAGCCGGCCGGCCGCCTCGGCCACCCCGGGCACCGCGGCGATCCTCGCGAGCTGGGCGCCGGTGACCGTGCCCTCGCGGACCACCAGATCGGTCGCCTCCGGGGTGCCGCTGAGCCCGTTGAGCAGGCTCCGCTCGGTGATCTGCTGTGCCAGCACGGTGGCGTACACGACGAACGACGCGACCAGCACCGCCAGTCCGGTGAGCAGCAGCCGGGCCGGCCGCCGGGACACCCCGGAGAGCTGGGTACGCAGCACCGGGTTCATCGGCCGGCCGCCAGGGCCTGCAGCGCCTCGGTGACCGCGGCGATGTCCGGCTGGTGGATCTCCCCGGCGAGACGGCCGTCGGCGAGCAGCACGACGCGGTCCGCGTACGCCGCCGCCCCCGCGTCGTGGGTGACCATCACCACCGTCTGCCCCAGGTCGCGGGTCGCTTCCCGGAGCAGGGTCAGCACCTCGGCGCCGGACCGGGAGTCCAGGTTGCCGGTCGGCTCGTCGGCGAAGAGCACCTCGGGACGCGACACCAGCGCCCGGGCCAGCGCGACCCGCTGCTGCTGCCCGCCGGAGAGTTCGCTGGGCCGGTGGGTCAGCCGACCGGCCAGGCCGAGCGTGGTGACCAGCCGGTCGAACAGCGCCGGGTCGGCCTTGCGCCCGGCCAGGTCGAGCGGCAGCGTGATGTTGTCCGCCGCGGTGAGCTGCGGCAGCAGGTTGAACGACTGGAAGACGAAGCCGATCCGTTCCCGGCGGGCCTTGGTCAGCACCCGGTCCGGCTGGGCGGTCAGGTCGGTGCCGCCGAGCATGACCCGGCCGGAGGTGGCGGTGTCCAGGCCGGCCAGGCAGTGCATCAGGGTGGACTTGCCGGAACCGGACGGCCCCATGATCGCGGTGAACCGGCCCCGGTCGAACCCGACGGTCACGCCGTCGAGTGCCCGGACCGCGGTGTCGCCGGCGCCGTACACCTTCACCAGGTCGACGGCCGCGACCGCGGCGAGCCCGTCACGGTCCGGGGCGGTAGTGGATGCGGGTCGGATATGCATGACGGGGATGCTGGTCGATCCGTTCGGCTGCGGCATCCGCCCCGCGGCGGGGATCGGCGCCGGCCCGGCTCTGCCTTTCGGCCGATGGGGAGCCGCCCCGGTGGTCCTACGCTGGGTGACGATGAACCGATACCTGCTGCGTGCCGGGCAGATCGCCGTGCTCCTCACCCTGGCGGTGATCGGCGCGGTCGACGTGGCCTCCGGCATGCGTTCCTCGTTCGGGCCGGTGCAGGTCCTGACCGCGGTGGCGGTGACCACGGTGTGGCTGCCGCACCGCCCGGTGGGCTCGCGGATCCTGCCCGGCGCGGCGATCGGGGTATCGCTCTGGTCGATCCTGCTGACCCTGACCATGGCCGCGTCGTCCGACTACACCGGCGGCCTGTGGGGTCTGGCCGAAACGGTGTCCCTTCTCGGGATGCTCGTCCTGGTGGCCCGCAACGCCCCGCTCCGCTGGGCGGTGCCCGCCCTGGTCATCGGCGGCCTCGCGGTGAGTGCCATGCCGCTGCGGGTCGGCGGCTCCTCCGTCTACGTGACGTTCTGCCTGATCCAGGCGCTCGGCGCGGCCGCAGCGGTCGGCGGCGGGTCGATCCTGCGGTCGGCGGAGAACAGCCGGCGGCGGGCCCTGGACACGGTCCGCGCCGAGCAGCGCGCCGAGTTCGCCCGCGACCTGCACGACTTCATCGCCCACCACGTCACCGGGATCGTGGTGCAGGCCCAGGGTGCCCGGTTCATCGCCGAGCAGGACCCGCAGCGGGTACTGCTCGCCCTGGAACAGATCGAGAAGGCCGGCGCCGAGACGATGGCGTCGATGCGGCGCATGGTCGGCGTGCTGCGCGACTCGCAGAGCCGCCCGGACGCGCCGCTCGCGCCGATCGCCGGGGTCCCCGAACTGGCCGTCCTGATCGAGCAGTTCGGGGCGGCCGGTGCCGTGACGGCGCGACTGCACGTGGACGGCCCGGTGGACGGTCTGCCGGTGGAGGTGTCGACGTCGGCGTACCGGGTGGTGATGGAGGCGCTCACCAACGTGCGGCAACACGCGCCCGCCGCGACGGTGGTGGACGTGTGGTTACGGCGTACCCCGCAGAATCTGCTGTTGAGAGTGGCCGACGACGGCCCGGCGCCGAAGCAGCAGGTCCCCCGCGACCGTCCGGGGTACGGTCTCGTCGGCCTCACCGAACGGGTCCGCGCGGTGGGCGGGCACATCACGGCGGGGCCGGGCGTGGGCGGCGGCTGGGTCGTCGACGCCGTGCTACCCCTGACTCTGGAGTGACTAGTGATCCGCGTTCTCATCGCCGACGACCAGGCCATGGTCCGCACCGGCTTCGGCATGATCATCGGCGCGCAGCCGGACATGGAGGTGGTCGGCGAGGCGTCCGACGGGGTGGAGGCGGTCGCGGCGGCCCGCCGGCTGCGGCCGGACGTGGCGCTGATGGACATCCGGATGCCCAGGATGGACGGTCTGGAGGCGTTGCGGCTGCTGGCCGGGCCGGGCGTGCCGGATCCGCTCAAGGTCGTGGTGGTGACCACCTTCGACCTGGACGAATATGTGCATCAGGCGCTGCGCAACGGGGCGGCGGGGTTCCTGCTCAAGGATTCCGGTCCGGCGCTGCTGATCGAGGCGGTGCGGGCGGCGGTCTCCGGCGACGCGCTGATCAGCCCGTCGATCACGGTCCGGCTGCTCGAACATCTGACCACACCGGCCGGTCCGTCCGACGACGGCGGGCTGTCCCCGCGGGAGCTGGACGTGGTCCGGCTGACCGCGCGGGGACGCACCAATGCGGAGATCGCCACCGAGTTGTTCATCTCGATCGGCACGGTCAAGACGCACCTGGGCAGCATCCACGGCAAGCTCGGCACCCGGAACCGGGTGGAGATCGCCGCGTGGGCCTGGGAGCGGCGGTTGCTCGGCTGATCTCCTCGGCGGGCTCGCACCCGCCGAGGACGGTGATCAGCGCGCGAGCTGACCGCTGGTCAGTTTCGCCGCCACCGGGGGCTCCGGCGGAGCCGGGTTGCGCGACAGCAACTGCTTCGCGGCCTGGCGTGCCGGTCCGAGGCGGTGCCGCGCGATCAGCTTCGCGCCGGCCCGCATCTGCACGGTACGCGGAACCGGCACCGTCGGCCGGTAACCGAACCGCGCGAGCCGGTCACCGAACGAGGCCTCACACTGCCGGATCTCCTCGTCGGAGAGCCGTCCCCGCCAGCTCTCCACCCGTTCGGTGGTCGGCGCCTGGTGGGTCAGCGTGTGCCAGGTCTTGTACTCCGGCACGGCGACCGAGGCGAGTTCGTTCGGCTTGGTCATCGCCGGGTCGTACTCCTCCTCGAGGAAGGAGCAGATCGCCCGCAGGTGCGGCTCCGGGTCGGCGACCAGGTCCTCGTAGCGCACCTGGTGGTACACGTCCTTCGGGTACCGCCGGGCGGCCAGCAGCGACGCGTCGGCCGAGTCGCGCCAGTAGCCGAGCAGGGTGTCGAACTCGGCCGGCTTCCACGGGGTCTCCTTGAGGGAGGCCACACAGTCCCGGCCGTCACGCATGATGTTGATGATCTGCGCGTCCGGGAACAGCCGGAGGATCGTCGGCAGGTACCGCAGGTACATCGGCCGTTTGTCGCCCCAGCGCGGCTTGCCGAACCGTTCCGAGTACATCCGGAAGACGATGCCGAACGCCGAGCCCAGGGTTGGCGGGCCGGCGACGATCGCCTCCTCGGCTTTCTCGTTGTCCAGCCCCAGGTCGTCGAACTGCGACGTCCCGATGATCCATTTCGCCAGCGCGCGGCGTTTCTCCGGGTCGTTCAGGTCGCCGAACTGTGCCCGCTTCTTGTAGCCGTCGAGCAGGAACCTGGTCTCCGGCGGCAGTGCGATCCGGGGGTGCGCGTGCAACATCAGTTGCAGCATCGTCGTTCCGGAGCGCGGGCAGCCGACGACGAAGATCGGGCGGTCAGTGGGCATGGTGGCCCACCCTCACTGGGTGCGTCGTCCCCAGCGTCGTCATGTTGCTCCCCTCCAGGTCATCCCTTCGATCTTGATGACTTCGCAAACATTCCGCAAAAAGTCTGTGCCGTCGAGATGGGGGAGCTATCGACTAGCTGTGAGTTACCTGGCAATCTCGACGTCCATCGCTGTTTCGGTGAGGAAAAACCCCAGGTCACGGCCGGTACGGCCGCACCTGGGGAAGAGCGTCGCTTGTGGATCCGGTCAGGCGGCGACCGGATCGGGGATGCGGGTCTTGACAGACCGCGTGCTGAGCCAGCATCCGGCCACCACAAGCGTGAAACCGGCGACCGTGCCCACCCCGACCGGCTCGTCCAGCAGCGTCACACCGAGCAGCACCGCCACCACCGGGTTGACGTAGGTGACCAGACCGGCCCTCGTGGAACCCACCAGGCCGATGAGCCGGTAGAACGCCAGAAAGGCCACCGCGGTACACAGGACACCGAGAGCCGCCAGAGCGGCCCACGAGTCCAGGCCGACCGGCCCGGCGGGCAGGACCGTCAGGCTGAGCGGCACCAGCACCAGCGCGCTGATCCCGGTGGTGCCGACGCTCAGCGCCTCCGGCGGGACGTCCGCGGCACGCCGCTGCACGACGATGGTCGCGACCGCGTAACTGACCGCCGCCAGCAGCACCATCACCGCACCCAGCACGTCACCGGACAGATCCACGCCGAGCAGCACGACCACCCCGGCGAACCCCAGCGCCAGGCCCACCCAGCGTCCCGGGGTCAGCGGTTCGGCCCGCATCATCAGCAGGGCGATCACCGCGGGTTCGACGGCGATCAGGATGCCGGTCAGCGACGAGGTGATGTGCTGCTCGCCGTACGTGATGAGCAGGAACGGCACCACCACGTGCACCATCGCCAGCAGCGTCACCAGCGGGAGCCGGCCGCGCAGGGCACCGAGCGTGCCCCGCATCGCGGCCACCGGGATCAGCACCGCCGCGGCGACGGCCGCCCGGCCGGCCACCACCAGCAACGGCGACAGGTCCTCGATGGCCACCTTGATCAGCAGATACGGGATGCCCCAGAGCACGGACACCAGGGCGAAGAGGAGCCAGGCACGACGATTCACACCGTCAGCCTCGCCGCGTACCGTCGTAAGCGGTAGTGGCCACTTCTTAACCAGGTCGTAAGGAATTCTGATGATCGATCCGCGACGGCTGCAGATCCTCGCCGAGGTGGCCCGGCAGGGCAGCTTCAACCGTGCGGCGGCGCGGCTGCGGCTCACCCCGTCAGCGGTGTCCCAGCAGATCAGCGCCCTCGAACAGTCCCTCGGCACCGCCGTCTTCGTGCGCAGCACCCGCGGCGTCACGCTGACCCCGGCCGGGCAGGTCCTCGCCGACACGGCCACCGCCGTCGCGGCCGAACTGCTCGCCGCCGAACGCGAGCTGACCCGGCTCGCCGACGGGTCCCGCACGCTGACCGTGGTCACCTTCACCACCGGCGGCCAGCGTCTCCTGCCACCGGCTCTGATCCGGTTCAACGCCGCCCACCCCGGCGTCGAGCTGACCGTGATCGAGAGCGAGCCGGCCGCCAGCCTGCCGTTGATCCGCAGCGGCGAGGCCGATCTGGCGCTGGTCTACCACCTGGACGACCGCCCGCCGGTGCCGCCCGGCCTGACCTGGACACCACTGATGGACGATCCGATGTGGATCGTGCTGCCGGCCGGCCATCCGCTGGGCGGACGGGGTTCGCTGAGCATCGCGGAGCTGGGTGACGAGCGCTGGGTGCACGGCTGCCTGGTGGTCGGCGATCTGGTCGAGCAGTACGCGACGGCGGCCGGCCTGACACTGCGGACCGCGTGCCGGGGAACCGACTACCACTTCGCGCAGCAACTGGTCCGGGCCGGTGTGGGGATCAGCATGATCCCGGAGGTGGCGCTGACCGCCGACCAGACCGGCCTGACCGCGGTCCGCCTGGAACCGCCGGGCCCGTGCCGCTACGTGGCGGCGGTGACCGCGCGGCGGGCCGGCCGATCACCGCTGGTGGGGGCACTGCTGGAGGAGTTGCGGTGCACGGTGACGGCGTTGCCCCCGGCGCCGGCCGCGACCCGCGCCTGAACGTGGCGAGGGTCTCCACATCCATCCCAGATTGGAATAGATCAAGAGAAGAAGTTGATCTTAAACTCGGACGCTCAAGCTCCGAGGAAAGGCTCCACCGTGTCTCTCATCAACTCCGTCGTGAAGCCCTTCAAGGTCAACGCATACCAGCAGGGCAAGTTTCTCCAGGTGACCGACGAGGACCTGTTGGGCAAGTGGAGCGTCATCGTCTTCTACCCCGGCGACTTCACCTTCGTCTGCCCGACCGAGCTGGCCGACCTCGCCGACCTGTACTCCGAGTTCCAGGCGATCGGCGTCGAGGTGTACGGCGCCTCCACCGACAGCCACTTCGCGCACAAGGCGTGGCACGAGACGTCCGAGGCCGTCGGCAAGGTGCAGTACCCGCTGCTCGCCGACCCGACCCTGCAGCTCTCCCGCAACTTCGAGGTGCTGATCGAGGAGGACGGCCAGGCCCTGCGCGGCTCCTTCGTGATCGACCCCGAGGGCAGGATCCGGACCATCGAGGTCAACGACACCGGCATCGGCCGCAGCGCCTCCGAGCTGCTGCGCCGGGTCAAGGCCGCGCAGTACATCACCGCCCACCCGGGTGAGGTCTGCCCGGCCAAGTGGGAAGAGGGCGCCGAGACCCTCACCCCGTCGCTCGAGCTCGTGGGCAAGATCTGATGCTCGACGCCGCCCTCAAGGCGCAGCTGAGCGCGTACCTGCAGAATCTGCGCACACCCATCGAGCTGGTCGCGACCCTGGACGACAGCAAGGCCGGCCGGCAGACCCGCGAACTGCTCGAGGACGTCCGCTCGGCCGGCGACAAGGTCACCGTCCGCGAGGACCCGGACGCCGACGTCCGCACGCCGTCGTTCCTGATCACCACGCCCGGTCAGGACTCCGGGGTACGGTTCGCGGGCGTGCCACTCGGCCACGAGTTCACTTCGCTCGTGCTGGCGCTCCTGCACGTCGGCGGGCACCCGCCCCGGCACGACGCGGCCCTGCTCGACGCGGTCCGGGCCCTGCCCGGTCCGCTGCACTTCGAGACGTACTTCTCGCTGACCTGCCAGAACTGCCCCGACGTGGTGCAGGCCCTCAACACGATGGCCGCACTCAACCCGCAGATCACGCACACCGCGATCGAGGGCGGCGCGTACGCCGCCGAGGTCGCCGAGCGCGAGGTGATGAGCGTCCCCGCCGTCTACCTCAACGGCGAACTGTTCGGCCAGGGCCGGATGGAGCTGGCCGACATCGTCGCCCGGCTCGACTCCGGCAGCGCCGAACGCGACGCCGCGCAGCTCACCGAGAAGGAACCGTTCGACGTCCTGGTGATCGGTGGCGGCCCGGCCGGCTCGACCGCGGCCATGTACGCCGCCCGCAAGGGCATCCGCACCGGCCTGGTCGCCGACCGCATCGGCGGCCAGGTGCTCGACACCGCCGGCATCGAGAACTTCCCGTCGGTGCCGCACACCGAGGGCACCCGGTTCGCGGCGGCACTCGAACGGCACGTCCGCGAGTACGACGTCGACGTGATGCCCCGGCAGAAGGCCGCCAAACTGCACCCGGCGGTCGACGCCGGCGGCCTGATCGAGGTCGAGCTGGAGACCGGCGCGGTGCTGCGCTCGCGGACCGTCGTGGTCGCCTCCGGCGCACGGTGGCGCACCATGGACGTACCCGGCGAGCAGGAGTACCGCAACAAGGGCGTCACGTTCTGCCCGCACTGCGACGGCCCCCTGTTCAAGGGCAAGCCGGTCGCCGTCATCGGCGGCGGCAACTCGGGCATCGAGGCCGCCATCGACCTGGCCGGCCTGGCCTCGCACGTCACCGTGCTGGAGTTCGCCGACGGACTGCGCGCCGACGAGGTGCTCCAGCGCAAGCTGAAGAGCCTGCCGAACGTCGACGTCATCACCGAGGCGCTGACCACCGAGGTCACCGGCGACGGCCGCAAGGTGACCGGGCTGAGCTACCGCAACCGGGTGGACGACTCGGTGCACACACTGCCCGTCCAGGGCATCTTCGTGCAGATCGGTCTACTGCCCAACAACGACTGGGTCAGTGGCGTGGTCGAGACGAACAACCGGGGCGAGATCGTGATCGACGCCGCCGGTGCCACGTCGGTGCCGGGCGTGTTCGGCGCCGGGGACTGCACGACGACGCCGTACAAGCAGATCGTCGCCGCAGCCGGTGACGGCGCGAAGGCCGCACTCAGCGCTTTCGACCACCTGATCCGCACCGTTTAGAGCAGACCCGGTGCCGCGGGGTCCTACCCCGCGGCACCGGGCCGGGTCTCTTCTCCCCGCGGCGCCCACCGGAACAGCAGGAACGCCGCGAGAAAGCCCGCCGCGCCCACGGTCAGGGCGGCGGCGGTCAGCGAGCCGACCGCGGTGACCGCACCGATCAGAAGCGGCCCGCCCCCGGCACCGACGTCCGAACACAGCCGCCAGGCGCTGAGGAATTGAGCACGGCCCTCCCTCGGGGACACGTCCGCGCCGATCGTCATCATCAGGCCGGCGCTGAACCCGTTGCCGAGACCCATCAGCATCGCGATCAGGACCAGCCCGGTCAGACCGGAGGAGACCGGCATCAGCAGGTGGGCCAGGCCGAGCAGCGTCATCGCCGGGACCGCGGCCCACCGCCGCCCGAAGCGGTCCATCAGCCAGCCGGCCGGATAGAACAGCAGCATGTCGACGGCGCCGGACAGCCCGTAGATCAGGCCGATCGTGGCGGGTTCGAGCCCGAGACCGGCACCCCAGAGCGGCAGGATCGTCTGCCGGGCGGCGCGCAGGGCCCCAACGAGCAGCACGGCCACCCCGAGGGTACGCAGAGTCCGGCCGTTGTCCCTGAGCACCGTCCACAGCCGGGGCTGCGGTCCGCCGGGTGCGGTGATCCGGTCGTGGGTCACCGGCGGCAGCAGGATAAGCAGCGCCGTGGCCAGGGCCATCCCCACCAGCGCCACCACATATGCCCCGGTGAGCCCGATCAGGTGCATCGCCCCGGCGCCGAGGAACGGCCCGGCGAACACCCCGGCCCGGCTGACCCCGCCCAGGGTGGACATCGCCCGCGCCCGCAACGCCGGGTCGACGGCCTCGGTCAGGTACGCCAGGCGCGCCACCATCCACGCCGCCGACCCGAACCCGATCATCGCGACGGCCAGCCCGAGCAGCAGTACGTTCCCGGCGACCGCACCGATCGCCAGCGCGGGTACGGCCAGCGCGGCCGCCCCGATCATGGTGAGCCGTTCGCCGATCCGGGCGGTCAGCACGCCGGCCGGCAACGAACCGGCGATCTGTCCGATTCCGAGCATGCCGACGACCAGCGCCGCGGTAGCGGTGGAGGCGCCGAGGTCGATGGCGGAGAGCACCACGACGGGGGCGACGGCGCCCAGACCGGTCGAGTACGCCGCGGACGGCAGGTAGACGGTCGTCCCCAACTGGCGCAGCGTGAGCCCCGTGGTGGTGCCGGTCATCAGCATCGATCCCCATGAAAATAAGTAACATCATTTACTGTTAACAACAATAAATTTACGCTCGTGAACATCCCGTCCCCCGAGGAGTGCTCATGAGACGTCGATTCATCCTTCCCCTCCTGACCGTCGCGGCCGTCGCCGGGTCACTGCTCACGGCCGTCTCCCCCGCGTCCGCGCACGGCTACATCTCCTCCCCGCCGAGCCGCCAGGCGAACTGTGCCAGCGGCGCGGTCAGCGGGTGCGGCGACATCGTCTACGAACCGCAGAGCGTCGAGGCACCCAAAGGCTCCACCCTGTGCAACGGCGGCGGCAGCCGGTTCACCGTCCTCAACGACACCGGCAAAGCCTGGCCCGCCACCACGGTCGGAACGAGTGTCACCTTCAACTGGGTGATCACCGCACGCCACGCCACCACGACATGGGAATACTTCATCGGCAACACACTGCTGGCATCGTTCAACGACGGCGGAGCACAACCCGGGGCGACCAAGTCGCACACGGTGAACATGGGCGGTTTCACCGGACGGCAGACGGTGCTGGCCCGGTGGAACATCGCCGACACGGTCAACGCGTTCTACTCCTGCGTCGACCTGACCATCGGAGGAGGCGGATCCCCGACCCCCTCCCCCACACCCACGGTCACGCCGAC